>CAVPQF010000142.1:0-30342 GCA_963707225.1 uncultured Gammaproteobacteria bacterium
GACGCCGGCACCAAGGCGCGCATGAAGGAAGTGCTCACCGACATCCAGGACGGCACCTTCGCGCGCAACTGGATCGCCGAATACCAGGCCGGGCTGCCGAACTACAAGCGGCTGAAGCAGGCCGACCTGGAGCACCCGATCGAGGTCGTCGGCGCGAAGCTGCGTGCGCGGATGCCCTGGCTGCAGCCGAACACGGCACCTGCCGCCGTCGCGCCGTTGAAGAAAGCCGGCTGATCGCTCCTGCTCCTCCCTCTGCGCAGCAGGGGGAGGTTGGGAGGGGGTAGCGCTTTTGACTTGAAGATCAAGAGTGACCCCGCCCCGGCCCTCCCCTGCAAGCAGGGGAGGGAGCAAATCCGCCGCGCTCCTTCCTTGCAGAGCAGGAGCACGGCATCGAACCTCTGGGGACTTTTCTGGTGAATGCACAAGCACTGAAAACCGAAACCACCACCGACCGGCATCCGCTTGCCGGCCAGGCGATGAGCGGCGCCGACGTGATCGTGCAGGTACTCGCCGACGCGGGCGTCGGCGTGATGTTCGGCTATTCCGGCGGCGCGATCCTGCCGGTGTACGACGCGGTGTTCCGCTACAACGCCGGGCATCCGCGCGATGACGGCAGCGAGGCCATGCCGCTGGTGGTGCCGGCCAACGAGCAGGGCGCGGGTTTCATGGCGGCCGGCTACGCGCGCGCGTCCGGCAAGGTCGGCGTGGCCATCGTCACCTCCGGCCCCGGCGCCACCAACATGGTGACGCCGGTGCGCGACTCGATGGCCGACTCGATCCCGCTGGTGGTGATCTGCGGCCAGGTCAGCACCGCGGCGATCGGCAGCGACGCGTTCCAGGAAGCGCCGATCAGCAACATCATGGGCGCCTGCGCCAAGCACGTGTTCCTGGTGACCGACGCAACGCAGCTGGAAGCGACCGTGCGCACCGCGTTCACCCTTGCCCGCAGCGGCCGGCCCGGGCCGGTGGTGGTGGACGTGCCGAAGGACGTGCAGAACGCCGCACTGACCTGGCATGGCCGCGGCGAGCTGGCGTTGAGCGGCTACCGCACGCGGCTGCGCGCGGTGGAACAGGCGACGCTGGGCGACGCCGAGTGCGCGACGTTTTTCACCGCGCTGATGCAGGCGCAGCGCCCGCTGATCTACGCCGGCGGAGGCGTGATCTCGGCCGACGCGAACATGGCGTTGCGCGCGTTCGTCGACGCGTTCGGCCTGCCGGTCACCACCACCCTGATGGGCCTGGGCAGCTTCGACAGCACCGACCCGCTGGCGCTGCATCTGCTCGGCATGCACGGCACCGCGTACGCGAACTACGCGGTGGAGGATTGCGACTTCGTGCTGGCGCTGGGCGCGCGCTTCGATGACCGCGTGGCCGGCGTGCCGGGCAAGTTCGCCCCGCGCGCGAAGTTCATCGCCCAGGTCGACATCGACCCGTCCGAGATCGGCAAGGTGAAAGCCGTCGACTGGCATCACGTCGGCCCGCTCACCCGCGCGCTGGATCGGTTGACCGCCTACGGCCGCGCGCACGGCCTGCGTCCGCAGCTGACCGCGTGGCATGCGCAGGTGACCGAACTGAAACGCGTGCACGCGATGAACTATGACCGCGCCAGTGCACTGATCCAGCCGTACGCCGTGCTGGAAGCGATCAACCGGCACTCGCAGGGCCGCGCGATCGTCAGCACCGGCGTCGGCCAGCACCAGATGTGGGCGGCGCAGTACTTCGACTTCCGCGCACCGCGGCACTGGCTCACCTCCGGCTCGATGGGCACGATGGGTTTCGGCCTGCCCGCGGCGATCGGCGCGCAGTTCGCGCACCGCGACAAGCTGGTGATCGACATCGACGGCGACGCCAGCATCCGCATGAACATCGGCGAGCTGGAAACCGTCACTACCTACAACTTGCCGCTGAAGATCGTGGTGCTCAACAACGTCGGCGACGGCATGGTGCGGCAGTGGCAGAAGCTGTACTTCAAGGGCCGCTTCGCCGCGTCCGACAAGAGCCTGCACAAGAAGGATTTCGTGCGTGCCGCGCAGGCCGACGGCTTCGAATGGGCGCGGCGGCTGGAACGGGTGGACGAGCTGGAAGCGACGATCGCGGATTTCCTCGCCTTCGACGGCCCGGCCTTCCTGGAAGTGCTGATCGACCCGGACGCCGGCGTGTACCCGATGGTCGGCCCCGGGGCCAGCTACGCGCAGATGATCACCGGGGATTTCATTGCTTCGCGTGCGGCGCCTGCCGCGCACGAGGACTCGCCGTCGCACATGTTCTGAGCTTTTGATTCTTCCCTTCTCCCTCCGGGAGAAGGTGGCCCGAAGGGCCGGATGAGGGTACGGGCAAGCCTCAGCGCCTCGCTCCGCCCGCACCCTCACCCGCCTGTCGGCAGCCTCTCTCCCGCAAGGGGACTTCCTTCGGTCGCCAAGGGAGAGAAACTCACCAATGGAGTCCGTCATGAACCACACACTTTCCATCCTGTTGCAGAACGAAGCCGGTGCGCTGGTGCGCGTGGCCGGGCTGTTCGCTGCGCGCGGCTACAACATCGACACGCTGACCGTCGCCGCCACGCACGACCCGGCGGTGTCGCGATTGACCCTGAGCCTGCACTGCGACGACGACGCGCTCGGCCAGATCCTGCAGCAGACGCGCAAGCTGGTCGACGTGCTGCAGGTGACGCATCCGGCGACGGCTCTCGCTGCATGAATGCGCTCGCCGTCGCCGATGACGAACCGACGGCGGTCGACCTGCTGGCGCAGATCCGCGCCGCGCGCGTCTACGAAGTGGCGCACGAATCGGCGCTGGAAGCGGCGCCGCTGCTCGGCGCGCGGCTGGGCCAGCGCGTGCTGCTCAAGCGCGAAGACCAGCAGCCGGTGTTCTCGTTCAAGCTGCGCGGCGCGTACAACCGCATGGTGCAGCTGGACGCTGCGCAACGGGCGCGCGGCGTGGTCGCCGCCTCCGCCGGCAATCATGCGCAGGGCGTGGCGCTGGCCGCGGCGAAGCTGGGCATCCACGCCACCATCGTGATGCCGGTCACCGCGCCACAGCTGAAGGTGGACGCGGTGCGACGCTTCGGCGGTGCGATGGTCGACGTGGTGCTGGCCGGGGATTCGTACAGCGATGCGCAAGCCGCCGCCGCGCAGCTGCAGGCCGGGCACGGCGCGGTGTTCGTGCATCCGTTCGACGATCCGGCAGTGATCGCCGGCCAGGGCACCATCGCGCTGGAAATCCTGCGCCAGCATCCGGGTCCGCTGCAGGCGGTGTTCGTGCCGGTCGGCGGTGGCGGGTTGCTCGCCGGTGTGGCCGCGTGCATCAAGGCGCTGCGGCCGGAGGTGCGGGTGATCGGCGTGCAGGCCGCGGACTCGGACGCGATGGCACGCTCGCTCGAAGCCGACGCTCGCATCGTGCTGGACGAGGTCGGCCTGTTCGCCGACGGCACCGCGGTGAAGCAGGTCGGCGCGCTGACGTTTGAATTATGTCGCCGGCATGTGGACGCGATGCTGCGGGTGGACACCGACGCGATCTGTGCGGCGATCCGCGACATCTACCAGGAAACTCGCAGTGTGCCGGAACCGTCTGGCGCGCTGGCGCTGGCCGGGTTGAAGCAGTACGTCGCCGCACACGGTACCGGTGCCGGCGCGCTGGTGGCGATCGTCTCCGGCGCCAACATGAATTTCGACCGCCTGCGCTTCGTCGCCGAACGCGCCGAGGTCGGCGAGCAGCGCGAGGCGGTGTTCGCGGTGACCATCCCGGAAGAACGCGGCAGCTTCCGCCGCTTCTGCGCCGCGCTGGGCAAGCACGGCATCACCGAGTTCAACTACCGCATCGGCGATGCCCGCTCGGCACATATCTTCGTGGGCATACAGATCGCCGACCGCGCCGAGCGCGAAGCACTGGCGGGAGCCTTCCGCGCGCAACAGTTCGACGTGCTCGACCTCACCGACGACGAGCTGGCCAAGCTGCACCTGCGCCACATGATCGGCGGCCGTTCGCCGCTGGCCCGGCACGAAGTGCTGTATCGCTTCGAATTTCCCGAACGTCCCGGCGCACTGGTGCGCTTTCTCGACCAGCTGCATCCGGACTGGAACATCAGCCTGTTCCACTACCGCAGTCACGGTGCCGACTACGGCCGCATCCTGGTCGGCATCCAGGTGCCGCCGCACGAGCGCGCGCTGTTCCAGCGCTTCCTCGAAACGCTTGGTTATCCGCATGTCGACGAAAGCGGGCACCCCGCCTATCGGCTGCTGTTGCAGGGTTGAGAAGCCGCTCAGAACAGGTCGATGCTGCCGGGCGCCATCGCCTGGGCCAGCAGGCCCGGGGCGGCCAGGCTCTCGTAGCCGTGGGTGCGGTCGCGGCCGTTTTTCTTGGCGAAGTACAGCGCCTTGTCGGCGCGGTCCAGCACCGTGGCCGGATAATCGCTGTCGCCGATCCGCGCATAGCCGATGCTGACGGTGACGTGCTCGACCTGCGGAAATACCTGCGCGGCAACCCGTCGGCGAAAGCGCTCCAGCGCCGCATGCACGGTTGACTCGTCGCTCGCACTCAGCAGCACCACGAACTCTTCACCGCCGAAGCGGAACAGCACGTCGCCCTGACGGAAGCTGGCGCGCATCTGCTGCGCCAGCAACAGGATCACCTCGTCGCCGTAGATGTGCCCATAGCTGTCGTTGATCCGCTTGAAGTGGTCGATGTCGAGGATCGCCAGCCACACCTGCACCGGTGCGGCGGCACCGCGGCGGTCGACCGCGAGTTCATCGGCACGGGCCGGGCTGTCATGCCGGCTCAGCAGTCGCTGCAGGTGACGTTCGAACGTGCGCCGGTTGTACAGGCCGGTCAGCTTGTCGCGCTCGCTCTCGTTGAGCAGCGCGGTGTAATTGGCGTAGATGCGTGCAAAGCCTTCCACCAGCGACCGGCTGGCGCTGGGCGGCACTTCGCTGTCGAGCTGCAAGGCGCCGATCGCGCGGCCATCGCAGAGAATCGGCACCACCAGTCGGTGCATGCCCGGGCCAATGATTTCGGCAAGCACCTCGGGCCGCTCGATGCACTGGCGCATCGAGGCCAGCGCAGGATCGGCCTGATCCGGCTCGACCACCTGCAGCTGGTAATGACCCTGCGCATCGGGCGTGCAATGCACCACGCTCTCCAGTTCGCCGCAACCGCCGGCCGCGCGTTTGGCCAGCGACACGCTGCGCGCCGAGGCCAGTTCGGCCAGTGACAGCGCCAGGCTGTGATCGAGCGCATCGATGTCACGGTGATGGGTGAACGCGGCCACCGAATCGAGCAGGCGCGAATGCGCCAGCATGCCGGCGGCACTGGTCGAAGGCGGCACACGCAGCACCGGCACGGCGCCAGCCACTGGTGCACCAGGTTCGGTGTGCAGTGGTGTGGGGCAGCCACGCTGGGTGATTTCGGACTTGACCATCGGGATTCCGGGTGGCGTCGACACTTGCCGTCGGCGCCCCATGCAGGGGCTACCCAATTGGGGAGGCCTGCCAGCGTATCGGCCGCCGCGCGCCGGGCTTTAGCGCGCACTGGGCGGATAGCTCCGAGAAACCCGCCGCCGAGGCGCTGCGGGTGCCCGGGAACGTGTCGTGATCGACGCTATCGCGATGGCATCGGCAGGCACGCCATCGGCTGCGGCCACTCACGCTAAACTTGGCGGATGGCCACTTCCTCGCGTAAACGCCAACCGCGCAAGCCCGCTCCCTCGCCCGCCACGCGTCCACGACCCGGCGCATCGAAGCCCGCCGGCAAGAACCCGGCCGGACCGGCAGACAGCTCCACCCGCGCCACCCGGGTGCTGGCCTGGCTGTTGCGCAAGCTGCCGGCGCGCCATCGCGAAAAGGCGCTGGATTATCTGGTGCTGACCCGCATGGATCGTCCGATCGGTGCATTGCTGCTGCTGTGGCCGACCTGGTGGGCGCTGTGGCTGGCCGCCGGTGATTTCCCGCCGTGGAAGCCGTTGATCATCTTCACCGTGGGCGTGTTCGCGATGCGCGCGGCCGGCTGCGCGATCAACGACTACGCCGACCGCAAGCTCGACCCGCTGGTGGCGCGCACCGCCGGACGGCCGATCGCCAGCGGCCGGGTGACCCCGCGCGAAGCATTGATCGTGTTCGTCGCCTTGCTGGCATTCGCGTTCGTGCTGGTGCTGTTCACCAACCGGCTGACCATCGAACTGTCGTTCGCCGGCGCCGCGCTGGCGGCGCTGTATCCGTTCACCAAACGCTATACCTACCTGCCGCAGGTGGTGCTCGGCGCCGCGTTCGGATGGTCGATCCCGATGGCGTTCGCGGCGGTGATGAATACCGTGCCGCCGGTGGGCTGGCTGCTGTTCATCGGCAACATCATCTGGTCGGTGATCTACGACACCGAGTACGCGATGGTCGATCGCGAGGACGACATCAAGGCTGGCGCGAAATCCACCGCGGTGCTGTTCGGTGACGCCGACCTGCCGATCCTCGGCGTGCTGATGGGCACGTTCCTGCTGACGATGCTGTTCGTCGGCCAGCGCGCCGCGCTGGGCTGGCCGTACTGGCTCGGCCTGCTGGTCGCCGCTGGGTTGTTCGGGTATCAGCACTGGCTGATCCGCGATCGGCTGCGCAGCGCCTGTCTCGCCGCATTCCGCCACAACAACTGGCTCGGCCTGGCGGTGTGGATCGGCATCGTGCTGGCGCTGGCGTTGCGCTGAGCAAATCGCGTTGCGCGGCGAGGCAACCCATCTTGCGATTTGCAGGTGCGTGGCTGCGATCCTCCCATGACGATCTGCTTGCCACGGTGCGTGGTTTAGACGTCTAAATTTCAGCCTTGTCATGCCACGGCCTACCTAACTGTCACAAGGCGACCCTAGGCTGCACGTTCGCTAGAGCCTGTGACGGAAATCGGAAATCCACGGGCAGGGACGCTTCTGTACGAAACCTGCGCCGACGATGTCGATCATTCCAGATGGAAGGCGCCGGCGTCATTTCGTACGCACTTCCTGCACGGCTCCGCGATCTCCCCATCCCCCGGAGCATTCAACTTGCGTACTTCCCTTATCAGCCGTTCCATCGGCATGGCTCTGCTCGGCAGCCTGACACTTGGCTTCGCTCTCTCCGCACACGCCCAGGACAGCGCTCCTGCCGAACCGGGCGCCACCACGCCCGCCATCGAAAAGGCCAAGACGCTCAACAGCGTCGTAGTCACCGCCCGTTCCGGCGTGGAGACGCGCACCAAGGCCGAGACCAGCTATTCGATCACCACCATCGACGAGGATCGGCTGCGCATGCAGGCACCGACCTCGGTCACCGAAGCGATGAAGTCGGTGCCCGGCTTCTGGGTCGAGGCTTCCGGCGGCGAGGCCAGCGGCAATATCCGCGCGCGCGGCATCCCGGTCGACGGCTTCGGCTCGGTGACCCTGCTCGAGGACGGCATTCCGGTGCAGCACGACCCGGCGCTGGGTTACCTCAATGCGGACCAGGCGTTCCGCCTGGACGAGACGATCGAGCGGATCGAGGTAGTGCGCGGCGGCCCCTCGTCGGTGTTCTATTCGAACGCACCGGCCGGCGCGATCAACTTCATCCCGCGCCGGGTCGGCGATACGCCGGACGGCCTGATCAAGTACACCGTCGGCGACTACGGGCTGAACCGCGCCGACTTCTGGTACGGCACGCCGGTCGGCAATGGCTGGAAGCTCGGCGTGGGCGGTTTCTATCGCAAGGACAACGGCATCCGCGATCCCGGTTTCGACGCCAACAAGGGCGGCCAGGTCCGCGTCAACCTGTCGAAGGATTTCGAGCACGGCCGCTTCAGCGTCGACTACAAGCATATGGACGACAAGGTCGCGCTGTTCCTGGGCATCCCGATGCGCACCAACCCGAACGGCAAGATCAAGGCGGTGCCCGGCTTCGACGGCAACTTCGGCACGCTGGCCGGGCCGGAGACCGAGCACGTGATGATGAAGGAAGGCGACGGCAGCCTGTACGACTTCGACAACAGCGAGGGCACGCACGTGAAGCGCGACCAGCTGACGCTGAAGTTCGACTACGACCTCGGTGCGGACTGGAAGCTGGCCGAGTCGATGCGCTACGACGACACCAAGACCCAGCGCAACGGCATGTTTCCCAACACGCTGCAAAGCGCCGGCAGCTTCCTGAGCTCGGCGGCGAACCTCGCCGCATGGCAGCCGTACCTGCCGGCCGGTACCGCCGGCGTGCAGTTGCGCTATGCGGACAACCCCTCGCAGGTGTTCGACAACAAGGGCCAGAACGGCAACGGTCTGATGGTGATCGGTGGCCTGCGCGGCGTCACCATGCCGCTGCAGGAGTTCATCAACGATACCCGGCTGCTGCGCAAGTTCGACCTCGGCGGGCAGACCCACGACATTTCGCTGGGCTACTACTACGCCCACTTCAACCAGGGCTTCAGCCGCTATTCCTCCACCGCGCTGCTCGATGTGCAGGACAGGGCGAAGCTGCTCGACCTGGTTGCGGTGGACGCCGCCGGCAACCCGCTGGGCACGCTCACCGACAACGGCATCTACCACTACGGCTACGAGTGGGAAAACGCCAACGGCAGCTCGGCGACGAACGCGCTCTACCTGTCCGACGAGTGGCAGGTCACCGATGCCCTGCGCATCGATGGCGGCGTGCGCTGGGAACATGTCAACACCCAGGGCTGGGTCGAGCAGAAGCAGACGGTGAACCAGGGCACGCTGCCTACCTCGTCGATCCAGATGGGGACCGGCCAGACCGTGTCCTACGATCACAACTTCCACAAGCTGGGCTGGACGCTGGGCACGAACTACCAGTTCTCCGAGCGCTCCGGCGTGTTCGCGCGCTGGACCTCGGCGTTCCGCCTGCCCAACCTGAGCAGCTACATCACCAGTCCCACGGCCACGCCGATCATCCAGACGATGAAGCTGGGCGAGGCCGGCTACAAGTTCTCCAACCGCTCGCTCGATCTGTACGCCACCGCGTTCTACACCAAGTACGACAACGTCGGCTTCAACAACTACGTGTTCGACCCCAACAACGGCACCTCGACCGCGCAGCAGGGCTACGCCACCACCAAGACCACCGGCATCGAGCTGGAAAGCACCTGGTACCCGGTGGACTGGTTCGACGTGCAGGTCACCGCCACCTGGGAGGACCCGCAATACAAGGGCCTGAGCTATACCGACAAGAGCAGCACCGGCCCGGTGCTCATCAACTACACCGGCAACCAGCTGATCCGCGTGCCGAAGACGAGCTACCGCGTGGTGCCCGGGCTGAACCTGCTGGGCGGCAAGCTGCGCCTGCAGCTGGCCTACGAACACGAGGGCGCACGTTTCGTCGACACCGCCAACTCGGTGCGGCTGCCGGCCTACGAAGTGGTCAGTGCCAGTGCGCGGTACGACGTCTCGCCGGCGTTCTCGCTGTTCCTGTACGCCGACAACCTCACCAACTCGCTGGGCCTGACCGAGGGCAACCCGCGCGCCGGCGAGCTGCAGAGTTCCGATGCGGGGGCGAACACCTTCATCGCCCGTCCGCTGCTCGGCCGCGCCTACCGCGCTGCCGTCATGTACCGGTTCTGAGCGTGCGGGGAGACGGCGTTCGCCAGCGCTGCTCAATACATTTCCGTCGACTACCTCGAACCCCGATCGCGCGTTTCGGCAGCTGCGTGCAGCTGCCGAACGCCGCCAGCGCGCGCTGCAATCTCCCCCCGCCATGTTTCCACTCCCGGAAGTCCGCCATGAATCCGTGTCTGCGCCATCGTTTGGTTCACCTGTTCGCCGGCTTGCTGCTGGCTGGCCCGATGCTGCTGTGCGGCAGCGTCCAGGCCACCGACCACCCCGCCGGGCTCGAGCAACCCGATCTCGTGCTGCACGGCGAACTGGATGGCACGGACAACCAGACCTATCGCATGCTCCCGTTCGACGTACCCACCGGCAGCAGCCGGATCACCGTGCAGTTCGACTACAGCGGGCATGATGACGAGCACACCACGATCGATCTGGGCCTGCTCGGGCCGGACGGCTTCCACGGCCAGGACGGCTTTCGCGGCTGGAGCGGCGGATCGAAGAAGCTGTTCACCGTTTCCGCTACCGATGCCACGCCATCGTTCCTGCCAGGAGCGATCCGGGCAGGCCGCTGGAGCTTGCTGCTCGGCGTCCCGAATATCCGCAAGGGCAGCCGCTCGCGCTACACCGCGAAACTGTGGTTTGGCCGTCCAGATGACCCGGCATGGGAACCGGCCGTGCTGAACCCGCCGCTGCGCCGCGAAGCCGGATGGTATCGCGGCGACCTGCACATGCACACCGCGCACAGCGACGGCAGTTGCCCCAGCCAGAACGGACAGCGCGTTCCCTGCCCGCTGTTTCTCACCGTCGAGGCGGCGGTGAAACAGGGCCTGGATTTCATCGCGATCACCGACCACAACACGGTGTCGCAGGCGAACGCGATGCGCGAGCTGCAGCCGTACTTCGACCGCCTGTTATTGATCCCCGGCCGTGAGATCACCACCTTCAGCGGCCATGCCAACCTGTTCGGCAGCACCGCGCCGGTGGATTTCCGCATCGACGGCCGCCAGGTGAAGGACTGGAACGCCTTGTTGAAACAGATCGCGCCGCTGCATGGACTGCTCTCGATCAACCACGCGATCCGACCCAGCGGCGAGAGCTGCATGGGCTGCGGCTGGACGGCCAAGCCGCCGATCGACATGGCCGGAGTGCAGGCCATCGAGATCGTCAACGATGGCGATGCCGGCACGCCGCTCTCCGGCATACCGTTCTGGGAGCAGCAGCTGGCCCGCGGCTACCGGCTCACCGGCATCGGCGGCAGCGACAACCACGACGCCTCACTGACCGTGGCGCGGCCCGGCTCCAGCCTGATCGGCCGGCCGACCACGGTGGTGCATGCCGCGCAGCTGTCGATGCCGGCGATCCTGGCCGGCATCCGCGCCGGCCATGTGTTCGTCGACGTTGAAGGCAGCCGCGACCGCCTGCTCGAACTCGCCGCAAGCAGCGGCCAGCAGCGGGCCGTGATGGGCGAGATCCTGCGTGCCGCCGCCGGCGTGCGCGTGCACTTCGAGGCGCATGTCGTCCATGTGCCGGGGGCGCGACTGCAAGTGCTGCTCGACGGCCAACCCTTCGCATCCGCGGTCGATGCCGCCATCGACGGCGCCGACCAGCGCATCGGCTTCGATTGGAATAGCGATGGTCGACCGCACCGGCTGCGGGTGGAAGTCCGCGACGCCGGCGGCAAGCCGTTGCTGATTGGCAATCCGGTCTATCTCAATCTCCCGGGCCACTGACCCGCGGCGACGGTGCGCGCGCCAGCGCCCACACATCCACCCGCTGCACGCCGGCGCGCCGAAGCACGCGGGCGCATTCGGCCAGGGTGGCACCGGTGGTCATCACGTCGTCGAGGATCGCCACGTGCGCGGGCAGCGCGACGTCCGCACCCAGGACAAACGCGCCACGCATGTTGCGGCGGCGGCCGCGCGCATCGAGCTCGGTTTGCGCGGCGGTCCGGCGAACGCGTTGCAGCGCATCCTGGCGCAGCGGCAACGCCAGTTCGCGCGCCAGCGGACGGGCCAGCTCCAAGGCCTGGTTGTAACCACGCTGGCGCAGCCGGCTGCGATGCAAGGGCACCGTCAGCAGCAACTGCGGCAGCTCGACCGGACAAGGCTCGCATCGCCAAAGCGTCGACAGCACGCGGCCGGCGGCCAGATCGGCGCCGAACTTGTAGCGCGCTTCCAGGCGATCCAGCGGCCAGCCATAGCGGAACGGCGCCCACGCCGCATCCCACGGCGGCGTGCGGCGCTGGCACTCGCCGCAGCACGCTGCCGGTGTCGCCAGCGGCAAGGCGCAGCGCGCGCAGCAACTGCGGTTGCGGGGCAGCTCGGCCGCGCAATCGGCACACAGGTCGAGACCCTCGGTGCCGGCAGCGCCGCACAGCAGGCAGCGCCAGGGCAGCACGAAATGCCGCAACCGGCGCCACGATTTCATCAGCGCATCCATGCGCATCTCCGCTCAGGGCCGCGGCTTGTACAGCGCAGCGTCGAGGATCGACCACAGGTGGATCAACCAGCCCAGCAGCACGATCCACAGCACGGCGGCCAGCACGAACATGACGATCGCCATCAGCAGTCGCCCCTGCACCAGCTGGCCGAGTCCCGGGATAAAGAAACTGCAGATGGTCGCGAGCACGTTGCCGCTGCTGCCTTGTCCTTCACTCATGCTGGTCTGCTCCATGTCGCCGTCGTCGATGGGGCGATGGTAATGGTTAGGCTGCGTTTCCGCCTTCGTCAACTTGATATCAACACATCGAGTTGACACTACCCTGAGCGACTTCCACACTCTCGCGCTTCATGCACCGGAGTTGCCGTTCCATGCCCGACACTGCCACCCGCCACGACTGGACCCGCGCCGAAGTGGCTGCCCTGTTCGCGTTGCCGTTCAACGAGCTGCTGCATCGCGCGCACTCGGTGCATCGCGAACATCACGATCCGAACGCGGTGCAGGTATCGACCCTGCTGTCGATCAAGACCGGCGGCTGCCCCGAGGACTGCGCCTACTGCCCGCAGGCGGCGCGCTACGACACCGGCGTGGCCGCGCAGAAGCTGATGGACATCGACGACGTGCTGGAACGCGCCCGCGCCGCCAAGGCCGCCGGCGCCAGCCGCTTCTGCATGGGTGCGGCCTGGCGCGGGCCGAAGGACCGCGACATCCCCAAGGTCGCCGCGATCGTGCATGCCGTGAAGGAACTGGGCCTGGAAACCTGCGCCACCCTGGGCCTGCTCGGCGACGGCCACGCGCAGGCGCTGAAGGACGCCGGCCTCGACTACTACAACCACAACATCGACACCGCGCCGGAGTTCTACGGCGAGATCATCCACACCCGCGAATACCGCGACCGCCTGGAAACGCTGGAGCAGGTGCGCGACGCCGGCCTGAAGACCTGCTGCGGCGGCATCGTCGGCATGGGCGAGACGCGCGAGCAGCGCGCCGGCCTGCTGCAGGCGCTGGCCAACCTGCCCGAACATCCGCACTCGGTGCCGATCAACCAGCTGGTGCCAGTGCCCGGCACGCCGCTGGGCGACACCGAGCCGCTGGACCCGTTCGAATTCGTGCGCGCGATCGCGGTGGCACGGATCCTGATGCCGTTGTCGATCGTGCGGCTGTCCGCCGGCCGCCAGCAGATGGACGACGCGGTGCAGGCGCTGTGCTTCTTCGCCGGCGCCGGCTCGATCTTCTACGGCGAGAAGCTGCTGACCACCGGCAACCCCGACGTGGAAGCGGACCGCGCGCTGTTCCGTCGGCTCGACCTGCATCCGATGGAGGTCGACGAGCAGGCCGGCACGGTGCACGCCGGCATCCTCGAAAGCGACGCTTCCGGCTGCGGACAAGGCTGTGGCTGCAGTGCAACGGCCTGACCTGCTCGAACGCATGGCCGTCCAGACGGCCGAACGCAAACGCACCAACCTGTTGCGCCGGCTGCGCACGATCGACCACGTCGATGGCCCGTGGCTGGAAAGCGGCAGCCAGCGCCTGCTGTCGTTCTGCAGCAACGATTACCTCGGCCTGGCGCAACACCCGCAGCTGATCGGCGCGCTCACCCGCGCGGCGCGCGAGGAAGGCGTCGGCAGCACGTCGGCGCACCTGATCTGCGGCCACCGCACCGCGCACGCGGAACTGGAAGAAGCGCTGGCCGCCTGGACCGGGCGCGAGCGTGCGCTGCTGTTCTCCACCGGCTACCTGGCCAACCTCGGCGTGCTGCAGGCGCTGCTGGCGAGCGGCGCCCCCGGATCGAGTCCGGGGCAGGCGCTGTGCGTGCAGGACAAGCTCAACCACGCCTGCCTGCTCGATGGCGCCAGGCTCGGCGGCGCCGAACTGAAGCGTTATCCGCACGCCGACGTGTCCGCCGCGGCGCGCCAGCTGGCGGCGCATCCCGCCGCGGCCGCGCTGCTGGCCACCGACGGCGTGTTCAGCATGGACGGCGACGTCGCGCCGCTGTGCGAGCTGGCGCAGCTGTGCGCACGCGAGCGCGCCACCTTCATGGTCGACGACGCGCACGGACTCGGCGTGTTCGGCGAGCACGGCGCCGGCAGCCTCAGCGCCGCGAACCTGAGCCAGCACGACGTGCCGCTGCTGATGGCCACGCTGGGCAAGGCGCTCGGCTGCAGTGGCGCGTTCGTGGCCGGTCCGGCCGCGCTGATCGAGGGCCTGATCCAGTTCGCGCGCCCGTATATCTACACCACCGCGATGCCGCCGGCGCTGGCCGCCGCCGCGCTCGAGGCGGTGCAGCTGGCGCAGTCCGGAGGGTGGCGGCGCGAGAAGCTCGCCGCACTGATCGCCCGCTTCCGCCGCGGCGCCGCCGAACTCGGCCTGCCGCTGGCGGCATCGGCCAGCGCGATCCAGCCGCTGCTGCTGGGCAGCGCCGAGGCCGCGCTGGCCGCGGCGCAGGCACTCGAACGGCAAGGCCTGCTGGTGACCGCGATCCGCCCGCCGACCGTGCCCGCCGGCCAGGCGCGGCTGCGCATCACGCTGTCGGCGGCGCATGAAGAAGCCCACGTCGACCGGCTGCTGGGCGCACTGGAAACGCTGCATCTGACCGCGCCGCGCAAGGCTCCCCCGGGCGACCACGTATAATCGCCGCCTGCTCCGCCGATGCTCCCGCATGTCGATCGTCAACATCTCCGCCTACAAGTTCATCAGCCTGGACGACCTGCCCGCGCTGCGCGAGCGGCTGTTCGCGCGTTGCGAAGCGCTGGCACTGAAAGGCACGATCCTGATCGCGCCGGAAGGCATCAACCTGTTCCTGGCCGGCAGCCGTGCGCAGATCGAAGGCTTCATGGCCACCTTGCACGACGATCCGCGCTTCGCCGACATCGCGCCGAAGGAATCGTTGTCGGACAGCGTGCCGTTCGGCCGCCTGCGCGTGCGCGCGAAGCGCGAGATCATCACCATGCGCCTGCCCACGATCCGCCCCGAAGGCGGCCGCGCGCCGGCGGTGGACGCCGCCACCCTGCAACGCTGGCTGGACCAGGGCCACGACGACGACGGCCGCGAGGTGGTGCTGCTGGATACGCGCAACGACTACGAAACCGGCCTCGGCAAGTTCCCGCAGGCGATCGACTACCGCCTCGCCAGCTTCACCGGCTTCCCCGCCGCGATCGCCGCGGACCGCGCGCGCTACGCGGACAAGACCATCGTCTCGTACTGCACCGGCGGCATCCGCTGCGAGAAGGCCGCGCTGCACATGCAGGACCTCGGCATGCAGCACGTCTACCAGCTCGACGGCGGCATCCTGAAGTACCTCGAACAGACCGACGGCGCGTACTGGCAGGGCGACTGCTTCGTGTTCGACGGGCGCGGCGCCGTGGACAAACGGCTGCAGCCCGCGCAGGACGCCGGCGCATGAGCCTGTACGTCGACCGGCGCGGCCGCGGCCCGCTGCCGCTGGTGCTGCTGCACGGCTGGGCCATGCACGGCGGCGTGCTGGCGCCGCTGGTCGAGGCACTGGAGGAACAGTGCACGATGTTCGTGGTCGACCTGCCGGGCCACGGCCGCTCGCGCGACTGCGGGCTGCCGCTGGAACCGCGCGCCTGCGCCGCGGCGATCGCCAAGGTCACGCCGCCGGCGTTCTGGCTGGGCTGGTCGCTGGGCGGCACCATCGCGCTGACCGCCGCACTGGAGCTGCCGCGCCAGGTGCGCGGGCTGGCGATGCTGTGCGCCACGCCGAAGTTCGTGCGCGACGCGGGCTGGCCGCACGGCGCCGACGGCCAGCTGGTGCACCAGCTGGCCAGCGACCTGGAAACCGACTACCACGCCACCATCGGGCGCTTCCTGGCGCTGGAGGCGATGGGCAGCACCGACCCGCGTGGCGAGCTGCGCCACCTGCGCGAGCTGGTGTTCGCCCGCGGCGAACCCGACCTGCGCGTGCTGCAGGAAGGCATCCGCATCCTGGAAACCAGCGACCGCCGCGCCGGCCTGCCCGACCTCGCCATGCCCAGCGCCTGGATCAGCGGCCGCCGCGACCGGCTGGTGCCGCCACAGGCGATGGCCTGGTCGGCCAGCCAGTGCGGCGGCAGCTACGCCGAGATCCCGCAGGCCGGCCACGCGCCCTTCTTCGGCCACGCCGATGCCGTCGCGCACGCGCTGCAACCGCTGCTGGCACCCCTTCCCCTTGAGCAGGCGCGATGAGCGACTTCCAACTCGACCCCCAACAGGTGCGCCGCCACTTCGGCCGCGCCGCCACCAGCTACGAACGGCACGACGCACTGCAGCGCGAGGTGGGCGATGCCCTGCTCGAACGGCTGGACTTCTACCTGGAAACGCCTCTGCGCGTGGTCGACGTCGGCGCCGGCACCGGCCGCGGCAGCACGCTGCTGAAGCAGAAATATCCCAAGGCCGAGGTGATCGCGCTCGACCTGGCGCTGCCGATGCTGCGCGCGGCAAAACAGCACAACAGCTGGCTGAAGCCGTTCATGCGCGTGTGCGCCGAAGCCACCCATCTGCCGCTGGCCGACCACAGCGTCGACGTGCTGTATTCCAACCTGTGCTTCCAGTGGGTCGACGACCTGCCCGCGCTGTTCGGCGAATGCATGCGCGTGCTGAAGCCCGGCGGCTTCCTGGCGTTTTCCAGCTTCGGCCCGGATACCTTGAAGGAATTGCGCGCGGCCTGGGCTGAGGCCGACCAGCAGCCGCACGTGGGCCGCTTCCTCGACATGCACGACGTCGGCGACGCGATGCTCAACGCCGGCCTGCGCGACCCGGTGCTGGACGTGTTCCGCTACACCCTGACCTACAGCGAGCCACGCAAGCTGCTGGAAGAACTGCAAGGCCTCGGCGCCACCAACGCCGACCGCGCGCGCGCGCGCGGCCTCACCGGCAAGGGACGCTACCGGCGCATGCTGGCCGCCTACGAAGCCATGCGCGTGGAAGGCCGCATCCCGGCCAGCTGGGAAGTGGTCAGCGCGCACGCCTGGGGCCCTCCGGTCGGCCAGCCGCGCCGCGTCGGCGGCGGCGAAATCGCCAGCTTCTCGATCGACTCGCTGCGCGGCTCGCGGCGCAAATAGCGCGCACCGGCATGAGGGCTCCGTGCGAGGTCGCGCACGGAGCCCGGTCGATCAGAACGTGTACTTCAGCGATGCGCCCACGCCGTAATCCGGGCTGCCCTCGGCGAAGCCGGCGAGCGCATAGGCCTGCACGCGCGGGCTGTCGTTGAACTTGTGGTTCCAGTAGCCGGCGCTCTCGCTTTGCGCGGCACCGGTATCGGCGATCCGCTCGCGGTAGTAGTAGTAATAGTAATAGTAGGCGCCGAGATTGTTGCCGGGGTCGAGCTTGCAGTCGGCGCCGATGTTCGCGTTGAAGCCGTTCTTCAGTGTGAACGGCTCGACATTTGCGGCAGTTCGTCGCCCGCAGGTACAGGCTGAAACTTCCTGCTCCGCGGCCTGCCTAGCACTGCCCGTCGTACCGGAAACAGCCGACGAGGTGATCGTTGACCATGCCGGTCGCCTGCAGCAGCGAGTAGCAGATGGTGGTGCCGACGAAGCGGAAGCCGCGCTTCTTCAGCACCTTGCTCATGCGGTCGGACAGTTCGGTGCTGGCCGGCACGTCGGCCTGGCTGCGCCAGCGGTTGCGCAGCGGCTTGCCGTCGACGAACGACCACAGATAGACGTCCAGACTGCCGAATTCCTCGATCACGCCGCGTGCGGCGATGGCGTTGTCGCGAGCGGACCAGACCTTCAGGCGGTTGCGGATGATGCCGGGATCGAGCAGCAGCTTTTCCAGTTCGCGGTCGGTCATCGCGGCGACGCGGGCGATCTCGAACTGGTGGAAGGCCTTGCGGTAGTTGTCGCGCTTGGCCAGTACGGTGCGCCAGGACAGGCCGGCCTGGGCGCCTTCGAGGCACAGGAACTCGAACAGCGCGCGGTCGTCGTGCAGCGGCGTGCCCCACTCGGTGTCGTGGTAGTCGCGCATCCGCGGGTCGCCGTTGGCGGCCCAGTGGCAACGTGATGGTCCGGCGGTCTTGGTCATGGTGGCGGTTGGTTTTACGGTGCCGCACAACGTAACCGACCCCGCTAGACTTGTCGCCCCATCCCGCTCCGGTTCCCCATGTCGCCCTCGCCCTCACGCGGCGCGCTGTCCGCGCTGCTCGCCACCATCCTCATCTGGGCCTACAGCTGGGTGGTGATGAAACAGGTGCTGGCGTACGCCGGGCCGTTCCACTTCGCCGCGTTGCGCTACCTGCTCGGCGCCGCCGTGCTGTTCGCCATGCTGCTGCTGTCGCGGCAATCGCTGCGGCCGCCGCCGTTGCTGCCCACGCTGTTGATCGGCCTGTGCCAGACCGCCGCATTCCAGGGGCTGGAGCAGTGGGCGCTGCTCGATGGCGGCGCCGGCCACGTCGCGCTGCTGGCCTACACCATGCCCTTCTGGGCGGTGCTGCTGGCGTGGCTGCTGCTGGGCGATCGCCCGACCGCGCGGCACTGGCTGGGGCTGGCGCTGGCGGCGCTCGGGCTGCTGTGCATCATCGAGCCATGGCATGACCTGGGCAGCCTCGCGAGCACCTCGCTGGCGATCGCCGGTGGCGTCGCCTGGGCAGCCGGCACCGTGCTCAGCAAGCGCATGTTCCACCGGCATGCGCCCCCCGCGCTCAACCTCACCGCCTGGCAGATGCTGCTGGGCGGCATCGCGCTCGGCCTGCTCGCACTGGCGGTGCCGGAGCGCGCGATCGAATGGAACTGGGCATTCGTCGGCGGGCTGACCTACAGCGTGCTGCTGGCTTCCAGCCTGGCCTGGTGGCTGTGGTCGATCGTGCTGCAGCGGCTGCCGACCACGGTGGCCAGCGTGTCCAGCCTCGGCGTGCCGATCGTCAGCGTGCTGCTGGCCTGGCTGATCCTGCACGAGCAGCCGTCGGCGATGGAGCTGGTCGGCATCGTGTTCGTGCTGCTGGGCTTGCTCGCGGTCAGCGGCGTCGGCAAGCGCCGCGCCAGCCGCTGACGATTCTGTGGGCATCGATTCACCACGGCAGCGCGCCGAGGTCCACGTTGCCACCGGTGAGCACCACGCCGACGCGCCTGCCGGCGAAGCGCTGCGGCTGCTTGAGGATCGCCGCCAGCACGGTGGCGCTGGATACTTCCACCACCTGCTTCAGCTCCGACCACAGCAGCTGCATCGCGGCGATGGTCTCCGCGTCGCTGACCGTGATCACCTCGATGCGGTGCGTGCGCAGCGCGTCGAGGTTGCGCTCGCCGACCAGCGCGCGCAGGCCGTCGCAGACCGTGTCGGGCACCACCGTGGTGACCCGCGCGCCGTGCGCCAGCGACTGCGCCGCGTCGTCGGCGCCCAGCGGTTCGGCGCCGAACAGGTTCAATGCCGGGTTGATCGCGTGCGCGGCGATCGCCACGCCGCTGGCCAGGCCGCCGCCGCCGACCGGCGTGATCAGCGCATCCAGTCCGGGCGTCTGCTGCAGCAACTCCAGCACCAGCGTGCCCTGCCCGGCCATCACCCGGGTGTCGGCATACGGATGCACCAGCTCCGCGCCGGTGGCGCGCTGCACTTCGGCGCACATCGCCTCGCGCGCGGCCTGGGTCGGCGCGCAGCGATGCAGGATGGCACCGGCGCGTTCGATCGCCTCCAGCTTGGCGCGCACCGCGCCTTCCGGCACCACCACGTGCGCGGTGATGCCGCGCGTGGCGGCGGCCAGCGCCAGCGCATTGCCGTGGTTGCCGGAGGAATGCGTGACCACGCCATGCGCGGCCTGCTCGTCGCCGAGCGACCACACCGCGTTGCAGGCGCCGCGAAACTTGAACGCGCCGCCGCGCTGCAGATGTTCGCCCTTGAAGTGCAGCTCGGCGCCGGCCAGCGCATCCAGTGCCGCGCTGCGCAACACCGGCGTCACCCGCGCGTGCGGCGCGATGCGCGCGGCGGCGTCGCGGACCTGTTCGAAGCTGGGCAAGGCATTCATCACGATTCGATCTCCACACCACAACGGAAACGGCGTTCGGCACCGGGCTCCAGGCGCACCGCCTCGGCGCACTCGGGCCGGTTGAACGCATCGGCCATGCACTCCATCGGCTCCAGCGCGACCGCACGACGCGCATCGCGGCTTACCGTGTCGGCGGTGAACGCGTGCATCACGCCGCATTCCTGCCACACCGCGATGCCGAAACCGCTGGCCGGGTCGCGCAGGCGGGTGCGAATGCGGCCGTCGGCGTCCGCCTCCAGGTCGGTATAGCCCTGGTCGAGGATGCTGTCGCCGATCCGCCGCGGCTCGCGGAAGTCCAGCGCCGGCGCATCGTCCAGTGCCACGTACGCTTCCGCCCCGGCCAGCGCGATCAGGTCGGCGCCGGTGCGGATCAGGGTCTGCGCGGGAATCTGCAGCTGCCAGCCATCGACCTCGCCCGCAGCCACGCGGAAATACGGATGCCAGCCGAAGAAGCACGGTGCGGCGCTGTCGCCGACGTTGCGCATGCACGCTTCCAGGGTGAGCCCGCCGGCGTCCAGGGTGAACGTCACGGCGAGGTCGATCGCATGCGGATAACCCGGCTGCGGACGGATCGCGGACGTGGCCAGGGTGACCTGCGCGCTGCCGCCGTCGGCGTTCAAGGCGGCGACGTCGAAATCCGCGTCGCGCACGAAACCATGCCGGCTGGCGCGTGCGGCGCCGGCGACGCCGGGCTGCAGGTCCTGCGGCTGGCCGTCGAAGCGGTAGCGCGCGTCGGCGATCCGCCCGGCGAACGGCACCATGATCGCGAAGCGCGAACCGGCACGCGCAGCCACTTCGTCCGCATCGCGACAGCCATCGGCGAGGTCGCGCGTGGTGCCGGCGAAGTTCACCTCGAAGCCGAGCAGGGCCGCGCCATGCCGCGCGATGCGGACGCGCCGACCGCCGTCGGCATCGGCCAGCACCACGATGTCCTGCCCGCCAAGGCGGCTGCGCCCGACGGCATATCGCGTCGCATTCACGGGGGTTCTCCTGCCGTTGAAGCATCCCATGTTAACCTGAGCGGTCCCCATCCCCGTCGTCGTTCTCCATGCACGCACTCCCGCAACAGCCCTCCGCGTCGATCCGCCTCAGCGACTACCGCGCGCCCGCCTGGCGGGTCGAGACGGTCGAGATGGATGTCGACCTCGGCATCGACGCCAGCGAAGTGTCCGCGCGCCTGCTGCTGCGGCGCGACCCCGCGCAGGACGCGCCGCTGCGCCTGGACGGCGAGAACCTGCAGCTGCTGTCGATCAAGCTCGACGGCGAACAGCTGCCCGCCACGGCGTATCGCTACGCCGGCAACGTGCTGGAAGTCGACGGCGCCCGCGACGGCAGCGTGCTGGAAACCCGCGTGCGGCTGCGCCCGGCCGCGAACACCGCGCTGGAAGGCCTGTACCTGTCCGGCTCGCGCGAGGCCGGCTTCCTGCTGACCCAGTGCGAGGCCGAGGGCTTCCGCCACATCACCTTCTTCCCCGACCGGCCCGACGTGCTGTCCAGCTACACGGTCACCCTGCGCGCCGATCGCGCGCGCTTTCCGGTGCTGCTGGCCGGCGGCAACCCGGACGGCGCCGGCGAACTGGAAGGCGGCCGGCACTGGGCGCGCTTCGTCGACCCGCACCCGAAGCCGAGCTATTTGTTCGCCCTGGTCGCCGGCCGGCTGGAAAGGATCGAGCGCGACTACGTCACCGCCGACGGCCGTGCCGTGCAGCTGAACATCTGGGCCGAGGCCGACGCGATCGACCGTTGCCACTACGCGATGGACGCGCTGGAGCGCTCGATGCGCTGGGACGAGCAGGTCTACGACCGCAACTACGACCTGGACGTGTTCCACGTCGTCGCCACGCACGACTTCAACATGGGCGCGATGGAGAACAAGGGCCTCAACATCTTCAACGCGAAGTGCCTGCTGGCCGAACCGGACTCGACCACCGACGACGAGTACCGCCACGTCGAGGCGGTGGTGGCGCACGAGTATTTCCACAACTGGAGCGGCAATCGCGTCACCTGCCGCGACTGGTTCCAGCTGTCGCTGAAGGAAGGGCTCACCGTGTTCCGCGAACAGAGCTTCTCGGCCGACATGAACTCGGCGCCGCTGAAGCGCATCGAGGACGTCGCCCTGCTGCGCCGCGCGCAGTTCCCCGAGGACGCCGGCCCGCTGGCGCACCCGGTGCGCCCGGCGCAGTACAGCGAGATCAACAACTTCTATACCGCCACCGTGTACGAGAAGGGCGCCGAGCTGGTGCGCATGCTGGCCGGCGCGCTGGGCCGGGACGGTTTCCGGCGCGGCATGGACCGCTACTTCGAGCGCAACGACGGCCGCGCCGCCACGCTGGAGGATTTCCTCGGCGCGCTGGGCGAAGCGAACGGTACCGACCTCACGCCCTACCTCGCCTGGTACGCCCAGGCCGGCACGCCGCGCCTGAAGGCGCACGGCCATTACGATGCGGCCCGGCACGAGTACACCCTGACCCTGGCCCAGCACACGCCAGCCGGCCACGGTACGGAATCCCGGCCGCCGTTGCCGATTCCGGTCAAGCTGGCGCTGTTCACGCATCATGGCGACATGCTGCCACTGCATCTGGACGGCCAGACGTCCAAAACCGGAAACGAACTCGTGGCAGTGCTGGCCCAGGACGAGCAGAATTTCGTCTTCACCAACGTCGCCACTGCACCGGTGCCGTCACTGCTGCGCGGGTTTTCCGCGCCGGTTATCCTGGAATGCGATTACACGCCGGACGAGCTGGCCTTGCTGCTGGCGCACGACGTCGACGGCTTCAACCGCTGGGAGGCCGGCCAGCAACTCGCCGCGCGCGCCTACGAGGACGTGCGCGACGGCACCACTGCCATCGCCTTGCACGCCTGGTGCGACGCGCTGGCCAGGCTGTTCGACGATGCCACCATCGACGACGCGCTGCTGGCCGAGCTGCTGACGCCGCCGGGCGAGGTCGAACTGGCCGAGCGCGAAAGCGCGATCGATCCGCAGCGCATCCACGGCCTGCGCCAGACATTGCAGCAACGCCTGGCGGAGCGGCTGGGCGCCGCCGCCTTGCGCCACCGTTACGCAGCGCTGGCTGCGCATGCCACGATCGAGCTCGATGCGCTCAGCCAGGCACGTCGCCGGCTCAAGCGCCGCGTGCTGGAACTGCTGGCGCTGCTCGACCACGACGACGCCTGCACGCTGGCGGCCGGACAATACCGCGACGCGCCCGGCATGACCGACCGCCTCGCCGCGCTGGCCGTGCTGGTGCGCAACGACGCCGCGCAGGCTGCCGCGGCACTGCGCGACTACCGCGAACGCCATGCCGACAACGCGCTGGCGCTGGACAAGTGGTTCGCGGTGCAGGCGCAGCTGCCGGGCGAACCTGCGCTGGATCGCGTGCGCGCGCTGGAACATGATGCCGCGTTCACGCTGAAGAACCCGAACCGGGTGCAGTCGCTGCTGGGCGCGTTCGTGCGCAACAACCCCAGCGGTTTCCACCGCGTCGACGGCGCCGGCTACCGGCTGCTGGCCGAACGGCTGGTGGAGCTGGATGCGTTGAACCCGCAAGTCGCGGCGCGTCTGGCCACGGCATTCAACGGCTGGCAGCGGCTGGAACCGCAGCGGCGAGAGGCCGCGCGTGCGGCGATCGTGGAACTGGCCGGGCATCGCGGGCTCTCCCGCAACCTGGCCGAAATCATCGGCAGCGTGCTGAATCACTGACCGGATGCGGCGGCATCCGGCCTGCTCCGCGCAGTCGCCCGGGCGGGATCTTCCATTCAGACGGCCAGATGATCGAGTGCGTCGAGCAGGCTCTGCATGCGCGATTCCAGGTTCGGCTGCAGCGTCTCGCGCTCGCTGTCTTCGCGCTCGCTCAGGCCGTCGATGGCCATCTCGACCTGGCCGAGTTCGACCAGCAGGTCGTGATGCGGATAAACCGGTTGGAAGTCGAAGCTCATGTCCATGACGTATCCCTCGGTGATCGGTAGCCAGGGAGATGCAACCGCCATGCCAATATGTGATGTCAATCACGGTGGATTCACGCCTCTCATCACACGACTGACGCTGCACGTCATCAGCTGCCGCGATCGGACACAAAATCCCCTTTCAGTCACCCCGTGTTCACGCGTTTGCGGTGAATATCGACCTGCGTTTTGCGGCAGCAGTCGCTGCTCGCGCCAGATGATTTCCGGTTTCTGGCGTCCGGCAATACGGTCATCCTGGATTCCCCCTGTTCCTGAGACCGCCGGACGCCAGATCTATCAGCACAAGGCCCCGCGGCCGCCAGGCCGCGGGGCCTTGTCTTTGTGGGCTTCGGCGGATTTTCCCGCCGCACAAAAGGCGACGGCACCCCGAGGGGTGCCGTCTTGCTTCCTTTCCTGGTACGCGATCGAACCCCTGTCCGTCCGATCTCGGCGCGCGTGGTCGCGCAGCGTCTGCCCCTGAAAGTGCTGGTTTGCTGGAAGCAGGAAGCGTGCCAGTCCATCCGGGCCGGCTCGCAAGGCGTTGATGGCGTTACCATGGCGCCCCGTTTTGTCACTTTTTGCACGCTCAGGTCAGTTCGATGCACCACCCGACCCACTACGACGTCATCGTGATCGGCGGCGGCCACGCCGGCACCGAGGCCGCGCTGGCCGCCGCACGCGCCGGTGCGCGCACGCTGCTGCTCAGCCACAACATCGAGACGATCGGCCAGATGAGCTGCAATCCCGCCATCGGCGGCATCGGCAAGGGCCACCTGGTGAAGGAGATCGACGCGCTGGGCGGCGCGATGGCGCACGCCGCGGATCGCGCCGGCATCCAGTGGCGCACGCTCAACGCGTCGAAGGGGCCGGCCGTGCGCGCCACCCGCTGCCAGGCCGATCGCGCGCTGTACAAGGCGGCGATCCGCCGCATGGTGGAGACCCAGCCGAACCTCGAACTGTTCCAGCAGGCGGTGGACGACCTGATCATCGAGGGCGGTCGCGTCCGCGGCGTGGTCACCCAGATGGGGCTCGCGTTCGACGCGCGCGCGGTGGTGCTCACCGCCGGCACCTTCCTCGCTGGCAAGATCCACATCGGCCAGGCGCAATACGCCGGCGGCCGAGCCGGCGATCCGCCGGCCGGCACGCTGGCGACGAAGCTGCGCGAACTGCCGATCGCCGCCGACCGGCTGAAGACCGGCACGCCGCCGCGCATCGACCTGCGCAGCATCGACTTCAGCGGCCTGGAAGAACAGCCCGGCGACGCGCCGGCGCCGGTGTTCTCCTACCTCGGCGCGCGCGACGAACACCCGCGCCAGGTCAGCTGCTGGATCACCCACACCAGCGAACGGACGCACGAGATCATCCGCGGCGCACTGGACCGCTCGCCGCTGTACACCGGCCAGATCGAGGGTGTCGGCCCGCGCTACTGTCCGTCGATCGAGGACAAGGTGGTGCGCTTCGCCGAGAAGCCGTCGCATCAGATCTTCATCGAGCCGGAAGGACTGGACACGTTCGAGATCTATCCGAACGGCATCTCCACCTCGCTGCCGTACGACGTGCAGCTGGCGCTGGTGCATTCGATCAAGGGCTTCGAGCACGCCCACATCACCCGCCCCGGCTACGCGATCGAGTACGACTATTTCGATCCGCGCGAGCTGCACCCGTGGCTGGAGACGAAGGCGATCCCCGGCCTGTACTTCGCCGGCCAGATCAACGGCACCACCGGCTACGAGGAAGCCGCCGCGCAGGGGCTGGTCGCCGGCCTCAACGCCGCGTTGGCCGTACAGGGCAAGGTGCCGTGGTATCCGCGCCGCGACGAGGCGTACATCGGCGTGCTGATCGACGACCTCACCAGCAACGGCACGATCGAGCCGTACCGCATGTTCACCTCGCGCGCCGAGTATCGGTTGCACCTGCGCGAGGACAACGCCGACCTGCGCCTCACCGAGAAGGGTTTCGAACTCGGCGTGGTGCCGCAGGCGCGCTTCGACGCCCTGCGCGCCAAGCGCGAGGCGGTCGAGCGCGAGCTGCAGCGCCTGGGCGCGCTGTGGGTGACCCCGGCGAATGCGCGCGGCGCGGCGGTCGAGCACCAGCTCGGCATCGTGGTCAGCCGCGAGACCAGCGCCATCGACCTGTTGCGCCGGCCCGAACTCGATTACGCCACGCTCGCCGCCGTGCCCGAACTGGGGCCGCCGGTGCAGCGCGACGACGTTGCCGCACAAGTGGAGGTGCAGGTGAAGTACGCCGGCTATCTCGAGCGCCAGCGCGAGGAGATCGAACGCCAGCGCCGCCACGAGCACCTGGCGATTCCCGCCGGCTTCGAGTACGACAAGGTGCACGGGCTCTCCGCCGAGGTGCTGCTGAAACTGAAGCGCACGCTGCCGGCCACGGTCGGCCAGGCCGCGCGCGTCAGCGGCGTCACCCCGGCGGCGATCTCGCTGCTGCTGGTGCACCTGAAACGCCGCGACGCCGCCTGACCCACCCGCGCGGCAACATGGCATCATGCGCACCTTGACCAAGACGGGAGCGCAAGCATGGAAATCTGGATCGGCCGCGATGGCGAAAGGCATGGCCCCTACAAGGAAGACGACGTACGCCAGTGGCTGCGCAGCGGCCAGGTAAGCCCGCAGGATCTGGCCTGGTACGAAGGCCTCGCCGATTGGCAGCCGCTGTCGGTGCTGTTCCCCGACGCGCCCGCCGCGCCGCCACCTGCCGCCAGCAACCCTTACGCCGCACCCACCGCGCCCCTGCTTCCACAGACCACCGCCGCGGCGCTGGAGGACCATGCCGGCTTCTGGAAGCGCGTGGCTGCCTACATCCTCGACGCGATCGTCCTGTACATCCCGCAGATGCTGATCGAGAAGGCGTTCGGCGGTGACGCCGCCAAGGAAGCGCTGAAGCAGGCCAGCCTCGACGCCGTCGGCAATCCCGACGCCATGATGGCCGCCAACATGCATTACTACTCCACGATGTGGCCGGCGATGCTGCTCATCGTGGTGATGGGCGTGCTGTATTTCACCTTGTGCGAAAGCTCGGCCTGGCAGGGCACGCTGGGCAAGCTGGCGCTGGGCATCCGGGTCACCGACCGGCAGGGCAAGCGGATCAGCTTCCCGCGCGCGCTCGGTCGCTACTTCGCCAAGTTCCTCAGCGCCATCATCCTGGGCATCGGCTTCCTGATGGTCGCCTGGACCCAGCGCAAGCAGGGTCTGCACGACATCATCTGCGACACCCTGGTGCTGAACGGCCGCGCCAGCGAATTCAAGCCGGCGCAGTCATCGTCCGGCAAACGCAACTCGTTCAGCGCCTGAGCCGGCGTTGATTCCAACCACGGCGCCGCGGTCGATCCGCGGCGCCGTTCCCGTTTGCGCGACGGCGCACCCGCAGCCACTTGTTATCATCGACAGTTCGACCTCTTCACCCGGCGCCACGCGCCGTCGCAAGGAATTGAAAGCCGCTCATGCTCAGCATCGAACAACGCATTGCCAGCGACATCGCCGCCAGGACCGAACAGGTGCAGGCGGCCGTCGACCTGCTCGACGGCGGCGCCACCGTGCCGTTCATCGCGCGCTACCGCAAGGAAGTCACCGGCGGCCTCGACGACACCCAGCTGCGCCTGCTGGAGGAACGCCTGCGCTACCTGCGCGAGCTGGAAGAACGCCGCGCGGCGATACTCGCCAGCGTCGGGGAACAGGGCAAGCTCGACGATGCCTTGAAGGCCGACCTGCTCGCCGCCGACACCAAGGCGCGGCTGGAGGATTTGTACCTGCCGTTCAAGCCGAAGCGCCGCACCAAGGCGCAGATCGCCCGCGAAGCCGGGCTGGAGCCGTTGGCGCTGGGCCTGCGCGACGATCCCACGCTGTCGCCGGAGACGTTCGCCGAGTCGTTCGTCGACGCGGAAAGAGGCATCGCCGACGCGCGTGCCGCGCTGGACGGCGCGCGCGCGATCCTGATGGAGTCGATCGCCGAGGACGCGCACCTGGTCGGCGAGCTGCGCGACTGGCTGTGGTCGCAGGGGCAGATCCGCGCCAAGGTGGTGGAAGGCAAGGAGAACGAAGGCGCGAAATTCCGCGACTACTTCGACCACGTCGAACCGATCGCGAAGATCCCGTCGCATCGCCTGCTGGCGCTGATGCGCGCGCGCAACGAGGGCGTGATCGAACTGGAACTCGCCCCTGCCGCCGACAGCGAGCAGGGCCACGCCGAGGGCGAAGGCCGCGTCGCCGCCCACGCGAACATCCACAACCGCGGCCGCGCCGCCGATGCCTGGCTGCGCGAGACCGTGCGCCTGACCTGGCGCGTGAAGCTGCACCTGCATCTCACGCTCGACCTGTTCGGCCGCGTGCGCGAAGGCGCCGAGGACGAGGCGATCCGCGTGTTCGGCGACAACCTGAAGGACCTGATGCTGGCCGCGCCGGCCGGCGCGAAGACGGTGATGGGACTCGATCCCGGCATCCGTACCGGTTGCAAGGTCGCGGTGGTCGACGCCACCGGCAAGCTGCTCGCCACCGACACGATCTACCCGCTGGAGCCGCGCCGGCAATGGAACGAATCGCTGCTGTCGCTGGCGAAGCTGTGCAGGCAGCACAACGTGGACCTGATCGCGATCGGCAACGGCACCGGCTCGCGCGAGACCGACAAGCTGGCCGGCGAACTGATCAAGAAGCTGCCCGACGCGAAGCTGTCGAAGATCGTGGTGAGCGAGGCTGGCGCCTCGGTGTATTCCGCCTCCGAACTCGCCGCGAAGGAATTCCCGGAACTCGACGTAAGCCTGCGCGGCGCCGTCTCGATCGCGCGCCGGCTGCAGGATCCGCTGGCCGAACTGGTGAAGATCGAGCCGAAGGCGATCGGCGTGGGCCAGTACCAGCACGACGTCAACCAGATCAAGCTGGCGCGCGCGCTGGACGCGCGGGTCGAGGACTGCGTCAACGCGGTCGGCGTGGACGTGAACACCGCCTCGGCCGCCCTGCTCGCGCGCGTGTCCGGGCTGTCCGCGTCGGTGGCCGAGAACATGGTGAAGCACCGCGACGCGAACGGCCCGTTCGCGAACCGCAAGGCGCTGCTGAAGGTGCCGCGGCTGGGCGACAAGGCATTCGAGCAGTGCGCCGGCTTCCTGCGCGTACCGAACGGCGACAACCCGCTGGATGCCAGCGCGGTGCATCCGGAAGCGTACCCGGTGGTCGAACGGATCATCGCGCAGTGCGGCCGCGAAGTGCGCAACATCATCGGTGACAGCGGCTTCCTGCGCGGCCTCAAGCCCGAGCAGTTCACCGACGAAAAATTCGGCGTGCCGACCGTGCGCGACATCCTGAAGGAACTGGAAAAGCCCGGCCGCGACCCGCGCCCGGAGTTCGTCGCGCCGAGCTTCGCCGAAGGCGTCGAGGACGTGAAGGACCTCAAGCCCGGCATGATCCTGGAAGGCCGCGTCACCAACGTGGCCGCGTTCGGTGCGTTCGTCGACATCGGCGTGCACCAGGACGGCCTGGTGCACGTCTCGGCGTTGTCGCACAGCTTCGTCAAGGATCCGCGCGACGCGGTGAAGGCCGGCGACATCGTCAGGGTCAAGGTGATGGAGGTCGACCTGCCGCGCCAGCGCATCGGCCTCAGCATGCGTCTGGACGACGAACCGGGCCAGGTGCGCGCCGGCCGCCCGGGCGGCGGCGATGTCCGCGGCGGCCAGCGTGACGCCCGCGGCCCGCGTCCGGAAGGCACTGCCCCGAAACCCGCACCCACTCCGGCCAACAGTGCGTTCGCCGATGCGCTGACGCGCGCGATCAAGCGCTGAACGCCCGTACAGCCCCGCATGCGGCGGCGATGCACTGCAGCATGCGCTTCCGTATGGAATGCCGTAACGTAACATCCCGCTAACAGGGCCATCCCGGCCCAGGAGTGTCAGCATGCTTCGTATCCGCCATCTGGCTGGCGCCATCGCCACCACCTTGCTGTTCAGCACGGCCGCCGCGGCCACCGATTTCAGCAACGTCATCGTCTTCGGCGACAGCCTCAGCGACGGCGGCAACATCTCGCTGGCCACCGCACCGGGCATCCAGCCGCCGCTGCGCTTCACCACCAACCCCGGCACCACCGCGGCGGAGAACGTGGCGGCGGGCCTCGGCTTCACGCTGGCCCCGTCGGTTGCCGGCGGTACCGACTTCGCCTGGGGCGGCGCGGGCTTCGTCAACAACGTGGCCGCGGTACCGACCATTCCGCAGCAGTTGCAGATGTACCTGGGCGCGAACGGCGGCAAGGCCGACTCCCATGCCTTGTATCAGGTCTGGGGCGGCGCGAACGACATCTTCTACCTGAGCAGCGCGCTGACCGATCCGAACGCGATCGCCGCCGGCGCCGGCAACGCGGCGCAGACCGAACTCGGCCTGCTCGGCGGGCTGCAGGCCGCCGGCGCCCGCTACGTGGTGGTGTACAACCTCCCCGACCTCGGCAAGACCCCTTCGGCAGCCGC
>CAVPQF010000143.1:0-3426 GCA_963707225.1 uncultured Gammaproteobacteria bacterium
GGCCTGGCGCTGAGTTCGCGCAATCAGTACCTGAGCGCCGAGGAACGTGCACGCGCGCCGCTGATCCACGACACCCTGCAGAAGATGCGCGAACTGCTGGCGCAGGGGCATCCGTGGCAGGCGATCGAGCAGACCGCCGCCGCGCGACTGGCGCGGGCGGGTTTCGTAACCGATTACGTGGCGATCCGCCGCGCCGAGGACCTGGCCGAACCGGTCGAAGGCGAGCACGCGGGACTGGTCGCGCTGGTCGCGGCCCGCCTGGGCAACACCCGCCTGATCGACAACTTGCTGTTCGACTGAGCTGCCCGCATATCGGGGCATTGCCGCTGATGTTGCGGTGCAACGTCATCGGTTCGATAATTGCCGACTTTGCAGGATATCCCTGCCGGAAAGAATGTCATGCACCTGAACATGCTCAAGGCCAAGATCCACCGCGCCACGGTGACCCATGCCGAGCTGCATTACGAGGGTTCGATCGCGATCGACGGTCTGCTGCTGGATGCTTCGGGCATCCGCGAGTACGAGCAGATCCACGCCTGGAACGTCAACAGCGGCCAGCGCTTCGTCACCTACGCGCTGCGCGCCGAGGAAGGCTCGGGCATCATCTCGGTCAACGGCAGCGCCGCGCGCAGTGCGCAAGCGGGCGACGTCATCATCATCGCGGCTTTCGTGCAGCTGAGCGAGGCAGAACTGGAACAGTACCAGCCCACCTGCGTCTACATCGCATCGGGTCCGGGCAACCGCATCAGCCATACCAACCGTTCCATTCCCAAGCAGATGGCGGCGGCCTGATCCTTCAGCCGCGCTGTTTCGCCAGCGCCCACGCCACGTGCTCGCGCACGACCGCCGACGGGTGATCGGCGCGGGCGTCGAGCGCCTCGATCGCTGCCGCTGACTTCGGCGCGTTGCCCAGCGCCACCGCGATGTTGCGCAGCCAGCCTTCATAGCCGGTGCGGCGGATCGCCATGCCTTCGGTGCGCTTGAGGAACTCGTCCTCGCTCCACGCAAACAGCTCGACCAGCTTCGCGCCGTCGAGGCTGTGCCGCGGTGCGAAGTCCGGTTCGGCGGTGGCCTGCGCGAACTTGTTCCACGGGCACACCAGCTGGCAGTCGTCGCAGCCGAAGATGCGGTTGCCCATCGGTGCGCGCAGTTCTTCCGGGATGCTGCCTTTCAGCTCGATCGTGAGGTACGAGATGCAACGCTTCGCGTCGAGCCGATACGGTCCCAGGATGGCCTGGGTCGGGCACACCTCGATGCAGCGCGCGCAACTGCCGCAGTGCGCACTGGCCGGAGCGTCGACCGGCAGCGGCAGGTCGGTGTACAGCTCGCCGAGGAAGAAGTACGAACCGGCATGGCGGTTGATCAATACCGTGTGCTTGCCGATCCAGCCCAGCCCCGCGTTGCGCGCCAGCGCCTTCTCCAGCACCGGCGCGGAGTCCACGTAGGCGCGATAGCCGAAATCGCCGACCACGCCGTGGATGCGCTCGGCCAGCTTCTGCAGGCGGTTGCGCATCAGCTTGTGGTAGTCGCGGCCCAGCGCATAGCGCGACACGTAGCCGGCCTCGGCGTCGCCCAATACGTCCCAGGCGTTCGCGGTGCCGGGCGGGACGTAGTCCATGCGCACCGAGATCACCCGCTGCGTGCCCGGCTCCAGTTCGGCCGGGCGGGCGCGTTTGGTGCCATGCCGGGCCATGTACTCCATCTCGCCGTGATGGCCGCCGGCAAGCCAGCGTTGCAGGTGCTGCTCGTCTTCGCCCAGGTCGGTGCCGCTGATGCCGGCGTCGGCGAAGCCCAGTTCGATCGCCCAGCGCTTGATGTCGCGCGCGAGCGCGGCGTAATCGGGCGAACCGGGCGAGGGGATGCTGGACATCCGCCTATTGTAGAGGCGGCCCATGCCTATAATCCGCGCATGCCCGCCCATCCGTACAGCCGCAATCTGCATACCGTCGAACAGTTGCGTGTGATGGAACGCGCGGCGTTGTCGGCGTTGGGCATTTCCGGCCCAGAGCTGATGCGTCGCGCGGCCAGTGCCGCGCTGAACAGCCTGCGCCGGCACTGGCCGCAACTGCAGCAGATCTGCATCCACTGCGGTCCCGGCAACAACGGCGGCGACGGTTTCCTGCTCGGCGTGCTGGCACGCGAGGCTGGCCTGCAGGTCGAGCTGGTGGCGCTGACGACGACCTCGCACGGCGATGCCGCGGCGGCACGCGCGGCGTGGGAAGCAGGTGGTGGCCGGGTGCGCTTGTGGGACGCGCAAGCGACGTTGCCCGAAGCCGAACTGCACGTCGACGCACTGTACGGCATCGGCCTCAACCGCGCGCCCGAGCCGGTGCCGTCCCGGCTGATCGGGGCGATCAACCGCAGTGGCCGGCCGGTGCTGGCGCTGGACGTGCCCAGCGGCCTGGATACCGACACCGGCAGCTGTCCCGGCTCGGCGATCCGTGCGGACGTCACGGTGACCTTCATCGCCGGCAAGCGCGGATTGCACACCGGGCACGCGGTCGACCAGGTTGGCGTGCTCGAACTGGCCACGCTGGGCGTGCCGGACAGCGTCCATGCCGACACGCTGCCCGACGCGCGGTTGCTGGTTGCCGATGCGTTGCCGCCGCGCGCGCGCTACGCGAACAAGGGCAACTACGGCCACGTGCTGGTGATCGGCGGCGACCACGGCATGGCCGGTGCGGCACGCCTGGCCGGCGAGTCGGCGTTGCGTGCCGGCGCTGGCCTGGTCAGCGTGGCGACGCGCGCCGCACACGTGTTCGCGCTGAACACCACGCGGCCGGAACTGATGGCGCATGGCATCGACGGGCCGCAGGCGCTGGCGCCGCTGCTCGAACGGGCCAGCGTGCTGGCCCTGGGGCCGGGCCTGGGCCAGGTTGCCTGGGGGCATGCGCTGTGGCTGACCGCGCTGGACGCGAACAAGCCGCTGGTGCTCGACGCCGACGGCCTGAACCTGCTGGCGCGCGACCCGCGCCGGTTCGATGCGCCGACCGTGCTGACACCGCATCCCGGCGAGGCGGCGCGGCTGCTCGGGGTAGCCACCGCCGCCGTCGAACTGGATCGTTTCGCCGCGGTGCGTGAACTGGCATAATTCCTCGCTGTCCTCGAGCGGCTGAGCGGGCGCTCGTCGAGCGGCCACCCGCCCCTGATCTCGCCCGCGCCGCGAAAACGGTCGGCCAGCAGGCTGACGGCCAGCGCGTAGGAGGTCGAGTTGTTGTAGACGAGAACCGTCTTGAAATTCTTCAGCACAAGGAAGGCCGGTCCCTTGTAGCCCGCCGGCAGGAACAGCGACGCGCCGGCCTGTGTGTCGGTCGCGGCGAAAGCCCGCCCGTCGGCGCGTTTCAGCCCCGGCCTGCCCCAATCATTGACCGATTTCGTCAGCGACATGTCGGCCAGCGCATAATCGAAACTGGCCGGCATGGTGAC
>CAVPQF010000144.1:0-3775 GCA_963707225.1 uncultured Gammaproteobacteria bacterium
AACCACGGTCCAGGCCGACCAGTCGAGCACGTGCGTGCCCGCGGCGGCAGGCGTCCACGGCGCGACTGCGACGACGCGGCCGTGCTCGATGGTCACCGCCTGGTCGGCGAGCAGGCGGCCGCTGTCGACGTCGAGCAGGTGGCCGGCGCGCAGCACGGTGCGCTGCGCATCCTGGGCGCGGGCGAACGGCGCGGCGGCCAGCACCGCGAGCGCGAAGCACAGGCCGTACAGTCTCGTGCTCATGTGGGTTCCCCGGTGTCATGGGCATAGGCGGCGCGCAGCAGGTTCTGGAAATGCCAGACGCCGCCTTCGCGCTTCGGGCACAGCCGCCCGGCGCTGTAGAAACCGGACGCCAGGCCCTTCTGCACCGCTTCGCAGATCGTCATGTCCTCGGCCTGCACCTCGTCGCTGAACGACCGGTCGGCGGCGATGCGCGCCTGCGCCCGCTCGTCCTGCGCGTAGTAGTAGTCGAACTCCACCCGGCAGCGGCCCGGCCCGAGCGGCAGGATGCGGTTGGTCTGCATGCGCCCGGGCATGATGTTGAGCATCACGTTGGGATAGATGAAGTAGTAGAACGCCTGGCCGTCGCCGTAGATGTCGCCACTGTTGCGCAGCGGCGAGGACTGCAGCGAATGCCACACGAACAGCTCGGTGTCGTAGGCGCGGTAGTCGAGCACGCGGGACAGGCCCGGGTGCACGTGCGGCAGGTGGTAGCCCTCGAGGAAGTTGTCGATGTACACCTTCCAGTTGCACTCGAGTTCGTAGCTGTCGCGGCGCAGGTAGCGCATCGCGGCCAGGTCGATCGGTGCGATGCGTTCGGCGATGCCGGCGTAGACCTCGTCGAACGCCGGCACGTCGTCGCCCAGCGCCACGAACACCAGGCCCTGCCATTCGTGCACGCGCAGCGGCGGCAGGCGGATGTCCTCGACCTTGAAGTCGCAGGCGTCCTGCATTTCCGGCGCGCTGCGCAGCTGGCCGGCGAGGGTGTAGGTCCAGCCGTGGTACTTGCAGTGCAGTGCCTTGGCGCCCTTGCCGTTGCACAGCGCCAGCGGCCCCGCGCGGTGGCGGCAGACATTCGGAAACGCCCGCAGCACGCCGTCCTGGCCGCGCACCAGCAGCACCGGCACGCCGGCGATCTGCTCGACAGCGTGGTCGCCCGGCTCGGCCAGCAAACCCTGGTGCGCCACCAGCTGCCAGCTGCGTGCGAACACCGCACGCTGCTCCATCGCCAGCATCGCATCGCCGAAGTAGTAGCGGGGGGGAAGCGCGCGCGCGTGGTCGAGATCGTCGGGCAGGGTGTCAGCTTGCATGGTGGGCTCCACTCTCGGGATAGACTGGTGCGACGAACGGCCGTCTACCGGAGTATCCATGCCCCGCTTCCGTCTCGCACTTGCATTGTGTGTCCTGTGCGGCCTGGCGTCTGCCGCCGAGCCGCGAGCGCGCGACCTTGGCGTGCCGTTCGACGGAACGCCGGGGCCGTTGAACGCGATCACCGACGTCGCCGGGGTCGCGGTCGGCCAGGTCACCCTGATCCAGGATTTGCCCAACGGCCACGAGGTGCGCACCGGCGTCACCGCGATCCTGCCGCGCGGGCACGCCAGCTACGAACTGCCGGTGTTCGGCGCGTGGTTCGCGCTCAACGGCAACGGCGAGATGACCGGCACCGCCTGGCTGGAGGAATCCGGCCAGCTCGAAGGCCCGGTGATGCTGACCAACACGCACAGCGTGGGCGTGGTGCGCGACGCGGTGATCGCCGAGCGGGTGCGCGCCGGCGGCGCCGACGCGTCGGGTTACTGGTGGTCGCTGCCGGTGGTGGCCGAAACCTGGGATGGCGAGCTCAACGACATCAACGGCTTCCACGTGCGTCCCGAGCATGTCGCGAAGGCATTGGCACGAGGCGAAGGGCGGGCCGGTTGCCGAAGGCAACGTCGGCGGCGGCACCGGCATGATCTGCCACGAGTTCAAGTGCGGCATCGGCACCGCCTCGCGGCGCGTGCGCGTCGGCGACCGCGACTACACCGTCGGCGTGCTGGTGCAGGCGAACTACGGCCTGCGCGACAGCCTGCGCATCGCCGGCGTGCCGGTCGGCCAGTACCTGCGCGACGACCGCATCTACAGCGCGCCGAACCCCGCCGCGGGCGACACCGGCTCGATCATCATCGTGGTCGCCACCGACGCGCCGCTGCTGCCGCAGCAGCTGAAGCGCATCGCCAAGCGCGCCGGCATGGGCCTGGCGCGGATGGGCAGCTACGCCGGCAACGGCTCCGGCGACATCTTCCTCGCGTTCTCCACCGCCAACGCCGACGCGCTGCGCGACAAGCCGCTGCAACAGGCCAGCTTCATCGGCAACGACCATCTCGACGGCCTGTTCGAGGCGACCGCGCAGGCGACCGAGGAATCGATCGTCAACGCGATGGTCGCCGCGCGCGACATGCAGGGCGACGGTGGGCACTACGCCAGGGCGATCCCGCATGCGGCGCTGGTCAAGCTGCTCAAGCGCTTCAACCGCTATCGTCCGCCGCACTGACGCCGTGCGGTTCACGGGCCGCTGCCTGCAGGCTTCAGGAAGCGGTCGTACCAGGCCAGGTTGCGCTGCATGCGGTCGCGCAGGTAGCTCGGCACCGTGATGCCGTGGTGCTGGCCGGGATAGACCACCAGCTCGGTCGGCACCTTCAGCGAGCGCAGTGCCTGGTACATCTGCTCGGCGCCGATGCAGGGCACGTTGAAATCGCGTTCGCCGCACTGGAACAGGGTCGGCGTGGTGATGCGGTCGGCATGCAGGAACGGGTAGCTCGCGCGGTCCCAGGCCTCGCGGTTGCCCCACGGCGTGCCCAGCTCCAGCTCGTACTCGCGCGCGTATTCGTCGTCGCCGTACATGCCATACATGTTGCCGCTGCCGGCGCCGCTGATCGCCGCCTTGAAGCGAGTGTCACGGGCGATGATCGCGTCGGTGAGGATCGCGCCGTAGCTCCAGCCGCCGATGCCGAGGCGGTCGGGATCGGCAATGCCGAGCTTCACCACGTGGTCGACGCCGGCGAGCACGTCCTGCTTGTCCTTGTTGCCCCAGTCGGCATAGATCGCCCGCGCGAAATCGAAGCCGCGGCCGGAGCTGCCGCGCGGGTTCACCGCCAGCACGGCGAAACCGTTGGCGGCGTAGACCTGCCAGTCCTCCATGAACTCATGGCTGAACTGGTACACCGGGCCGCCGTGCACGCGCAGGATGGTGGGGTAGCGCCTGCCCTGCACGTAGCCGACCGGCTTCACCAGCAGGGCGTCGAGCGCCGTGCCGTCGGCGCTGGTGAAGTGCAGGGTCTCGGTGCTTGCCAGCTGCTTGCCGGCCAGCCATTCGTTGTGGTCGGCGAGCGGGCGCAGGTGCTCGCCATCGAGCGCGGCGAGGTTGTACGGATGCAGGTCGTCGCCGCCGAGCACGGCGATGCGGCCGTTGCGCGACACCGACAGGTCGACATCGAAACGATCGCCGTGCGTCAGCTCGGTCACCTTGCCGCTGGCCACGTCGATGCGCGCCAGGTGGGTGACCTCGGCCTGCTCGATCAGTGCATAGACGCTGCGTCCGTCCGGCGACCAGGTCGGGTGGGTGAAGCAGCGGTCGATCGGCGCGGGGATCGTCGCCTTGCCGCTGGCCACGTCGATCACCGCCAGCTGCCAGGGCGCGTAGTAGATCCACTTGTCCTCGCCGCTCTGCAGGTAGGCGATGCGCTTGCCGTCCGGCGACCAGGCCGGGCGCGAGGCCCAGTACGGGTCGAGGTCGGAGCCG
>CAVPQF010000145.1:0-13157 GCA_963707225.1 uncultured Gammaproteobacteria bacterium
GAAAAGACCGGCACGTGGCATAACTGAAGGTTGTGGACGCCTCGGCCCGAACGGGCGGCGCAACGGCGCTACTTCAGGCCGGCGCCAGCCTTTGCTGCGCAAGCTGGCGCACCAGGTCGAGGAAGCGTTTCTGCACCGGATTCAGCGGGCTGTCCACCCGGTAGACTGCATAAAGCACAATGTCCAGCTGCAGCTTCAGCGGGCGCGTCTGCACGGTTTCCCCGCTGCCCCGCGACGCCGTGAACGGATCGACCAGGGCCAGGCCCTCGCCTTGCGCGACGAGGGAATACGCCAGCTGATAGGTCTGCACCCAGATCGATGTCTGCGGCGCCGGATCGACCTGGGTCAGGTGGTTCTGCAGCATGCGGCCCAGCGCATCATGCATGGCAATGCCGATCATGGGCTGGCCGGCCAGCGCGGAGACCGGCAGCGGCCGCGCCAGTTCCGCGGGCGACCACCAGCCGGGCGGAGCGATGACCATGACATGGCCGTGGCACAGCGGTTCCTGACGCAGCCCCGGATGGCCGGCGTCCTGCAGGGTGAGGCCGATGTCGGCTTCGTGGAGCATCAGCGACTCGCACATTTCCGCCGAGTGCTGGGTGAACAGTTCCGCGGTCGTGCCCGGAAAAGCCTTGCGCAGCAGGGTGGTCGCGTCGGGCACCAGCGCCTGCGCCAGGGTCGGCGTGCACGTCACCCGCAACGGATAGCTTTCCGCCCGTCCGATGTTCGCCGTGAGGCGCTGCAGGTCGTGCAGGTCCTGGATGATCTTCTCGACGCGGTGGCGCAGCAGCAGCGCTTCCTGGGTCGGTTGCAGGCGCCCGCGCACGCGGCTGAACAAGGCGAAGCCGAGTTGCTGTTCGGCGTGCTGCAAGGCCTTGCTGGCGGCTGGCTGCGAAATGTTCAGGAGGTCGGCCGCACCGGTCAGGCTACCGGTGGTGAGCACGGCGTGAAACAGTTCGATATGGCGCAGACGCATGCCGGATTTTCGCCCCTTGTGCCACGACGGCGACGGTTCCCGAGTGCAGCATAGGCGCTGTCGCGAAGCAAGCCTTCGCGAGGGATGCCCGGCACGGCCGGCAAGCGGCGGCTACAGCAGCTGCTCGGCTTCCAGCTCGCTTTTCAGGTACGCGTAGTAGATCGGCGCGGCGATCACGCCGGGCAGGCCGAAGGCGGCCTCCATCAGCAGCATGGCGACCAGCAGCTCCCACGCGCGGGCGCGGATCTGGGTGCCGACGATGCGCGCGTTGAGGAAGTACTCGAGCTTGTGGATCAGGATCAGGAACACCAGCGCGGCGATACCCACGCCCAGCGACACCGACAACCCCGCGATGGCGATCGCGGTGTTGGAAATCAGGTTGCCGATCACCGGCAGCAGGCCGACCATGAAGGTCACCACCACCAGCGTCTTGGCCAGCGGCACGTGGATGCCCATCAGCGGCAGCACGCCGAGCAGGAAGATCGCGGTGAACAAGGTGTTGATCAGCGAGATCTTGATCTGCGCGAACACGATGTTGTGGAACGCCTCGGCCAGTCGCTGGCAGCGCAGGCTCAGCGCCCCCGCCAGCGGGCCCATCTGGTGCGCCGGACGCGTGTGGCTGAGCGCCACGATCGCGCCCAGCACCAGGCCGATGATGATGTGCACGAACACGCGCACCGCACCCTTGCCGGCCAGCTGCAGGGTGGCCGCATGCTTGCGCGCCAGCTCGATCGCGCCCACGCGCAGGTCGTCGACGCTGTCGGGCAGGTTGTTCACCAGGATCGGCGGCAACTGCTGGCGCGCCTTCTCCACCAGCGGCATCAGCTGCTGCTGCCACAGCAGCTGTGGGTTGCCGATCTCGCTGTGGAACAGGCTGATCGCGCCGAGGATCAGCAGGATCAGCAAGCCCACCACGACCGCGCCCAGCACGGCCACCACCACCACCCGCGCGCGGTCGCCGGAAATGCGTCGGCCCAGCAGCGGCACCATCGCCTGCACCAGCTCGAACACCAGCAGGCCGGCCAGCAGCGCCGGCAGCAGGTGGATCTCGACGACCAGCAACAGGGCCGCGGCCGTCAGCAGGTAACTCGCGTAACGGATGGCCGGCGAAAGCTCGCGCAGGGCGGGCAAGGGAGAATCCATGCGGGACGAAGCCGTAGGTGCGGGGCGCCAGTCTGTCAGCAGCCCGCGCTTGCTGCCAGCCCTGCCACAGCACTGTCGTAAACTCCGTTCACTGTTCGCCCCGTCTTGTCCCAAGGATTTCCCGATGCCATTCCGCCTGCCCACGACCCTGCTCGCGCTCGCCCTGCTGGCCGGCTGTGCCACCACGCCGCGCCCGCCTGTGGCCGCGACACCAGCCGCACCGGCGGCGCCGGTTGCCGTTGCCGCCAACGACAACCTCAATGCCGTGGCGTGGAGCCAGACCGCGATCGAGCGCGACCTGATCTACCTGCAGACCTATCGCGACGCCCAGGCGCGCCTGCTCGCCGCGCTGCATGACCGCCACTGGGACGCGCTGGGCAAGGGCGACCGCAGCACGCCGCTGCGCGGCCTGAAGCCGGCGGTGATCCTGGACATCGACGAGACCGTGCTGGACAACTCGCCGTTCGCCGCGCGCATGGTGCAGGGCAACCACGAATACAACGAAGCCGACTGGGCCGCCTGGTGCCGCGAGGAAAACGCCCGCGCGCTGCCCGGCGCGATCGAGTTCACCCGGTTCGCCGCGAAGCACGGCATCGCGGTGATCTACATCTCCAACCGCGCCAAGGATCTGGACCAGGCCACCCTGGCGAACCTGCGCAAGGCCGGGCTCCCGGTCAGCGGCCCGCAATCGTTCCTGGGCCTCGGCACCGTGGTGGACGGCTGCGAGCAGGCCGGCAGCGAGAAGGGTTGCCGCCGCCAGCTGGTCGCGCAGCACTACCGCGTGCTGATGCAGTTCGGCGACCAGATCGGCGACTTCGTCGACGTTCTCGCCAATACCGCCGACGGCCGCCGCAAGGCCGTCGGCGACTACCTGCCGTGGATTGGCACGCGCTGGTTCGTGCTGCCCAACCCCACCTATGGTTCCTGGGAGCCGGCGCTGTTCGACAACGACTGGAGCGCCTCGCCCGAACAACGGCGCCGGCAGAAGATCGACGCACTGCGCGTTCGGTGACAAATACTAATATAAAACAGTCAATTGCATAACAAAACAAAAGCATTGCCTTAGCTTTAACGAGCAAGTAATATTTCAGCTGCCAACACCTGCTGACCAAAATCCTTGCAGGCAAGGCCATTTCCCCTTCCGGCTCTGCCGGATTTCCCCGCGAGGCCCGGTGCCCGCGGGGTTTTCTTTATATGGGCATCGCGAAAACTTGCGCCTCGCCCTTGTTTCGATGCCGCCGCGGCCCTTACCCTGCGCGATCACCCCGCCCGTGGCGCGTCCTGATCCGCCACCCTCCACCGCGAGAGTTCGCCGATGCGCCTCCCTTCCCTCTTCCGCCACGCCATGCTGCCGTTGTTCGCCGCGGCGTTGCTGGGCGCCTGCCACGGCAAGGACGAGGCGGCACAAGCGGGCGGCAGCACGCCGGAGGCGGCGCTGCAGGCCTCGGTCGACCTGCTCAAGGCCGGCGACTTCAACGGCTTGTGGAAGCACGCGCTGCCGCCGGCCGACTACGCCAACATGCGCGCCGACTGGCAGCTCCAGCAGCGGGATGCGCCGCCGATCAGCGCCGCGGATCGCGCCCGCTTCAACGAGGCGATGCAGAAGCTCACCGGGCCGGACGCGGAGGACAAGTTGTACGCCGAACTGCAGCCGAAGCTGACGGCGATGGAACAGCAGTACAGGGACCAGCTGCCGGTGCTGGTCAGCGTCGGCGACGCCATGCTGAAGAGCGCCGTCGCGCAGAGCCGGACCCTCAGCGAGACGCAGAAGGCCCAGGCCGGCGGCGTGCTCGACGTGCTGCTGCCGTGGGCCCGGCAGACGCCGTGGTTCGACCAGGCCCGGGCGAAGCAGGCGGTCGGCGTGGCCGTGGCGACGGCACGCAAGCTGGACCTGAAGAGCCCCGAGCAGATGCGCACGATGGATTTCGACACCACGATGGGCCAGTACGCCATCGCCTGGGGTGGCTTCAGGCAGCTGCTGGCGATCTACGGCCTGTCGGTGGAGGACGCGCTGAACTCGGTCAAGCTCACCCCGCTCTCCAACAGCAACGGCCACGCCGTGGTGAAGGTCGACTACACCCTGCTCGGCAGGCCGTTGTCGACCGAATCGAAACTGGTGCAGGAGAACGGCCGCTGGTACAGCGAAGACCTGTTGCGGAACGCGCGCCAGTCGCACCAGCAGCTGCAGCAGGCGGCCATCGCCAGTGCCGTAACGAAAGACTGAACGACGCAACCGTTAGAATGAGCGGATGCAAATGACTACCACCGCGGACTCCCCTGCCCGCCAACGCGCCCCCTGGTGGTTCAACCTGGCCGGCCAGTTGCTGCAGCCATGGGTGCGCATCCGCCGCGACCCGGCGGAACCCACCTCCCTGCTGCAGGCCGGCGTGCCGGTCTGCTACGTGATCGAGCGCGACGGCTTCTCCGATGCGCTGATCCTGCAGCGCGCCTGTCGCGAAGCCGGCCTGCCCAACCCGATGCAGCCGCTGGCCGGCACCCGCCGGCGGCGTTCGGTGTTTGCGCTGGCCCGGCGCGACGGCAGCCTGCTCGGCCGCAACCGCAAGCGCAACCCGAACGAACCGCTGCGCCAGCTGGCGCATTCGCTGGAAGGCATGCCCGAGCGCGACATCCAGATCGTGCCGGTGTCGATCTACGTGGGCCGCGCGCCGAGCCGCGACAGCGGCTGGTTCCGCGTGCTGTTCTCGGAAAACTGGGTGATGGTCGGCCGCTTCCGCCGGATGCTGGCACTGCTGCTGAACGGGCGTGACACCGTGGTGCACTTCTCCGCGCCGGTGTCGCTGCGCCTGATGCTGGACGAATCCGGCGGGATCACGCCGGAGCGCTTCGCGCGCAAGGTCGCGCGGGTGCTGCGCACCCACTTCCACCGCATCCGCGCCGCAGTGATCGGGCCCGACCTGTCGCACAAGCGCACCGTGGTCGATGCGGTGCTGAACGCCGAGCCGGTGCGCGCGGCGATCGCCGCCAGTGCCGCCAAGGAAAAGACCAGCCACGCCAGGGCCTGGCGCAAGGCGCACCAGCTGGCGCTGGAGATCGCCGCCGACTACTCGCACCCGGTGGTGCGCTCGGCCTCGTTCCTGCTCGGCAATTTCTGGAACAAGCTGTACGACGGCATCTCGATGCACCACTTCGACAAGGCCCGCGCCGCCGCGCCCGGCCATGAAGTGATCTACGTGCCCTGCCACCGCAGCCATGCCGACTACCTGCTGATGAGCTACCAGCTGCACGTGTCCGGCGTGGTGGTGCCGCACATCGCGGCGGGCGTGAACCTCAACCTGCCGGTGATCGGACCGATCCTGCGCCGCGGCGGCGCGTTCTTCCTGCGCCGCAGCTTCAAGGGCAATGCGCTGTACTCGGTGGTGTTCAACGAGTACGTGGCGCAGCTGATCGACCGCGGCGTGCCGATGGAGTACTTCATCGAAGGCGGCCGCTCGCGCACCGGCCGCCTGCTGGCGCCGCGCGCCGGCATGCTGGTGATGACGGTGCGCGCGTTCCTGCGCGCGCCACGCCGGCCGGTGCTGTTCCAGCCGGTGTACATCGGCTACGAGAAACTGATGGAGGGCGCCTCGTATGCGGGCGAACTCAGCGGCCAGGCGAAGGAGAAGGAATCCCTGATCGGCCTGCTGCGCGGCCTGAAGGTGCTGCGCCAGCGCTACGGCCACGTGGCGCTGAACTTCGGCGAGCCGATCGAGCTGACCCCGCTGCTGGATGCGGCCAGCGCCGACTGGCGCGCCGCCGGCGCCGACCCCGAGGCGAAACCGGAATGGCTGGGCGCGGTCACCGATCGTCTCGCCGAGCAGATCCAGATCAACATCAACCGCGCCGCCGACGTCAATCCGATCAACCTGCTCGCGCTGGCCCTGCTGGCCACGCCGAAGCACGCGATGGCCGAGAGCGACCTGCTGACCCAGCTCGAGCTGAGCAAGACGATGCTGGAGGAACTGCCGTATTCGGACCGGGTCACGCTGACCCCGATGAACCCGGCCGCGATCATCGCCTACGGCGAGCAGATGGGCTGGATCCAGCGCGTGCAGCACCCGCTCGGCGACGTGCTCACCGCCACCGGCGAGCGCGCGGTGCTGCTCAGCTACTTCCGCAACAACGTGCTGCACCTCACCGCCACCGCCGCCTGGGTGTCGTGCTGCTTCCTCAACAACCGTCGCATGTCGCGCTCCTCGATCCTGCGGCTGGGCCGGATCATCTACCCGTTCATCCAGGGCGAACTGTTCCTGCCGTGGGATACCGACGGCTTCGCCGCGCAGTTGCAGGCGACCATCGACTTTTTCGTGCGCCGCGGCCTGCTCGAATCGGTCAGCGACGGCCGCGTGCTGGAGCGCAGCCCCGGCCAGGACGACGGCGCCTTCCAGCTCAAGGTCATCGCGCGCAGCCTGATCCAGGCGTTCGAGCGCTACTACATCACCATCGCCGCGCTGGCCAAGAACGGCCCGCACACGATGACCGGCGCCGAGCTGGAGAACGCGTGCACGCTCACCGCGCAGCGGCTCTCCCTGCTCAACGAACTGTCCGCGCCGGAGTTCTTCGACAAGGCGCTGTTCCGCGGCTTCATCCAGAAGCTGCGCGAGCGCCGCATCGTGTGGACCGACGACGCCGGCAAGCTCGACTACGACAGCGCGCTGGAAGGCATGGTGCGCGACGCGCGGGTGATCCTGTCGCGCGAGGTGCGCCATTCGATCCTGAAGATCACCCCCGGCGGCAACGACAAGGAAGCGGGCGCGAACGAAGTCCACGAAGACTCCGCCATGCCCGACCACGTCCCCGCCGACAGCGACGACGCCGCGCTGCACGAACGCCACATCGCCGCCGAACACCATCTGCACCAGCGTCCGGCCGCACCGGACGGCTCCGCCAAGGCCCCCGACTGACCCGGCTCGCCGGACCCATCCTGTAGCATGCGCCCATGAACAACGAGCAGCCCAAGACCACACCGGCCCCGGTCACACCGGCTCCAGTCACACCAGCTCCAGTCACACATTTCGGCTTCCGCGACGTGCCGGTCGGCGACAAGCAGAAGCTGGTCGGCCAGGTGTTCACCTCGGTCGCGCGCAGCTACGACCTGATGAACGACCTGATGTCGTTCGGCATCCACCGGCTGTGGAAGCGCCACTTCGTGGCGGTCAGCGGCGTGCGCCGCGGCGACCGCGTGCTGGACCTGGCCGGCGGCACCGGCGATATCGCCGCGCTGATGAAGCCGGTGGTCGGCGACGCGGGCGAGGTGGTGGTCGGCGACATCAATGCGGCGATGCTCGGCGTCGGCCGTGACCGCCTCACCGACCGCGGCCTGGTCTCCGGCCTGCGCTGGGCCCAGCTCAACGCCGAGGCGCTGCCGTTCCCGGACAACAGCTTCGACGCGGTGACCATGGCCTTCGGCCTGCGCAACGTCACCGACAAGGACAAGGCGCTGGCCGACATCTGCCGCGTGCTGAAGCCCGGCGGCCGCGCGCTGGTGCTGGAGTTCTCGAAGGTGCAGAGCGAGCTGTTCGGCAAGCTCTACGATTTCCACTCGTTCAAGGTGCTGCCGAAGCTGGGCCAGCTGTTCGCCGGCGACGCCGACAGCTACCAGTACCTGGCCGAGTCGATCCGCAAGCATCCCGACCAGGAAACCCTGAAAGGCATGATGGAGCGCGCCGGCTTCGGCCGCGTCGAGGTGCGCAACCTCACCAACGGCGTCGTGGCGATCCATCGCGCGTACAAGTTCTGAGGCCGCCCTGATCCAGATCAGTGGCCGGCCGCGCGGCGCGGCGTATGTTTGGGCTCCCTTTCCCGCGAGCCCGCATCATGTCCATCGACGTCGTTCCCGAACAGAACGTGCACCTCTTCGACGCGCGCGGCGTGGCGCGACGCTTCCGCCACTCGGCCATCTTCGGGGCGATCGGCGTGCTGCGCTCGGGCGAGACGATGCGCTTCGTCAACGACCACGATCCGATCCCGCTGATCGCCCAGTTGCGCGAGCGCCTCGGCGACCATCTCACGGTGACCTATCGCCAGCGCGATGCCGACATGGTGATGATCGACTTCGGCATCACCGGCCTGCCGATCGGGTGATCGGCGCCGGCGCATGAATTACCCCGCGCTCTACGAGCAGGCGCCGCGCATCCGCATGCGCGATCCGCTGGCCGCGTTCCTCGGCGCCGCCGGGTACGGCCTGCTGGAATATGCCTGCGTCGATGCGGTGCGCGGTGAAACCGGACCTGGCCACGGTACCGGCGACACCGAACCTGCGCGAGCTGATGGTCGCCGCACTCCACCCCGGCGCCACGGCGGAGCAGCGCACGGTGTTCGCGCTGCCTGGCAGGGCCGCGTGCAGCGCCTGCTGCTGAACCACGCCGACGATCCGCAGGTACTGCGGCTCACCCGGCCGAACTGATCACGCCTGCTCGCACGCCTGCTCGCGCACCGGCGCAACGCGCGGCGGGGGCCGCCGGCGCGCGTTCGCCAGCACCACGCCGCCCACGGTGATCGCGCCGCCGACCAGGATCAGCGCGTTCGGCACCTCGTGCAGCCACAGCCAGCCGATCAGCAGCGCGATCGGCGGCGACAGGTAGATGAAGCTGCTGACCCGCGACGCCGACGCGCGGTTCACCGCCATGTTCCAGGCGAGGTAACCGATGAAGGTCGGCGCGATGCCCAGCCACAGCAGCGCGCCGATGTGCGACCACGACGCCGCCGCCAGCGCCTGCGGCAAATGCCAGCCGAACGGCAGCGCGCCGAGCGTGCCGGCAAAGAACGCGAACGCGGTGACGCCGAGCATGCTGTTGCGCGCGAACAGCGCCTTCTGGCCGACGAAGAAGATCGCCGAGACAATCACGCACACCAGCACCAGCAAGGCCCTCGGGTCGACCTCCACGCGCTGTCCGCTGGCCAGCACCACCAGCACGGTGCCAACCAGCGCCACTGCCAGCCCGATCCACGTGCGCAGCGTCAGCCGCTCGCGCAGCCAGAACGCCGACACCGCCGCGGTGGCGGCCGGCACCAGCGAGATCAGGATCGAGGCGGTGCCGCTGGCGATCCGCGTCTCGGCGTAGTTCAGGCACAGGTGATAGACAGTGAGACCGAGCACGCCGAGCAGCGCCAGTTGCGGCCAGTCGCGCCGCGCCGGCAACGGCACGCGCTTCACCAGCAGCAACGCGGCGAAACACAGCGAGCCGATCAGCAGCCGCGCGAACGCAACCTCGCCAGGGGTAAACGCGGGCAAGGCATAGGCGATCGCGGCGTAGGCCGACGACCAGGTCAACAGGGCAATCGCGATGGCGAGCAGGGCGCGGCCATCGAGACGTTCAACGGTATCCATGGGGACGGATTCCACAGCGGGGAAGTGCGCATCCTAGTCTTGCCGGTCGCGTCGCGGAATAATGCACCGAGTCGTTTTCACGATGTTTCGCCAACGATCGAAACAATCGAAGAGGTATTCCGCCATGGAATCGAAAGTCATGGAGTCGAAGCCGGAACTGGACGGCAAGGACTGGCAGTTGCTGGAGGCGCTGCAACAGGATGCGCGCCTGGGCTATGCCGAGCTGGGCCGCAAGGTGCGCCTGTCCGCGCCGGCGGTGGCCGAGCGGGTGAAGCGGCTGGAGGAAACCGGCGTGATCAGCGGCTACCGCGCCACGGTCGACCCGAAGCGGCTCGGCTACGGCATCAGCGCGATGATCCGGCTGCGCTGCGACGGCATCACCTGCGCGCGCATCGGCACCCTGGTGGAAGACATTCCCGAGGTACTCGAATGCCGCCGCCTGGCCGGCGAGGATTCGGCCCTGCTGCACGTGGTGGCGATGTCGATCGGCCATCTCGAATTCGTGCTCGACCGCCTGCTGAAGACCGGCGCCAGCACCAGCACCACCACCCTGATCGTGTTGCAGACGCCGCACGAGAACCGCCCGCTGACCCGCGCGATGTGGAATGCTGCGCGCGCCATGTCGGACGATTGAGCCCCTCCCCGGCCGACTGCCCCGATGACCGACGACAACGACAAGCCCGGCAAGAACAGGCTCCCGGATACGCCCGGCGACGCGCCGCCCAACCCCGAGCGGCGGCGCCTGCTCGGCGGCATCGCGCTGGCCGGCGCCGCGCTCAGCCTCGGCGGCTGCAAGCCGTTCGGCGAACGCCCGCCGGCACCCTCCACCGACGCGGCGCTCGACGCGCTGCTGCGCCGGCACATCCGCCACGTGGTGGTGCTGTACGCCGAGAACCGCAGCTTCAACAATTTGTTTGCGGGTTTTCCCGGCCTGGCCCGGCCGCTGCAGGCGCTCGACTCGCCCGCCTACCGCCAGCGCGACCGCGACGGCCGTCTGCTCGACACGCTGCCGCCGGTCTGGGGCGGGCTCGCGCCGCACGCGCAGGTGGTGGACGGCCGCCGCTACCAGCTCGACGAACACGCGATCACCGGCCTGCCGAACCGCCCGTTCGCGCTGCGCACGCCCGACGGCGCGCCGCTGCCGCACGGCGTGATCACGCGCGACCTGGTGCACCGCTTCTACGAAAACCAGCTGCAGATCAACGGCGGCCGCAACGACGGCTTCGTCGCCTGGGGCAATACCGGCGCGATGGTGATGGGCCACTACGCCGACGGCGCGGCGAACCTGCGCCTGTGGCAGCTCGCCCGCCAGTACACCTTGTGCGACAACTTCTTCATGGGCGCCTTCGGCGGCTCCTTCCTCAACCACCAGTACCTCGCCGCGGCGCGGCCGCCGTTCTATCCGCACGCGGACCGCGGCCCGGCGAAGTTCCAGATCGCCGTGGTCGAAGGCGACGACCCCACCGGCATCCGCCCGAAGCTGGCCGAGGATTCGCCGGCCAGCGCGATGCAGGGCCGCGCGAAGTTCGCCGCGCGCGATGCGCTCACGCCCGACTTCTGGGCGGTCAACACGATGGGCCCGGCCTACGCGCCGGCCTTCGGCCACGACAAGCGCGACCCGCGTTTCGCCGACCCCGACAGCCCGAACACGCTGCCCGCGCAGACCCACCGCACCATCGGCGACGCGCTGTCCGAAGCCGGCGTCGACTGGGCCTGGTACGCCGGCGGCTGGCAGCTCGCGCTGGACGGCCAGGGCGACGGCGACCACCGCGCGTTCCCGGAAGTGCCGAACTTCCAGGTGCACCACCAGCCGTTCAACTACTTCCGCCAGTTCGCGCCGGGCACGCCGGCGCGCCAGCAGCATCTGCGCGACGCCGGCACCGGCGGCAGCGCCGACAGCAACCGCTTCCTTGCCGCGGCCGCGGCCGGCACGCTGCCGCCGGTGGCGTTCTACAAGCCGCAGGGCGATCTCAACATGCACGCCGGCTACTCCAGCGTGGACGCCGGCGACCGCCATCTGGCGCAGGTGGTCGAGGCGCTGCAGGCCAGTCCGCTGTGGCCGAACATGCTGGTGGTGATCACCGTCGACGAGAACGGCGGCTGGTGGGACCACGTGGCGCCGCCCAGGGGCGACCGCTGGGGACCGGGTACGCGCGTCCCCGCGCTGGTGGTGTCGCCGTTCGCGAAGAAAGATCACGTCGACCACACCATCTACGACACCGGTTCCATCCTGCGTTTCATCACCCGCCGCTTCGGTTTGCAGAAACTGCCCGGCCTCCAACTGCGCGAGGAGGCGATGATCGCTGCCGGCGGCCCGCCACCAGGCGATCTCACCGCCGCCCTGCAATTCGACTGATGTCTCTTCCACCCATCATCCCAGGATGCCCGTGATGCGCGAGATGTACCCCGAGATCGAGCCGTACCGCACCCACCGCATCGCCGTCGACGCGATCCACACCTTGCACGTGGAGGAATGCGGCAACCCCGCCGGCCTGCCGGTGGTGTTCCTGCACGGCGGGCCGGGCGCCGGCCTGTCGGCCTACCACCGCCGCTTCTTCGATCCGGCGCGCTACCGCATCGTGCTGTTCGACCAGCGCGGCGCCGGGCAGTCGACCCCGTTCGCCGAACTCACCGACAACACCACCTGGCACCTGGTCGCCGACATCGAGGCGATCCGCGAGCAGCTCGGCATCGAACGCTGGGTGGTGTTCGGCGGCTCCTGGGGTTCCACGCTGGCGCTGGCCTACGCGCAGACGCATCCCGGGCGGGTACTCGGGCTGGTCCTGCGCGGCATCTTTCTCGGCCGGCCGCAGGAATTGCGCTGGTTCAACGAAGTCGACGGCGGCGCCTCGCAGATCTTTCCCGAGCGCTGGACACCTTTCCGCGACTTCATCCCCGAGCAGGAACGCGGCTCGATGCTGGAAGCCTACTGGCGCCGCCTCACCAGCAACGACGAAGCCATGCGCCTCGCCGCCGCGAAGGCATGGAGCGCGTGGGAAGGCGGCTGCACTACCCTGCTGCACGACCCCGCCGGCGGCGGCGATTTCGAAGACCCGCACAAGGCGGTCAGCCTGGCCGTGATGGAGGCGCACTACTTCCGCCACGCGATCTTCCTGCAGCCCGACCAGCTGCTGCGCGACGTCGGGCGCATCCGGCACATCCCGGCCACCATCGTGCACGGCCGCTACGACATCATCTGCCCGATGGCGAGCGCGTACGACCTCAGCCAGGCCTGGCCCGAAGCGCAGCTGCACGTGGTGCTCGCCGGCCACAGCGCGGCCGACCCGGCGATCGTGGACCAGCTGGTGGAAGCCACCGATCGGCTGGCGGACCGGTACTGCTGAGCCGTCGTCCATGAATCGGGCGCAAGAACCGGATGGTCGCGGGGAGCCATCGTGACGACACCGGGTACACACCATCACCGGAGCCGCCCATGCTCACCCTGTTCGACTACCTGCCCTCGCAGAACGCCTGGAAGGTGCGCCAGCTGCTGCACCACCTCGGCCGGCCGTATCGCACGGTGCCGGTGAGCATCTTCGAGGGCGAGGGCCGGAGCGAGGCCTATCGGCGCATCAATCCCACCGGCACGGTGCCGGCGATCCAGCTGGGGGACGGCCGCGTGCTGGCCGAGTCGAATGCGATCCTCGCGTACCTCGCCGACGGCACGCCGTACCTGCCGGCATGAGCACGAACTGAACCAAGAACACGCAG
>CAVPQF010000146.1:0-5802 GCA_963707225.1 uncultured Gammaproteobacteria bacterium
GAACCGTTTCGACGAAGCCCCGGCCACGCCGAACCAGCTGCGCTGGGACCCGCTGCCACTGCCGTCCGCGCCGACCGATTTCGTCGACGGCCTGGTGACGCTGGCCGGCAATGGCGGGCCGGCCGAGCAGGCGGGCGTCGGCATCCACGTGTATGCGGCCAATCGCTCGATGCGGGGGCGGTTCTTCTACGACGCCGACGGCGAGCTGTTGATCGTGCCGCAGCAGGGCCGGCTGCGCCTGGCCACCGAGCTGGGCGTGATCGACGTCGAGCCGCAGGAGATCGCGGTGATCCCGCGCGGCGTGCGCTTCCGCGTCGACCTGCTTGACGAGACAGCGCGCGGTTACGTCTGCGAGAACTTCGGCGCGCTGCTGCGCCTGCCGGACCTTGGCCCGATCGGCTCGAACTGCCTGGCGAATTCGCGCGACTTTCTCACCCCGAACGCGGCCTACGAGGACCTCGAGGGCGCGTTCGGGCTGATCGCGAAGTTCCAGGGCGCGCTGTGGATCGCGAAGATCGACCACTCGCCGCTGGACGTGGTCGGCTGGCACGGCAACTACGCGCCGTACAAGTACGACCTGCGCCGCTTCAACACGATCGGCTCGATCAGCGTCGACCATCCCGATCCGTCGATCTTCACCGTGCTGACCTCGCCCAGCGACACCGCCGGCACGGCGAACGTGGATTTCGCGATCTTCCCGCCGCGCTGGCTGGTGGCGCAGCACACGTTCCGGCCGCCGTGGTTCCACCGCAACGTGGCCAGCGAGTTCATGGGCCTGATCACCGGCGTGTACGACGCCAAGGCCGAGGGCTTCGTGCCCGGCGGCGCGAGCCTGCACAATTGCATGAGCGGGCACGGCCCGGACGCGGCCACGTTCGAGAAGGCCTCGAACGCCGACCTGGCGAAGCCGGACGTGATCGGCGGCACCATGGCCTTCATGTTCGAGACGCGCAAGGTGATCCGTCCCACGCAGCAGGCATTGGACGCGCCGCAGTTGCAGCACGACTACTACCGATGCTGGCAGGATATCCGCAAGCACTTCGCGCCGTGACGGCGATCCATCCACGCAGCAGACACAAGGCAGCACGATGAAACTCGGATCTCTCAAGGAAGGTGGCCGCGACGGCACGCTGATAGTGGTCAGTCGCGATCTCAGCCGTGCGGTGAAGGCGGCCGGCATTGCGCCGACGCTGCAGGCGGCGCTGGACGACTGGTCGAATACGGCGCCGCGGCTCAACGCGCTGTCCGATGAATTGAATGCCGGCCATGCCGCGGGTGCCTTTGCGCTGGATGTCCAGGCGCTGGCCTCGCCGTTGCCGCGCGCCTACGAGTTCGTCGACGGCAGCGCCTACCTGCCGCACGTCGAGCGCGTGCGCCGCGCCCGCGGCGCCGAGGTGCCGGAGTCGTTCTACACCGACCCGTTGATGTACCAGGCGACCAGCGCCGGTTTCCTCGGACCGCGCGATCCGGTCGTCGTGCCCAGCGAGGATGTCGGCATCGACATGGAAGCCGAGGTGGTCGTGGTCACCGACGACGTGCCGATGGCGGTGACGCCGGCGCAGGCGTCCGAACACATCCAGCTGGTCGGCCTGGTCAACGACGTGAGCCTGCGCGGGCTGATTCCGGGCGAGCTTGCCAAGGGCTTCGGCTTCCTGCAGTCCAAGCCGCGCTCGGCGCTGTCGCCGGTGCTGGTGACGCCGGACGAACTGGGCGATGCCTGGCAGGACGACAAGCTGCACCTGCCGATGCGCACCTGGTTGAACGGTGCCTGGTTCGGCGAGGCCGAGTGCGGCGTCGACATGCAGTTCAGCTTCGCCGAGCTGGTTGCCCACGCGGCGAGGACCCGCCCGCTGACCGCCGGCACCCTCGTCGGTTCCGGCACGATCGCGAACGAGGACACCGGCAAGGGCGCCTCCTGCCTGGCCGAACAGCGCACGGTGGAAACCCTGCGCGACGGCCAGCCGACCACGCCTTTCCTCAAGTTCGGCGACCGCCTGAAGATCGACGTCACCGACGCCGCCGGCACCTCGATCTTCGGCTCGATCGAGCAGCGGATCGAGCCATATGGCCGCTGAAAGGCATCGGGGCCCGGCGAGGGCCGGGTCTGCGGCAGGTCGCCACAACCGCTGCGCGACTTGATCCGGATCAATGCGGGCAGGCGGTGGCGTCGACAGACTCGCTGCCATGGCCATTCCCATCACACCTCCCGAATTCGACCCGGCGCTGATCGCCCGCTACGACGTGGCCGGGCCGCGCTACACCAGTTACCCGACGGCGCCGCAGTTCAAGGCCGACTTCGACGAGGCGGCGTTGCGCGAGGCGATCCGCGCCTCCAACGAGGAGCCGATCCCGCGGCCGCTGTCGCTGTACGTGCACGTGCCGTTCTGCATGAGCCCGTGCTTCTACTGCGGCTGCAACCGGGTGATCACCCGCGACGTGACCCAGGCCGACCGCTACCTGGAACGGCTGTACCGCGAGATCGAGCTGATCGCGCCGCTGTTCGACCGCGACCGGCCGGTGCGCCAGCTGCACTTCGGCGGCGGCACGCCGAACTTCCTCGATACCGCGCACATGGGCGAGCTGCTGGAGTCGCTGGCGCGGCATTTCAGCTTCAGCCACGCGGCGGATCGCGAGTACGGCATCGAGATCGACCCGCGCTTCGCCGACGGCGCCTACATTCGCAACCTGGGCGAGCTGGGCTTCAACCGGATCTCGGTGGGCATCCAGGATTTCGATCCGCGGGTGCAGAAGGCGGTGAACCGGATACAGAGCTTCGAGCAGACCCGCGAGGTGATCGAGGCGGCGCGGGCCGCGGGCTTCCGCTCGGCCAGCGTCGACCTGATCTACGGCCTGCCGTTGCAAAGCGTGGACGGCTTCAGCCGCACGCTGGACCAGGTGGTGGCGCTGAACCCGGATCGCGTGGCGGTGTACGGCTACGCGCACCTGCCGGAGATGTTCAAGGCGCAGCGGCAGATCGACGCCGCCGACCTGCCCGATGCGGCCACCCGCCTGGCGCTGTTCGGCCGCGCGCTGGAGCACCTGTCGGCGGCCGGTTACGTCTACATCGGCATGGACCACTTCGCCAAGGCCAGCGACGAACTGGTGCGGGCGCAGCGCGCCGGCACGCTGCAGCGCAACTTCCAGGGTTACTCGACGCATGGCGACTGCGACATCGTCGGCCTCGGCGTCAGCGCGATCGGCCGCATCGGCGACAGCTACAGCCAGAATGCGCGCGACCTGATCGGCTACTACGCGGCGCTGGACGCCGGCCGCCTGCCGGTGGTGCGGGGGCTGGCGCTGGACGAGGACGACGTGATCCGGCGCGAACTGATCAACGAACTGATGTGCCACGGCACGCTGGACAAGCAGTCGTTCGGCGCGCGCCACCGGCTGCTGTTCGACGAATACTTCGTGCGTGAACGGCAGCGGCTGCAACCGCTGATCGAGGATGGGCTGGTGCTGGAAAGCCCGCGCGAGATCCGGGTGACCTCGCGGGGACGGTTGCTGTTGCGTATCATCGCCATGTGTTTCGACGCCTACCTGGACGACGCGGTACAGGCTCCGCGCTACTCTCGCGTGATCTGAGTGTGTGATCCGATCCACGCAGCCCCGATCCGGCAGCCCATCACCATCATGCAATCCAAGCCCATGGCAGGTCGTCTGCCCGAGCCGCCCAGCCCGATGGCCGACGACGGCGACGAGGCGCGCTTCTGCGGCACCTGCGCGTTCTCCAGCGCCTGCATCGCGGCCGGCTACGACAAGCCGGAGCTGGCCGAGCTGCAATGCCTGGTCGAGCACGTGGGGCCGTTCCGCGCCGGCGAGCACATCTTCCGCACCGGCGATCCGTTCCGCGCGATCTTCGCCGTGCGCGCGGGCACCGTGAAGACCCGCATGGTCGACAAGGAAGGCCGCGAGCAGGTGCTGGGCTTCTACCTGCCCGGCGAGGTGATCGGCCTCAACGCGATCTACCCCGAGCATTTCCCGTGCGACGCGGTGGCGCTGGACACGGCCTGCTTCTGCCGCTTCTCGTTCCCCGCGATGAGCGCGCTGGCCTCACGCATCCCCGCCGTGCAGCAGCACCTGTTCCGCATGCTGAGCAAGGAGCTGGGCACCGCCAGCCTGCTCGCCGGCGACCACAGCGCCGACGAACGCGTCGCCGCGTTCCTGCTGGACCTGGCCGGCCGCTACGCCGTGCGCGGTTTCTCCGGCACGCGCTTCCACCTCAGCATGTCGCGTGGCGACATCGCGAACTACCTGCGCCTGGCTGCGGAAACCGTCAGCCGCGTGCTCAGCCGCTTCCGCAGCCAGAAGCTGATCGAGATCGAAGGGCGCGAGCTGGAGCTGCTGAACCCGAAGAAGCTGCGCGAGATCGGGCAGGCGCTGCTGCCGGAGTGACCGGTCCGCCCCGGACGGTCGATACCTGTGTCGGGAATGGCAGGCGGCTGATCCAGATCAGTGCCCGCGGTGGCGGTAGGCTGCCAGCATGACAAGTCATTCTCATTCGGGTTGGCGCCGTCATGGCTGAATCACGATCCCCCGCGGCTAAACCGGCCGCGTTCGCGGAGCTGTCGGCGCTGCTGGCTTCGGCGCCGCATCGACCGCTGTTCCTGGCCGGCAGCATCGCGGTGCTGCTCAGCATGGCGTGGTGGGCGGTGGAACTGACCTGGATGCGTTTCGGCCTGGCTGGCTGGCCGCAGCCGTCGATCCCGCCGGGCTGGGCGCACGCGATGCTGATCCAGTACGGCCTGTTCCCGCTGTTCATGTTCGGCTTCCTGCTGACCACGTTTCCGCGCTGGCTGGGCCGGCCCGACCTGCCGTGGACGCGCTACGTGCCGGTGGCCGGCGGCGTGTTCGGCGGTTACGTGCTGGCGAACGTGGGCCTGCTCGACCTGCCGTGGCTGCTGAAGCTTGGCGTGGTCGTGATGCTGGCCGGCTACCTGACCGGCGTGTGGACGCTGGCCGGGGTGCTGCGTGCATCGGTGGCCGAGCGCAAGGGCCACGCCCGTTCGTGTCTGGCGGCGCTGAGCCTGGGCAGCCTGGGACTGGCGGTGTTCCTGGCCTATCTGTCCGGCGCGCCGGCGGACTGCGCGCTGCTGGCGATCAAGCTGGGTACGTACGGCCTGCTGTAAGTTACTTTACAGATGAACCAATCAACGTCCCAGCAAATCTCGTGCATCACATTTACGTCAATTCTTACACTCGGGTCGAGGATTGCCCAGCCAATCCATGAAGGACCTCCACAAATAACTTCACGAAACGGCACCGGGTAGAACTGGACATTTCGCAGCAGTTTGTGGGAAAGCTCTTCCAAAGACCACTTGTGCAACTGAGTTCCCGTGACTGGGAAAATTGTGTAGTGACTCCCGTAGGAGTATTTTGGAATTTTAGCCCGGCTTTTCATGAGAGAAGGAGACTCTTCGAGAAGAAGACGAAGAAGCTCTCTGGTTATTATTTGCAAGGTTATTTTATTCCGCATCAAATATCCCCCCGGATTTGCAGTGGGTCCCACACGCAAGTCACGTAGGCTGAGGCAAGCCACTCATCCCGTACCTTCTGGCTCTTTTTCGCACAGACCGGGCGGAACGGGCAGCCTCCATAGTTGCCACAGGAAGCCTCGTTCAAGGGCCAGAAATTAGCATGAGCATAGCCTTCAGCGATCTTGAGCCAGAAGCCAAGGGACTTGTACCACTCGTCAAGTTGGAACTCGGAGCGCTCGACGAGGCCGCGTTCAAAACGTGAGAAGGTGATCGCGACCTGGGCGGCGTCGACGATCAGTTTCTTCGGGGATTCCTTTGGAAGGAG
>CAVPQF010000147.1:0-7719 GCA_963707225.1 uncultured Gammaproteobacteria bacterium
CACGTCGGCCGTGATCCAGTCGTTGATGTCGTCGATCACGCGCACACGCACGCCGCTGGAGCGCAGGTTGTCCACCCGCCGGTGCAGATACTGGTTCTCGATCAGGCCGCCAAAGTCGGAGAAGAAGCCGGCGACCTGGTAGCGGATATGGCCATCCTTGGTCAGCGGGCCACCATAGCTGCCCTGGACCTTGCGCAGGTCGCCGTTGCCGCCGCCGACCTGAAGATAGCCACCCGGCGTGGTGCCCGGTGCGGTGGTGGTGATGTTGATGGCACCACCGATCGCGTTGTTGCCGTAGAGGGCGCCCTGCGGCCCTTTCAGCACCTCGATCTGGTCGATGTCATACATCTCCTGGTTGAACTGGTTGGTATTCACCTCCGCCACGCCATCCACGACCACCGCCACCGGCGACTCTTCATTGCGCACCTGGGTAATGCCGCGGATAGTGATGAACGAGTTGCCGGCGTTCTGCGATTCATTGAGACTGACGTTCGGGGTCAGCCCGATGAAATCCCGGGGTCGGCTGATGCCGGCCTCGCGAATATCCGCCGCATCGAACGCGGTTACCGCGATGGGCACATCCTGCAGACGCTCGCTGCGCTGACGGGACGTGACCGTGACCTCCTGCAGAGTGGTCGCCTTGTCCGCTTGGGCGGCGGGCTTGGCAGCCTTGCCCGCTACTGTCTGCGGATCGGATGGGGCCTGCCCGGCCACCGCCACGTCCAGCAGCATCAGTTGCAACCCCAGCGCCAGCGCCGTGCGCACCAGCTCTCGATCTTTGCGTTTCATACAGCTTGAATCCTCGGCTTGGGCACCGCCGCTTGCCTCGGCAAGTCGCAATCGGCGCGATGGCTGTGTATTGACGACGCTCCCTCACGGATACGGTCACCCGTAGATGACAAATGCATGACCCGCATTTCGAGCCTGAGGCGCAAAGGGCTGGCGGGGCAACGTGCACGACGGGTGGTCTTTGCTGGCGGCAGCCTGGGCAACTACCCGAACGGGTAAGTAGCCGCAGCGGGGTGCACCGTCGCCGTCGCGGGAGCATGCGGCAGGCACGACTTCGCACGTGGCCCCGGCGGACCAAGGCATTGCCGGAACCAGACATGTCGATCCCTTGCGGCCGCGCCGCCGGTGGTCGTCATCACCGTGGCTCAGGCCTCGCTGTCCAGGCGGGCCGGCGACCGCCGCTCGGCGGGGCTGGTCAGGCCACGCTGCATCGCCGTGACGACGGCGGCACCGCGCGATTTCACGCCCAGCTTGCGAAAGACATTTTTCAGATGGAACTTGACGGTGTTTTCGGAGAGATTGAGCAGGCGGCCGATCTGCTTGTTGGAACTGCCGCGGCACAACTCCCGCAGGACTTCCACCTCGCGTCCGCTGAGCAGGTCGGATCCGGCCTCCTCGTCGAGCCGCGCCGCTTCCAGCAACCGCTGGATCTGCAGGCAGCGGCTACTGCCCGCGATAGCCATCGGGTCCTGCTGCAGCGACAGCCGCAACAAGGTCTTTACCGGCATGCCCAGTTCGAGGATGACGCGGCAAGACTGCTCCATAGCCACATAATCCAGCGCGCGTCCCAGCATCGGCAGCGCAGCATCGATCTCGCCGCGCGATTGCAGCACCAGCGCCAGGTGGGCGTGCACCCGGGCCAGATCGAGCATGCGCTTGCCGGCGGTGCAGGCGGTCTCCAGGGTACGCAACAGCTTGACCGCCACGCCGCTGCGACCGGCCTGCCGGTGCCAGCGCGCCATGGCCATTCCCAGGGCCATTTCCTGACGCCAGCAATGCGGCCGCCCCAGGGTATTCGCCAGATAGGATTCGCCCTCGGCGTCGGCGATCAGCGGGTCTACCGACAACGAGCCCGGCGCATCCAGCAGGACCTCGATGCGCCATGCCCTGACCAGCTCGCTCAGCCGCCGAAGGCGGCGGTCCTGCGCCACCTTTTCGATGTGGTCGAGCAAGGCCAGGGATTCGGCGGGGCTCTGCGTGTCCGCCCGCGCCACGGTCAGCGCCGCCTCATAGGCGGCGGCGAAGATATCGAGCCAGCCGTCATGGGTTTCGATGAATTCGATGCAGGTCTTGAGATAGCTGCGCGCTTCCTCCATTTGCCCCCGCTGGCATAGCAGCTGGGCCAGCAGGCATTCGCCACATGCCTTGAGCGCATTGTCGATGCCGAAATAATGCGCCGCGATGGTGAGCGCTTCGCGGTAGGTGGCCTCGGCCTGCCCCAGCAGGCCGCGGTAGTAATAGCTCTGCCCGAGGTGGAACAGCGCGTAGGCCATGCCGACCGGACTGCCCGCCTTGCGCATGTCATCCAGCGACTCCGACGCATAGCTCTCGGCGGCCGCGAAGTCGCCGATCCCCAATTCACCTTCGGCGCATACGCAATACAGGGTACCGCGACCGAGGAAATCATCCGCCGCGCAGACCTCGGCCTGCGCGGCGATGCTCACCACGCTGGCACGCTCGGAACAGACCTCGTCCAGATAGGCCCGCAGCAAGGCCACGATGATGGTGCAGTCGCGCTCGTGGGGGGCGCGCACGCCGCCCGGCATGGCGCGGAAATATTCCAGCAGCTGCGTGGCCTCGCTCATTTCGCCCAGCTTGATGTGCAGATAGGCTTGGGTGATGTTGAGTACCGGGGTCTCGCGCACCACCTTGGGGTCGAAATGCCGCAGCAGCGGCCGTACGTAGCCGAGCCCGTGCCGGAGGATCAGCTCCCAGCCGCCGGCGTCGGCCACGAAGCGCGTCGCCAGAGCCGGATCACCGGCGCGGACCGCGTGCTTGACCGCCTCCAGCAGATCGCCGTTCACCGACAGCCATTCCGCCGCGCGCCGGTGCAGCAGCGCCTCAAGCTCAGGATGGCCGTGGCGCAGCTGCTGGCGCAGGAAATCGGCAAACAGGTGGTGATAGCGGTACCACTCGTGCTCGGCGTCCAGCGGTACCAGCAGGCCTTCGAAACGGATCAACCGGGAAAACCGCGCCCCGCTGTCGCTGCGCTGCCGGACCGCGTTGGCCAGGCGTACATCGAAACGGTCCAGGACCGAGGTTTCCAGCAGGAAGTCCCGCAGGCTCGGCTCCAGTTGCTGCACGACCTGCTCGGCCAGGTAGGCGGCCATTTCGGTCGAACGCCCGGAAAACTGCGCAATGCTGCCAGTTCGCTGGCTGCCTGCCGACAGCCACAGGCCGGCCAGTTGCAGCGCCACGGCCCAGCCTTCGGTGCGCCCGTGCAACTGGCGCACCGCCTCGCTGGAAATGCCGCTGCCCAGCACCATGCGCGCCTCCTCCATGCTCAGCGCCAGGTCGCTCGCCTCGATCCGTTCGACCAGCCCCCGCACGGTCAGGTCCGACAACGGCAGACGAGGCACGCTGCGACTGCTGATCACCACGTGCAGCTGCGCGCCACCATGGCGGATCAGGCGCCCGACCACATCGTCGACGGTCTGGCTGCGGGTGCGGTCATAGTCGTCCAGCACGATGACGAGCCGGCGGGGCAGAGCGCGGATCACCGCCAGCAGGGCGGCGATCGCGCCGCGGGCATCAATGTCGTGCAGTTGCGAGCGGGTGGTCTGCGCCAGCGGGCCGAGATCAACCCCGGCCCGTGCGATGGCAAGCGCCAGATAGACGACGAAGCGGCTGACCTCGCCGTCCTCCTCCTCCAGCGACAGCCACGCCACGGCGATGTCGTCGCGCTTGCGCAGCGAGCCGTGCCATTGGCTGAGCAAGGTGGTCTTGCCGAAGCCGGGGGGCGAGATCACCACGGTCAACGGCAGCCGCAACGCGCAGTCCAGCCTGGCCAGCAGAGCCTCCCTCGGCGCGGCTGTCACCCGCTGTTGCTGCGGCTCGAGCTTGCCCGCCAGCACCCATGCGGCCGCGATCCCCGTATCATCTTCGCGATACGCCGCCGCGTCGCTTTTGAAAGGGAGATCTGGAGCCATCCGGACAAGATACATGGTATTGCGCATGCCACCATCTGCCGAAGGGTAAGCGGAGGCCTCCTGCCGATCCTACGATGACACCCTGGCTGGCTGATGGCCGCATATCCGGCGGCAGGCCCCGCAGACATGGCTGGAACAGGGACGCCGGAAGCGGAATGAGCTGCCGGCGCGGGAAGAGCGCGGGCCGACCGGTCCGTTCAGCCTAGCCATTCGGAGTTCCGCCGCTCTCGTGCCCGGATGACGCCGGGGCTGGCGCGGTGGCGCAGCACAGAGCTCACCTGGCAGGACATGCTTGGCAACATGGCGCGTGGCAGATGCCGCAGTGCACGGTGCGCACACGTCCGCCGGGCAGGCACGCTGCACCCATGCGTTGACGCGGATCCCCTTACACTTGCCGCCATGTTGATCGTCAGCCCCAGCATCTCCCTGCCCGAATCCGAACTGGTCGAGCGCTTCCTGCGCGCGGACGGCCCGGGCGGGCAGCACGTGAACCGCACCGAGAGTGCGGTGGAGCTGCGTTTCGACGTGGCCAACTCGCCGTCGCTGCCGGAGGAAATCCGCGCGCGCCTGCTGGCGCGGCGTGATCGCCGGCTCACCGCCGAAGGCGTGCTGGTGATCCAGGGCCGGCGCTTCCGTGACCAGGTGCGCAACCGCGACGACGTGCGCGAACGGCTGGTCGAGATCATCCGCGGCGTGCTGGTGCCGCCGAAGAAACGCGTCGCCACCAAACCCACCCGCGCTTCGAAGGAGCGTCGGCTGGTCGGCAAGCAGCAGCGTGGCCGGATCAAGCAGACCCGTTCGCGCAAACCGGAGTTCGAATGAAGGGCCATCTTCCGACCCCTGCCCAACTGCCGCTGCAGATGCCGCAACTGCAAGACGGCTGGCAACGCCGCACCTGCCGCGCCGTGCTGCGCATGGCCGGCTGGAGCCTGGTCGGCGCATTCCCGGATGCGCCGAAACTGGTGCTCATCGCCGCGCCGCATTCGTCCTGGTGGGACGGCGTATGGGGCCTGCTGATCAAGGTGGCGATCGGTGCCGACGTGAACTTCATGGGCAAGCAGGAGCTGTTCTTCTGGCCGCTCGGCGGGCTGCTGCGCCGGCTTGGCGGCATGCCGATCGACCGCGGCGCCGCCAAGGGCGTGGTCGAGCAGATGATCGACCAGTTCCGCCAGCGCGAGCGGCTGTGGCTGGGCATCGCGCCGGAAGGTACGCGCAAGCCGGTGAAGCGCTGGAAGAGCGGCTTCTGGCGCATCGCCCACGACGCCGGCGTGCCGATCTTCCCGGTCGCGTTCCACTACCCCGACAAGACCATCCGGCTCGGCCCGCTGTTCGACACCAGCGCCGACATGGACGCGGACCTGGCCCGCCTGCGCGCGTTCTACGCGCCGTTCAAGGGCAAGCACCGCGACGTCTGACCCTGGGCACGGCGCCCGTCCCGAACCCGGACCGACCGGACCGCCGAACGGGCAAGATGCCGGCTGGCGACCTTCCTTGTCCCTTCCTGACCCGTTTGCGCCATCCGGTCTGCCCTTTCCTGCAGCGGGCGAAGCCGTGCACCCCCGCGAATGGACCGTCAGCACAGATCTTCCTCCGAGGTGGTGTCGTTCGATCCGTTCCTGTGCGACGCCAGGCGATGCCGCACCGAACTCGACGGCACCCTGCCGTACCGCGACGAGGGACACCTGTCGTACGACGGCTCGGTCGTGCTCGCCCGCGCGATGCGCCTGGATGCGCTGATCGCGAAGGCGGCGCACCGACCCGGCGAACGCGACCGCCACTCAGCGTGCCGAATGGCCCGGCTCGTCGTAGTCGCGATGGGTCAGCAGGCCTGGGCGGATCAGGTCGATGAAGGCGCGCGCCTCGGCACTGAGAAATTTGCCCTTGCGCATCACCACGCCATAGCTGCGCTGCGGGAAGAACTGCTTCATGTTGCGCACGGCGAGGCGGCCGTGGTCGGCCGCGCTGATGCAGATGCCGGTGACGATCGAGATGCCCATGCCCATCGCCACGTATTCCTTGATCACGTCCCAGCCGCCCACCTCGATCGCCACGTGGTACGGCACCTGCCGCTGCTGGAACACCAGGTCGACCAGCCGGTAGGTGGACAGCCGTTGCGGCGGCAGGATCAGGCCGTACGGCGACAGGTCCTCCAGCGTGATCTTTTCCTTCGCGGCCAGCGGATGGTCCGGCGGCATGATCAGCATCGGGTCGTAGTGGTGCACCGGCGCCCAGGCGATGTCGTTCGGCACGTCGAGCATCGAGCCGACGGCGAAGTCGGCATCGTCGGCGCGCAGCAGGGCCAGGCCGTCCTTGCCGGTGACGTTGGCCAGCTGCAGTTGCACCGCGGGAAAGCGCTCGCGATAGCGGCGCACCAGTTCGGGCAGCAGGTACTGGATGGTCGAGGTACCGGCGGCGATGGTGAGCCGACCGGCCTGCAGGCCCTTTACCTTCGCCTGGAAGTCGCGATCCAGCGTGTCCCAGCCCTCGACCAGCGGCCGCGCCAGCTCGTACAGCGCCTCGCCCGCATCGGTGAGGTTGATGCGTCGGCGCCGGCGTTCGAGCAGGCTCTCTCCCAGTTCCCGCTCCAGCGCCTGCAACTGCAGGCTGATCGTGGGCTGCGACACGAACAGCGCCTCGGCGGCACGGGTCAGCGTGCCCAGTTTCACCACGCTGACAAACGCGCGCAGCTGCTTGTGGCGGTTGCCCTTGTAGTAGAAGCGGCCGCCCGCTTCGTCGGCATGCTCGCCAACGGCACGCTTTTTTGCTGCATTGCGGCGCGGCTTTTTCGGCTTGCTCAGGGTGCCACCAGGCTTTTTCATCGAACTCTTTCAATCAGTTGGAATAGACATTGGCCATGCTCATAGTAATGATTGAAACATTCACTTTGTCAAATACATGATTCCTCCCTAGCTTCGGGTCATCCACGACACGGAGCGAACCCATGGCAGTACCGCAGGAACGACTCGACACCGGCACCGTCGAGATCCACGCCGACCACGCCGGTTACGAAAGTATCCTGACCCCCGCGGCGCTGGCCTTCCTGGCCCGGCTGCAACGCCGCTTCGACGCCACCCGGCAGCGCCTGCTGCAAGCCCGACGCGAGCGCCAGGCCGGTTACGACGCCGGCGGTCTGCCGGACTTCCGCGCCGACACGCTGGCGATCCGCGAATCCGAGTGGAGCGTGGCGCCGATCCCGGTCGCGCTGCAGGACCGTCGCGTCGAAATCACCGGCCCGGTCGAGCGCAAGATGATCATCAACGCGCTGAACTCCGGGGCGAAGGTGTTCATGGCCGACTTCGAGGATTCCTCGGCACCCACCTTCGCGAACCAGCTCGACGGCCAGGTCAATCTGCGCGACGCGGTGAACGGCACGATCGAATTCACCTCGCGCGAGGGCAAAAGCTATCGCGTCAACGACAAACCGGCGGTGCTGGTGGTGCGTCCGCGCGGCTGGCACCTGCACGACAAGTTCTTCAGCGTGGACGGCGAGCCGATGGCCGGTGCGCTGGTCGACTTCGGCCTGTTCGTGTTCCACAACGCCCGCGCGCTGCACGGCCGCGGCCGCGGCCCGTACTTCTACCTGCCGAAACTCGAAGCCATGGAGGAAGCCGCGCTGTGGGACGCGGTGATGGCCGCGGCGGAGGACGAGTTGCAGCTGCCGGTCGGCACGATGAAGGCCACCGTGCTGATCGAGACGCTGCCTGCGGCGTTCCAGATGCACGAGATCCTGCACGCGCTGCGCCGCCGCGCGGTCGGCCTCAATTGCGGCCGCTGGGATTAC
>CAVPQF010000148.1:0-7231 GCA_963707225.1 uncultured Gammaproteobacteria bacterium
CCTGCGCTTCGGACAGCTGGTAGCCGTCGGCCTTCAGCCCGTCGCGCGGGTCCATGTCCTCCGGCCGCGAGGCATCGGCACCGGTGGCGGACAGCAAGGCCCGCACCAGGCCTGCCTCCCAGTGCCGCGAAACCATGCGCTCGCGCGCCTCGGCCGGCGACGCCGAGGTCTTGATCAGTTCGATCATCTCGTCGATGTTGGCCAGTGCGACAGTGAGGCCTTCGAGGATATGCGCACGGGCACGGGCCTTGCGCAGCTCGAAGATGGTGCGGCGGGTGACCACTTCGCGGCGATGCCGTATGAACGCCTCGAGGATGTCCTTGAGGTTCAGCAGCTTTGGCTGGCCGTCGAGCAACGCCACCATGTTGATGCCGAAGGTCACCTGCAGCTGGGTCTGCTGGAAAAGGTTGTTCAGCACCACGTCGCCCATCGCATCCTTGCGGATCTCGATGACGATGCGCATGCCGTCCTTGTCGGATTCGTCGCGCAGCTCGCTGATGCCTTCGAGCTTCTTCTCCTTGACCAGCTCGGCGATCTTCTCGATCAGCCGCGCCTTGTTCACCTGGTACGGCAGCTCGTGGACGATGATCGTCTCGCGGCCGTTCGACTCGGTTTCGACCTCGGCCTTCGCGCGCACCAGCACTCGGCCGCGACCGGTACGGTACGCCTCGATGATGCCCGACGAGCCATTGATGATGCCGTAGGTCGGGAAGTCCGGCCCCGGGATGTAGTGCATCAGCTCGTCGATCGACAGCGAAGGCTCATCGATCAGCGCCATCGTCGCGGCAATGACCTCGTTGAGGTTGTGCGGCGGGATGTTCGTGGCCATGCCGACCGCGATGCCGGCCGAGCCGTTCACCAGCAGGCTCGGCACGCGCGATGGCAGCACCAGCGGCTCGCGTTCGCTCTCGTCGTAGTTGAAACCGAAGTCGACGGTTTCCTTGTCGATGTCGGCCAGCAGCTCGTGGGTGAGGCGCGACATGCGCACCTCGGTGTATCGCATCGCCGCGGCGTTGTCGCCGTCGACCGAACCGAAGTTGCCCTGGCCGTCGACCAGCATGTAGCGCAGCGAGAACGGCTGGGCCATGCGCACGATCGCGTCGTAGACCGACTGATCGCCGTGCGGATGGTATTTACCGATCACGTCACCGACCACACGGGCCGACTTCTTGTACGGCTTGTTCCACGCATTGCCCAGTTCGTTCATCGCGAACAGTACGCGGCGATGCACGGGCTTCAGGCCATCACGGACATCCGGGAGGGCGCGGCCCACGATCACGCTCATGGCGTAATCGAGATAGCTCTGGCGCATCTCGTCTTCGATGTTGACGCGAATCACTTCTTTGGCGAGCTCTGCCATCAATCGGCTTCCCTGATAACGAAAAAAGGACGCTGGCAACGCGCCTCAAGCGCATGCGCAAGCGACCCGAAATCAACCCCGTGAGTGTACCACGAACGGCATCAAAAAGACAGGATTTAACTATTGAAAATCAACAACTTACGTAGCCGTCCTGGAGCACTTGAAAAGCATTCCGCGGGCTGTCGAAAAATTGACCAGCGCGGCGCTCGCCGAAGCGGCCGCCACGGCCAGCGAAGGCTGCCGGCGCAGGCTCGAAAGTTCACCAGAACCTGCACGACGGCGGTGTCGACCTGCAGGCCAGGCGCGCCACCGGCCGCAAGCAGCGCGACCTCGCGCGACAACTTCAGTATCCAAACATCGCCTGCATCGCGATGCTGTTCGGCCGCTCGATCACGCCGCGCTCGGTGACGATCGCGTCGATCAGTTCCGCCGGCGCCACGTCGAACACCGGGTTCCACGCCTGCGCTCCCTCGACCACGGTGCGATGGCCGGCGGTGCTGAGCAGCTCGGCCGGGGCGCGCAGCTCGATCTCGATTTCCTCGCCGCTGCCGGTGGCCATGTCGACGGTGGAGGACGGTGCCACCACCATGAACTTCACGCCGTGGTACTTCGCCGCGATCGCCAGCTGGTAGGTGCCGATCTTGTTCGCGGTGTCGCCGTTCGCGGCGATGCGGTCGGCGCCCACGATCACCCACTGCACGGCACCGGATTTCATCAGGTGCGCGGCAGCGGAGTCGGCGATCAGCTGGGCCGGGATGCCGTCGCGCACCAGCTCCCACATGGTCAATCGGGCGCCCTGTTGCCATGGCCGGGTTTCGCCGGCGTAGACCCGTGCGATGCGTTTCGCGGCCACGCCGGCGCGGATCACGCCCAACGCCGTGCCATAGCCAGCCGTGGCCAGCGAACCGGTATTGCAGTGGGTCAGCACGCCCGAGCCGGGGGCGATCAACGCGGCGCCCAGCTCGCCCATGCGGCGGTTCGCGGCCAGGTCTTCGTCCTGGATCGCCTGCGCCTCGCGCCGCAGCGCGGCGGCATCGGCGCCGGCCGCGATGCGTTTCTTCATCCGGCCCAGCGCCCACATCAGGTTCACCGCGGTCGGCCGCGCCGCACGCAACGTCGCCAGCACCGGTTCCAGCGGCGCGCCCTGTTGCGCGGCCATTGCCACGCCCCACGCCGCGGCAATGCCGATCGCCGGTGCGCCACGTACGGCGAGGTCGCGGATGGCCTGGGTCACCTGGGCCGCATCGCGGCAGTCGATCCAGCATTCCGCACCCGGCAGCAGACGCTGATCGAGCAGGCGCAGGTGATCGCCCTGCCACTGCACGGCACGGATGGAATCGTGGGTTTCGATGGCTGCGCTCATCTGCCCATTATCGCCTGCCATGCATGTATTTCACACAACGGGCGATCGTCATGCCAGCGCGCAGTTACGCGCGCTGGCGCAACCACTGATGGATCGCCGGCGGCACCTCGCGCTGGGCGCGGCCGGATACGTAGATGCCGATGTGGCCGCCCTTGAACGCGAGCTGGGTGTAGTCGGTGGTGCCGACGTGCTTGCCCAGCGCGCGCGAGGCATCCGGCGGCACCAGGTGATCCTGCTCGGCGAAGATGTTCAGCACCGGCTGGGCGATCAGCCCTAAGTCCACCGGCCGGCCGCCGATCTCCAGCGTGCCCTTGACCAGCTTGTTGCCCTGGTAGAAATCCTTGATGAACTGGCGGAACGCCTCGCCGGCCTGGTCCGGCGAATCGAAGATCCAGCGCTCCATGCGCAGGAAGTTCTCCAGCTCGGTCGGGTTGTCGAGGATGTCGACCATGCCGATGTACTTCTGCTGGTTCAGCCGCACCGGCTTCAGCGTCAGGTAGACGTAGTTCATCAGCCCGGCCGGGATGTTGCCCATGGTGTCGACGAACAGGTCCACGTCCATGCTGCGGCACCAGCTCGACAGCATGTTGTCCGGCGTGTGGAAATCCACCGGGGTCACCATGGTGATCAGGTTCTTCACCTTGTCCGGGTGCAGCGCGGTGTAGCACAGCGAGAACGCGCCACCCTGGCAGATGCCGAGCAGGTTGATCGCGTCGAGACCGTGGCGTTCGCGTACCACGTCGACGCAGCGGTCGAGGTAGCCGTTGATGTAGTCGTCCAGGGTCAGCCAACGATCGGCGCCGTCGGGATAGCCCCAATCGATCAGGTAGACGTCCTCGCCCTGCTCCAGCAGGTTGCGCACCATCGAGCGATCGGCCTGCAGGTCGGTCATCCACACCGTGTTGACCAGCGCGTAGACGATCAGCAGCGGGGTCTTCGAGGTCGTTTTGCCGTGGCCGGTGAAGTGCCACACCTTCAGCTTGTCCTCGCTGTAGACCAGTTCGCGCGGCGTGTTCGCGTACTCGGGCTCGCGCATGCTGCGCAGATGACCCATGCCCGCGGCGAGCTTGCGCTGGAACGTGGCAATGTCGCTCAGCGCCCTGGCCGGGTCGATGCGCAATGGCGTTTGCATGGCTGGTCTCCTTACTTGCGCTTGCGTGGGCTGGAGCTGGACCTGGGTGCGACCGGCTTGCGTACCGCTTTCGCCGTCGCCTTCTTCTTCGCCGCGACCGGAGACCTGGCCGGGGCAGCCTTCTTTGCCGCAACCGCCGCTGCCGGGGCATTGGCCAGCCGACGTTTCAGCGCGGCCAGCTCACGGCGCAACGCCATGATCTCGTCGGCATGATCGGCGGATGCACCGGCCCGGCTGGCGCGGAACTCGCGGCGCAAGGCCTGCAGCCGTTCACCAAGGCTCGACACCTCGCTGCGCGTCGGCACGCCCAGCTGCTGGCAAAGCTGTTCGGTCTGCTGTTGCTGCAACTGGCGCACGCGCATCTGCGTGTTGACCATCTCGCCGTAGACCTCACGGAACTCGTCGGACAGCGCGATCTCGGCATAGGCTTCCTCCGAGGCGTCCACCCACAGGTCGTACAGTCCCTTCAGCGAGTCGATCTGGCGGCCCGGTTCGGCATGCTGGGCCAGCTTGTCCTGCAGGCGCTGCATGCCTTGCGTGTTGGCGCGCTGGATCAGTTCCTGATAGCGCGCGGAGGCCTGCATCGACTCCAGCAACGCCATGGCCAGGGCCTGCTGCTGCATCTGCTGCTCGCGGTTCAGGACGAACGCCGGCGTCGGCCCGTGCGTGCCCGGCAGGTCGCCGAAACCGCTGTGCCGGGCTGCCTGCAACCAGGACTGCCATTGCCGCGCGAAGCCTTCCGCACCGGCACTGTCGATCCCGCCAAACGCCTGCACAAACGGCTGGCTGGCGCCACCGAACATCTGCTGCAACTGCTGGCGCCAGTCGGTGGTCGGCTGCTGGGCTGCGCCGCCAGCGGCGGCCGCCTGCATCCAGTCGAAATATCCCTTCAGGCCGGCCAGCGTGCGTTCCAGCGTGTCATTGCCCGCGGCTGGCGCCGGTGGCGGCGCAAACGGATTCGCCGCGGGTTGCTGCTGGAACTGGCGTGTCCAGGCATCCCACGACTGCTGTGCCAGCGTCTGATAGTCCCTGATGAAATCATTCGCCGGGTCGGCCATCGGTGCATCCTCGCGCAAGGTTCGTCCATCCTAGCAAAAGCGTGTTGCACAAGATCACCGGCGCCAGAACGCACAAGGCCCGGCATGGGCCGGGCCTTGTGGAATCGCCTTGTCCGGAAACTCAGACGCTGGCGCGCTCTTCTTCGGTCACGGCCTTCATCGACAGGCGGATGCGACCCTGCTTGTCGACTTCGAGCACCTTGACCTTGACGATGTCGCCTTCCTTGAGCTTGTCGGAAACCTTCTCGACGCGCTCGTCGGAGATCTGCGACACGTGCACCAGACCATCCTTGCCCGGCATGATCGTGACGAACGCGCCGAAGTCCATCAGCTTGGCAACCTTGCCCTCGTAGATGCGGCCCGGCTCGACGTCGGAGACGATCTGCTCGATGCGCTTCTTCGCCGCTTCGCCGGCTTCGCGATTGACCGAACCGACGATGATGGTGCCGTCGTCGCTGATGTCGATCGTGGTGCCGGTTTCCTCGGTGATCGAGCGGATCGTGGCGCCGCCCTTGCCGATCACTTCGCGGATCTTGTCCGGATGGATCTTGATGGTGATCAGGCGCGGGGCGTACTCGCTCATTTCCGAGCGCGCCGTGGACAGCGCCTTGTTCATCTCGCCGAGGATGTGCAGGCGACCACGCTTGGCCTGCTCCAGCGCCACCTTCATGATCTCCTCGGTGATGCCGTCGATCTTGATGTCCATCTGCAGCGCGGAGATGCCGTCGGCGCTACCGGCCACCTTGAAATCCATGTCGCCGAGGTGATCCTCGTCGCCCAGGATGTCGGACAGCACGACGAAGTCGCCGCCTTCCTTGACCAGACCCATCGCGATGCCGGCCACCGGCGCCTTCAGCGGCACGCCGGCATCCATCATCGCCAGCGAGGAGCCGCACACCGATGCCATTGACGAGGAGCCGTTGGACTCGGTGATTTCCGAGACCACGCGCAGCACGTACGGGAATTCCTCGATGGTCGGCTTGACTGCCTGCACGCCGCGCTTGGCGAGGCGGCCGTGGCCGATCTCGCGACGCTTCGGCGCGCCGAAACGGCCGGCCTCACCCACCGAGAACGGCGGGAAGTTGTAGTGGAACAGGAACGGATCCTTCGACTCGCCACCGGGTGCGTCGATGATCTGCGCATCGCGCGTGGTGCCCAGCGTGACGACGACCAGGGCCTGCGTCTCGCCGCGGGTGAACAGCGCCGAGCCATGTGTGCGCGGCAGCACGCCGACACGGGCGGTGATCGCGCGCACGTCGTCCAGCTGGCGGCCGTCGATGCGCACTTTGGTCTTCAGCACGCTGTCGCGCATGGTGTGGTATTCGAGTTCCTCGAATTCCTTGGCCATCGCGGCGGACGACCAGCCATTCTCTTCGGCCTGCGCCTTGAGCCCGGCCAGCACGTCGGCCTTGATCGCGGAGATCGCGTCGCGTCGCTCCAGCTTGTCGCGCACCTGGAACGCTGCGGCCAGCTGATCGCCGACCGCGCCCTTGACGGCGGCGACCAGCGACTCGTTGCGGGCCGGTGCCTGCCAGTCCCACGACGGCTTGCCGGCTTCGGTAGCCAGCTCGGCGATCGCGCGGATCGCGGTCTGCATCTGCTGGTGGCCGAACATCACCGCGCCGAGCATGACGTCTTCGGACAGCAGCTGTGCTTCGGACTCCACCATCAGCACGGCACCGGCGGTACCGGCGACGACCAGGTCCAGCTGGGAGATCTTCAGCTCGGTGGCCGACGGGTTCAGCAGGTACTTGCCGTTGGCGTAACCGACGCGGGCAGCGCCGATGGGACCCTTGAACGGGATGCCGGCCAGACTCAGCGCGGCGGAGGCGCCGAGCAGGGCCACGATGTCGCCGTCAACCTCGGGGTTCAGCGAAACGACCTGGGCGATGACCTGCACTTCGTTCTTGAAGTCGTCCGGGAACAGCGGGCGCACCGGGCGATCGATCAGGCGCGAGGTCAGCGTCTCCTTCTCGGTCGGGCGGCCTTCACGCTTGAAGAAGCCGCCCGGGATGCGGCCGGCGGAGTAGAACTTCTCGACGTAGTCGACGGTGAGCGGGAAGAAATCCTGCCCTTCCTTCTGCTTGGTCGCAGCGACGGCGGTGACCAGCACCACGGTGCCGCCCATGCTGGCCATGACCGCACCGGATGCCTGGCGGGCAATTTCGCCCGTCTCCAGTGTGACTTCGTGATTACCGTACTGGAATGACTTGGTTACTTTTGCCACGTGCTTAATTCCTGCTCTGATTGAGAAGTGCGCCCACGGATGGGCGCCTCTTGATCTTTGCGTTCACGGACGAACGCACGCGAGTTACCGA
>CAVPQF010000149.1:0-4932 GCA_963707225.1 uncultured Gammaproteobacteria bacterium
TGTTATGTCCTCTACTCGTTCGCAACTACGTATTGCTGTACTGATATGCGAGGAGTATCATTACAGGCAACAGAAAATCCACGCGCAGTATCATTCAAAACAGGACCTTTTCCAAGTTTTCCTACTGATTTGCAAGCAGTTATGATGTCGTTACTCTGTCTAGCGGATGGTATCTCTGTGGTCGAGGAGACCGTTCATGAAAATAGATTGTTACATGTTCCTGAACTTATTAAAATGGGCGCTCGTATTACAACGCAAGGATCAAAAGCAACCATTACAGGGGTTAATTCTTGCGGAACGTATGTTCATGCTACAGATATTAGAGCATCAAGCGCATTAGTCCTTGCGGGATTGCGTGCAGATGGTGTTACGTATATGGATGGATTACATCACTGGCGTCGAGGATATGATTCTCTCGAAACAAAATTAATTACACTTGGCGCTCATATTTCTATGCATTAGCAAGTTCCTACATTCGTAGCAGATACCACTGAACATAGAAATTATGCAGGCCGCCACCAGCGGTGATCCGCACTTCTTCCTCGGCACGGACAGTGCACCGCATCCGCGCGAAGCGAAGGAAGCGGCCTGCGGATGTGCGGGGCTCTATACGGCGCATGCGGCGCTGGAGCTGTATGCGGAGGCATTCGATCAGGCGGGTCGTCTGGACAGGCTGGAAGCGTTTGCCAGCTTCCACGGCCCGGATTTCTATCGGTTGCCGCGCAACCGGGAGCGCATCGTGCTCGAACGCACGCCGTGGATCGTGCCGGACGAGTATCCGCTGGCCGGATCGACTTGCAAGCCGATGCGAGCCGGCGAGTCGGTCGCATGGTCGGTGGTGAAGCCGGGTTCTTTCCAAGCGTAGGAGCGACCCCACCCTAGCCCTCCCCTGCGAGCAGGGGAGGGGACAAAAGTCTGGTCATTTCCGGCTTGGTGGCTTCAGAACCCGAACGGCTTGGAGATCAGTACGCGAACTCGCGGAACACCGGGTCCACGCTGCCGTTCCACGCGCCGTGGAACAGTTCCAGCTTGCGTTCGGCGGGCGTCTGGTTGGCCTGCACGATCTCGATCATCGGTTCGAGGAAGACGCTCTCGTCGGCGCCGTGGCGGTTGAGGCGGGCGCGGCGTTTCAGGCCGTGGCCGGCGATCTTCAGCGCTTCCTCGGCGAGATCGCGCACGCTGCCGCCGCGGAACGGCAGCTTCAGTGCGTGCTTCGGCACGCCGTCGCGCAGCGCATGGCGTTCCTCGCGGCTGAAATCCTTGACCAGGTCCCATGCGGCATCGAGTGCGTCGTCGTCGTACAGCAGGCCAACCCAGAACGCGGGCAGCGCGCACAGCCGGTTCCACGGGCCACCGTCGGCGCCGCGCATCTCCAGGTACTGCTTCAGGCGCACCTCGGGGAAGGCGGTGGTGAGGTGGTCGGCGAAGTCCTTCATGGTGGCGTGGACGCCCGGCAGCGTGGGCAGCTCGCCCGCCAGGAAACGCTTGAAATCCTGCCCGGCCAGGTCGATGTACTTGCCGTCCTGGTAGCTGAAGTACATCGGCACGTCGAGGATGTAGTCGACGTAGCGCTCGTAGCCGAAGCCGTCGGCGAACACGAAGTCGAGCATGCCGGTGCGATCCGGGTCGGTGTCGGTCCAGATGTGCGAGCGGTAGGACAGATAGCCGTTTGGACGTCCTTCGGTAAACGGCGAATCGGCGAACAGCGCGGTGGCGATCGGTTGCAGTGCGAGGCCGACGCGGAATTTCCTGATCATGTCCGCTTCGGACGAGAAATCCAGGTTCACCTGCACCGTGCAGGTGCGCGTCATCATGTCCAGGCCGAGCGAACCGACCTTGGGCATGTACTCGCGCATGATCTTGTAGCGGCCCTTGGGCATCCACGGCATCTCGTCGCGGCGCCATTTCGGCTGGAAGCCCATGCCGAGGAAACCCAGCCCCATGCCGTCGGCAACCGAGCGCACTTCCTCCAGGTGAGAGTTCACCTCGCAGCAGGTCTGGTGGATGGTTTCCAGCGGCGCGCCGGACAGTTCCAGCTGACCGGCCGGCTCCAGCGTGATCGAGGCCTTGTCGCGCGACAGCGCCACCGGGCTCTCGCCCTCGCGCGCCACGTCCCAGCCGTAGCGGGTGGCGATGGTTTCCAGCAGCCGCTTGATGCCGCGCTCGCCCTCGAACGTGGGCGGGCGCAGCGTGTCGGTGAGGAAGCCGAACTTCTCGTGCTCGGTGCCGATGCGCCAGGCTTCGCGCGGCTTCTCGCCCGCCGCAAGGTAATCCGCAAGTTGCTGGCGACCCGCAATCGGGATGCTCTTCACGGCACTGGGTATGGACACGGGCAAGGCCTCGGTGGGGAGCCGACACTATGGGGGCGACGCATGTCGACGAAAAGGGGTCTCGTGGCATACGGGCCGGACAGCGCATTGGAACATCACGCGCGCGGGTACGCCCTGCGCTGGATCAGTTGCTGCCCTCGCGCGGCCTCGTCAATGGGCGGAGTCGGGGAACCAGGCGCGAAGTCGCCGTTTCAGCGCCAGCGCCGGGGCCTCCACCGCATGCCACGAGCACCATGCAATCATCAGAGTGATGACGGCGGCCACGGCTGCCGTGGCCGGGTATGAAGGCGTCGCCGGCCACAGGTGCACGCTGAGCTGCTGCACGAAGTAGGCGTACAGGTAGGCACCGTAGGACAGGTCGCCGAACCGGGCCGCGGAGCGCAGGCCCGGCGTGGCCTGGTGTCCGAACCACAGGGTGAACGGTACCAGCACCGCCCATTGCGCCAGTCGTGCGTGTTGCAGCAGGGCGGCGGCCAGCAGGCAGGCTGCCAGGGCGGCCGCCACGGCCACACGCCGCCGGCCGATCTCGACGGCGTACTGGCGCGCGCAGACGCCGCCAAGAAAGAACGCCGTGTAGAAGTAGCAGAGGTTGTCGAAGCTGTTGCCACGGGAGTGCCCGGGCAGCGTCTTGGCGTACATCACCGCGACCACGAGCAGCGCGAGCAGGCTGAAGATCCTGCGGCGCAGGCCTATGGCGCCGAGCACGGCGACATAGGCATAGCATTTCGCCTCCAGGGGTATCGTCCACCAGCTGCCATTGACCGCCGACAGGATCGCGTTGGCCGGCGCCGTGGCGAATACGCCCGGCAGCGTGTAGTAGGCGCGCAACCGGGCATTGAAGGTGATGAAGCGGCGGGTTTCGCGGCCGAAATAGTCGTGCAGCGGCAAGGTGGTGAGCGCGGCTCCGGCGACCACGATGACCAGCGTTGCGACGATCAGCGCAGGCCAGATGCGCAGGAACCGGCGCATGGCGAAACGCATGATGTGCGGGTCGTGGTACCAGCTCTCGGTGACCAGGTAGCCACTCATGGTGAAGAACATCGCGACCGCGATCGAGCCGAGCGTCATGCCCTCGGCCAGCGTGGCCTCATGCAGGCCAAGCAGCACGAACTGGTGCGAGGCCAGCACCATCAGCGAGGCGACCAGTCGCAGCCCGTCGAAATTGTTGGCATGTCCGCCGGAGGGCGAAGGACGAGGGAGATTGATCACGCAGATCCTTATTCGCCGCAATGCCGATGGCTCCGCACATCGCCCGAAGCCGTCGCCACAAACAAACAGGGCCGGCATGGCCGACCCTGTTCTTCAGCGCTTCATCGAATTGAAGAACTCGTCGTTGGACTTGGTGTTCTTCATCTTGTCGAGCATGAACTCCATCGCGGCCAGCTCGTCCATCGGGTGCAGCAGTTTGCGCAGGATCCAGATCTTGGCCAGCATGTCCGGGTCGATCAGCAGGTCCTCGCGACGGGTGCCGGAGCGGTTGATGTCGATGGCCGGGTAGACGCGCTTCTCGGAGATGCGGCGGGACAGGTGCACTTCCATGTTGCCGGTGCCCTTGAACTCCTCGTAGATCACCTCGTCCATCTTGCTGCCGGTTTCGGTCAGCGCGGTGGCGATGATGGTGAGGCTGCCACCTTCCTCGACGTTGCGCGCGGCGCCGAAGAAACGCTTCGGACGCTGCAATGCATTCGCGTCCACGCCGCCGGTGAGCACCTTGCCGGAGCTGGGCACCACGGTGTTGTAGGCGCGGGCGAGGCGGGTGATCGAGTCGAGCAGGATCACCACGTCCTTCTTGTGCTCGACCAGGCGCTTGGCGCGCTCGATCACCATTTCGGCGACCTGCACGTGGCGCACGGCCGGTTCATCGAAGGTGGAGCTGATCACTTCGGCACGCACGGTGCGGGCGATTTCGGTGACTTCCTCCGGGCGCTCATCGATCAGCAGCATGATCAGGTGCGCTTCGGGATGGTTGTACTGGATCGCCTGGGCGATGTTCTGCAGCATCATCGTCTTGCCGGACTTCGGCTGGGAGACGATCAGGCCGCGCTGGCCCTTGCCGATCGGTGCGATGAGATCGAGGATGCGGCCGGTGATGTCCTCGCTCGAACCGTTGCCGCGCTCCAGCTTGTACGCCTTGCGCGGGAACAGCGGGGTGAGGTTCTCGAACAGCATCTTGTTCTTCGACGCCTCCGGCGGATCGCCGTTGATGTCGTCGACGCGCAGCATCGCGAAGTAGCGCTCGCCTTCCTTCGGGTGGCGCACACGTCCGGTGATGTAGTCGCCGGTGCGCAGGTTGAAGCGGCGGATCTGGCTCGGCGACACGTAGATGTCGTCGGGGCCGGCGAGGTACGACTCGTCGGCCGAGCGCAGGAAGCCGAAGCCGTCCTGCAGGATTTCCAGCACGCCTTCGGCCCAGATGCCGCCGCCGGAGCGCGCGTGCGCCTTGAGCACGTTGAAGATCACGTCCTGCTTGCGCGCGCGGGCGACGCCTTCATACACGCCCAGCGATTCGGCGAATTCCAGCAGTTGGATCGCGTTCTTGCGCTTGAGCTCGGTGAGGTTGATCACCCGGTCGTTGCTGCCCGGGTCGGCGTTGTCGTCATCC
>CAVPQF010000150.1:0-3429 GCA_963707225.1 uncultured Gammaproteobacteria bacterium
CAATGTATTGCTCGCCCCACAGCGGGAACACCGCACGCCAGTTCTCGCGGCCGAGCTGGCGTACGCGGTAGTCGCGCACGTCCTCCAGGAACAGGTCGCCGAACGCGCAGTGGCGGATCCCCGGCCAGCGCATGCGCGCCTCGACCAGGGCCTGCGCGTGGGCCTCCTCGTAGGCCTCGTTGCTGCCGGGCCAGTCCAGCATCACCTCCAGCAGCGGCAGGCCCAGCGCGGCGGCCTGCGCCTGCAGCACCTCGCGCGGCGTGCCGTGCATGGCCACGCGCTGGTAGTTGCGGTTGACCGTGGTGAGCAGGCCGACCACCTGCCATTGCGGATCGGCCAGCAGCCGCTGCAGGGCCAGCAGACAGTCCTTGCCCCCGCTCCAGGCCAGCAGGATGGGCGTCATCGTGGGCATCGTCATGCGTTCAGCTCCGGGTGGTTCGGCGGACGGCGGCAGGCCGCACGCCAGCGCCCATTTTGCGTTATCCGGCCCGGCGATGCGGATTCCATGCCGTGGTTCATCGACAGTCCGTGGCCGCACCGCTATAAAGATCACCTGTCCGGGGAGTATGCGGTGAGCGAAGAGATCCTGATCAACGTGACCCCGCGCGAAACGCGGGTCGGGGTGGTCGAGAACGGCATGTTGCAGGAGGTGCACGTCGAGCGGGCGTCCCGGCGCGGCTATGTCGGCAACATCTACAAGGGCCGCGTGCAGCGGGTGATGCCGGGCATGCAGGCGGTGTTCGTGGAGATCGGGCTGGAGCGCGCGGCCTTCCTGCACGCCTCGGACATCGTGCGCCCGCTGCCGCCCGAAGGCGCCGAATCGAACGGCAACGGCAATGGCCACGTGCCCTCGATCAGCGAACTGGTGCACGAAGGCCAGGAGATCGTGGTGCAGGTGGTCAAGGACCCGATCAGCACCAAGGGCGCGCGGCTGTCGGCGCACCTGTCGATTCCCTCGCGCTACCTGGTGCTGCTGCCGTACGCGCGCACCCTGGGCATTTCCGCGCGGATCGAGGACGAGGCCGAGCGCCAGCGGCTGCGCGACGTGCTGACCCCGCTGATCGGCGACACGCCACTCGGCTACATCGTGCGCACCAATGCCGAGGGCCAGAGCGCCGAGTCGCTGGCGTTCGACGTGACCTACCTGAGCAAGGTGTGGCGGGTGGTGCAGGAGAACATCGCCAAGGCCAGGGTCGGCGAGCGCGTGTACGAAGAGCTGTCGCTGCCGCTGCGCAGCCTGCGCGACATGCTCAACGAGGACATCGAGAAGGTGCGGGTGGATTCGCACGCCACCTTCGAGAAGGTGGTCAAGTTCGTGCACAAGTTCATGCCGAACCTGGACGACCGCATCGAGCACTACGACGGCGAGCGGCCGATCTTCGACCTGTACGGCGTCGAGGACGAGATGCAGCGCGCGCTGAAGAAGGAGGTGCCGCTGAAATCCGGTGGCTATCTGATCGTCGACCAGACCGAGGCGATGACCACGATCGACGTCAACACCGGCGCCTATCTCGGTTCGCGCAACCTGGAGGAAACCGTCTACCGCACCAACCTGGAAGCGGCGCAGGCGGCGGCGCGCCAGCTGCGCCTGCGCAACCTGGGCGGCATCATCATCATCGACTTCATCGACATGAACGATGAGGAACACAAGCGCCAGGTGCTGCGCATGTTGAACAAGGGCCTGGCGCGCGACCACGCCAAGACCACGGTGTACCCGATGTCGGCGCTGGGCCTGGTCGAGATGACCCGCAAGCGCACCACCGAAAGCCTGGCCCGCCAGCTGTGCGAGCCGTGCCCCGCCTGCAACGGCCGCGGCGTGCTGAAGACCGCCGAAACGGTGACCTACGAGATCTTCCGCGAGATCACCCGCGCGGTGCGCCAGTTCAACGCGCAGAAGCTGCTGGTGATGGCGAATCCTGCCGTGGTCAACCGGATCCTGGAAGAAGAATCCAGCGCGGTCGCCGAACTGGAAGAGTTCATCTCCAAGAGCATACGCTTCCAGGCCGAAGAGCATTATTCGCAGGAACAGTTTGATGTCGTCTTGCTGTAAATCCGGCTGCCGCCAATTCGAGTGGGATCGCTGCGCGTGAACGCGTTGTGGCAGCGGCGGCTGCATCGTTGCGCCCGCGCGTCGGGCTGGACCGCCGGGGTCGCGCTGATCCTGCTTGCCGTCGTCGCGGCGCTGGCCCAGCTGCTGCTGCCGCTGCTGGCTCGGCATCCGGACTGGGTCGCCGCACAACTCGGCGCGCGGCTGCAGCGCCCGGTCAGCTTTGCCTCGATGGAGGGGCGCTGGACCGGCTCCGGCCCGGTGTTCGTGATGCATGGGGTGACCGTCGGGGCGGCGGCCGGCGAGAGCGGCGCCGTGCTGCAACTGCCCGAATCGGAACTGAAACTCGACTTCGGCGGCTGGCTGCTGCCGTCGCGGCACCTGCTGAACCTGCACGTGCGCAACCTGCAGCTGGACCTGCTGCACGACACCCACGGCTGGCACGTCAACGGCATCGGCGTAGCCGGCGGCAGCGGCCGGCAGCCGCTGTCGCTGGGTCGGTTGTCGGCGGACCTGTGGCTGGAGGACCTGCGCGTGGTGGTCACCGACGCCACCCTGGACAAGCACTACACGCTGCTGTCGAAGCAGTTGCGGCTGAGCCACCAGGGGGGCAGCCAGGTCCGTTTCGGCGGCGTGCTGCGGCGCGACGGCGTGAGCGCCGCGGTGCGCACCGCCGGCCGCTTCCGCGACGACGGCAGCACGGGCCAGGTGTGGGCCAGCGTCGATGGCACCGAACTGAAGCCGTTGCTGGAAGGCATCGACATGGGCGGCTATGCGGTCGACCACGGCCGCGGCCAGCTGAGCGCGTGGCTCGACTGGCGCAAGGGTCGGCTGAGCCGCAGCCTGATCCGTTTCGACCTGGACACGCTGGCGGTGATCGCGCCCACCGGCGGCAGGGCCAGCGCGCGGCCTGCTGCCACAGCCGCAGCGGCGCGTGTTCATCAACGAGCGTGTGTGCGAAGGTTGCGGCGACTGCGGTGTGCAGTCGAACTGCCTTTCGGTGGTGCCGGTGGAAACTCCCCTCGGCCGCAAGCGCGCCATCGATCAGAGCGCCTGCAACAAGGATTACTCCTGTCTGAAAGGATTCTGCCCGAGTTTTGTCAGCGTTCACGGCGGCAGTTTGCGCCGTCTCCACGGCGGGAACGCGGATGCCGATTTCCCCGCGCTGCCGGAACCGCAAGTTCCCACGCTGACTGCGCCTTTCAGCATCTTGCTGCCCGGGGTGGGCGGCATGGGTGTGCTCACCATCGGCGCGGTGATGGGCATGGCGGCCCATCTCGAAGGTCGCGGCGCCCTGGTGATGACCCAGACCGGCCTGGCGCAGAAGTTCGGCGCGGTGACCGCGCATGTGCGTATCGCGCCGCACCAGGACGACATTCACG
>CAVPQF010000151.1:0-17418 GCA_963707225.1 uncultured Gammaproteobacteria bacterium
GATCGCCAAGCCGCTGAGCGCCGACGACATCGCCGCCCTGGCCAGCTACATCGAGGGCCTGCACAGCGCCGACAGCCAGCCGGCCGCCACGCCCTGATCGAATCCGCGCCGACCGAAACGTCGGCGCTGTCGTTTTGCGTTCCGCCTCTTGAGGTCTGCCATGTTGAAGCGTCTGCCGTTCCTGTGTGCCGCCCTGCTCGCGCTTGCCGCCTGCAGCCATGACAGCGACACCGGCAGTGCCGCCCAGCCGACGGCGCCAGCCGCCACCAGCAGCGCCGAGGCCGCGCCGGCCAGCACCACGACCAGCGGCACCGCACCGGCAACGGCCGGCAGTGCGGCACCCGCCGCCACCGGCACGGTCGCCGCCGCGGCCGCGAGCAGCCCCGATGCGCCCGCCCCGGCCGCCGCCGCGGCGCCGTTCGTCGACAACGGCAAGTGGGTCGAGGGCAAGAACTATTTCCTGATCGATCCGGCGCAGCCGACCAGCCATCCCGGCAAGATCGAGGTGACCGAGGTGTTCTCCTACGGTTGCCCGGCCTGCAACGGCTTCCATTCCACCGCCGAGCAGATCGCCGGGAGCCTGCCGCCGAACGCGGTGATGAACTACCTGGCCGCCGCGTTCCGCCCGGACGAGAACTGGCCGATGTACCAGCGCGCGTTCTACGCGGCGCAGGCGCTGGACCTGGTCGGCAAGACCCACGACGCGATGTTCGATGCGGTGTGGAAGAGCGGCGAGCTGTCCACCTACGACCTGAAAGCCAGCGGACTGAAGCCGCGCTCGGCGTGGCCGACCATCGAGGACGCGGCGAAGTTCTACGCCAAGTACGGCGTCGACCCGAAGGAATTCGTCGGCGTCGCCAACTCGTTCACCGTCAATACCCGGATGAAGCGTGCCGACGACCTGATGAAGGCCTACGGGGTGGACAGCACGCCGACCATGATCGTCAACGGCAGGTACCGTTTCACGGCGAGCTCGGCCGGCGGCTACGCGCAGTCGATCGAGCTGACCCAGTGGCTGGTGGCCAGGGAAGCCGCCGGCAAGTAAGCCGGTTCGGTTAACCTGGCCTGCACGGCGACCCCACCGCCACCACGCGAAGAGAGACCCCATGCCCAAGCGATTCGCCCACCTGCGCGTCCTCACCCTGCTCGCCGGCCTGCTGCTGGCCAGCGCCTGCACCGCGCAATCCAGCACGGCGCCGTACACCGAAGGCAACGAGTACGTCACCCTGCCCGCCCCGCAGCAGCGGCTCGGCAGCGAAGGCAAGGTGGAGGTGGTGGAGGTGTTCTCCTACGGCTGCATCCACTGCGCGCAGTTCGCGCCGGCCGCCGAGAAGTTGCGCAGGCAGCTGCCGGCCGGCGTGGCGTTCAAGCTGCTGCCGGCGCCGTTCAGTGCCGAGTGGCTGCCATTCGCGCGTGCCTACTACGCGGCGAAGCAGCTCGGCGTGGTCGAGCGCACCCACCTGGCGTTGTTCGACGCCAAGTTCGCCCAGCACTACCCGATCAACTCGATGGACGAACTCGCCGACTTCTACGCCCGCGAGGGCGTCGATCGCGCCGAGTTCATGCGCATCGCCACGTCGCCCGAGACCACCGCGAAGCTGAAGGAAGACCTCGCACTGATCCAGAAGTGGCAGGTGGACGGCACCCCGACCATCGTGGTCGACGGCAAGTACCGCGTGGCCGCGGTGCACTCGTTCGACGAGATGGTGGCGGTGACGCAGTGGCTGGTCAAGCGCGAACTGGCCGGCAAGTAGGCGTCGCCCGCGGCGTCCGGCAACACGGCTGGCGCAGCATTCACGTCCGGTGGATCATGCTGGCCGCCGCATCCGGTGCGTGAGCATGATCCATGCACATGGGCGCCGCCATCCCCTTCCCGTGTAGTGTGTTGCAATGACCCGCGCCGCCACCACCCAAGCCGCCCCTGCCGAGCGCCGCCTGCGCCTGCTGAGCTGCAACATCCTGGCCGGTGCCAGCGTGCAGCGCTACCGCCAATACGTCACCCGCAGTATCAACGCGGTGTTGCCGGGGCGCAGCAAGATGGACAACCTCGACCGGCTCGCCGAGGTGCTGTCGCAGTTCGACGTGATCGGCCTGCAGGAAGCCGACGCCGGCAGCCTGCGCTCGGGCTTCCTCAACCAGACCCGCTACCTCGCCGAGACCGCCGGCCTGCCGTTCTGGAGCCACCAGCCGAACCGCGCGATGGCCAGGCTGGCGCACTCGGCGAACGGCCTGATCAGCCGGCTGGAGCCGCACTCGGTGCTGGACTACCCGCTGCCCAGCCGGATCCCAGGCCGCGGCGCGCTGCTGGCCCAGTTCGGCGAAGGCGACAACGCGCTGGCGGTGATGATCGCGCACCTGTCGCTGAGCGCACCGGCGCGCGCGCGCCAGCTCGGCTTCATCGCGGAACTGCTGCAGGATTTTCCGCACGCCGTGCTGATGGGCGACCTCAACGCCGAGCCGGGCAGCGCCGAGATGCAGCAGCTGTTCGCCAAGTCCACCCTGCAACCGCCGGCACAGGCGACGCCGACGTTCCCCAGCTGGAAGCCGCGGCGCGCGCTGGACCACATCCTGACCTCGCCGGCGATCCACCTGGAGAAGACCTGGGCGCTGCCGCAGGCGTTCTCCGACCATCTGCCGCTGGCGGCGGAGATCCGGCTGCCGGCGCACGTCGGCGGCAAGGCCGCGCCGGGGCGCGGGCAATGACCTCGACGACGTGGCGGCGGGCGTGGCCGTGGCTGCTGTTGCTGCTGGTGGCGCTGCTCGCGGCGTGCCTGCGCTACGGCGTGATCGAGCCCGCCACGATGGCGCAGCGGTGCGGTGGCGGCCATGCGCCGTGGTGGTGCCGCTGGCGGCAGTGGCTGGTGCTGGGTTTCCTGCACGACGTCTACGGCATCGCGGCGCTCGCCGCGACCGCGCTGGCGCTGCTGTGGAAACGCGCCTGGCTGGCCTGGCTGGCCGCCGCGCTGGGCATCATCGCGCTGCAGCTGTACTGCTTCGAGAGCGGCGCGCTGGCCGTGCTGGTCGGCTGCCTACGCCTGCTGCGGCTGCAGGCGATACGCGCGATACCAGTCGACCAGCACCGGCGCGGCCAGCAGCAGGTTCATTCCCAGCCATAGCCACGCCACCGCGGTGAGCCCGGCCTCCTGCACCAGCACGGCCGCCGCCAGCAGCGGCAGCCAGCTCGCGAGAAAACGTTCCTCCAGCCACGGCATCGCCGGTGCGCGCCGGTCGCCCAGCCAGCCGAGCAGTGCGTAACCGGCGCACGGCAGCCAGAACAGGCCCAGCGGGAAATCCCGGTAGCGGCCATCGACCACCAGCAGCAGCCCGTAGAATGCCAGCCCGAACAGCCAGCCCAGCCGCAGCCAGCGTGGCGGCGCGGTCGGCGCGACCACGCCGGCCAGTCGCGCGGCGATCCAGCGCGCCAGCGGCACCGCGCTGAACAAGGTCAGCGCGCAGGCGGCGAGCGACACCGCCCACTCCCAGCCGTCGCGGCAGGCGTACAGCATCTGCCGGACCTGCCAGGCCAACGCACAACCGCTGGCCGCTCCGGCCAGCGCCAGCGCACTCCAGCCGCGTCCACCGTGCCAGCGTCGCCGCCATCCGCCGACCAGCGCAAACAGCGCGGCACCGGCCGCGCCGGCCAGCCAGCCGGCCCACCAGTGCGGCTCCTCGGTCACCGGGCCCTGCATCGCGAACTTCGGCCGCGCCTGCACGTCGAAGATGCCCCAGTAGCCGCCGGCGGTACCTTCCTGCGCTCGTTTCCACGGCTGGTCGAACGCCTCGATCACGTTGTACGGCATGTGCACGGTGGCCGCGTAGCGCAGGAACTCGCGCAGGTAGCGCGCCTCGTTGACCACGCTGGCGCTGGCCGCCTGGCGCGGTCGCCCGGCGCTGGGCCAGCCGGTCTCGCCGACCATCACGCGGCGGCCGGGAAACGCCTGCTGCACCTGCGCGTACACCGCCGCCACGTGCTGCACCGCGCGTTCGGGCGGCACCGGCTGGTCCTCCCAGTACGGCAGGATGTGGATGGTCAGGTAATCGACCGAACCGGCCAGTTCGGGATGGCGCAGCCAGAACTCCCACACGTCGGCATACGTCACCGGCACGTGGACCGCCGCGCGCACCTGGCGCAGGTAGCCGGCCAGCTGCGCCGACGACAGGTCGCCGCGCAGCAGCACCTCGTTGCCCACGATCACCCCGCGCAAAACCTGCGGGTACTTGTTCGCGGTGGCGATGCCCAGCGCGACCTGCTGCGCATTCGACTTCGCGTCGCCGCCCAGCCAGATGCCCAGCAGCACCTTCATGCCGTAGCGCCCGGCGATTTCGGGCACCGCGCTGAGGCCTTGCCCCTGCGAGTACGTGCGCACGCAATCGAAGCGCTGCGACAACGCGCGCAGGTCCGCGTCGATGCGTTCGGGGCTGATGTAGGCGTTCACGTCCAGCGGCGTCTCGCCGGCCAGGCGGAACGGCGCGTACGAGACGCAGGCGATCCGCGCCGACGGCGCATCCGGCAACGCCACCGGCCGGCCGATCGCCCACCACCAGGTCGCCCCGGCCGACGCCGCCAGCACCAGTGCCAGCCACGCCGGCCAGACGCGACGAAAAACAGGCGAAGCTGCTGGCGACATGCCGATCCCGGAGATGCTGAAAATGAAGCGTGCCAGCTTAGCAGGCGCGTCCACACTCACCGAATTGCGACAAGCCGGCCGGGACCATCGACTACACTGCCAGCGATCCATTGCAGGAGTTCACATGTCTGTTCCCGCTTCATCGCGGCGTGTTCCGCTGGCCTGGCTGCTGTTGGCCGCCGGCTGGCTGCTGGCCAGTGCGATGGCGCACGCCGCCGAACCCGACGCCGCCCAGCGCGCCGCCTTCAGGCAGGCCTATGCCGCCGCCCAGCAAGGCGGCGACGGCTGGCGGTCGCTGGCCGGCGGCCTGCGCGACTACCCGCTGTATCCGTACCTGCAGGCCGCGGCGCTGCAGCACGACATCCGGCAGGTCGACCGCACCAGCGTGGAGTCGTACCTCGCGCAGTACCCGGACTGGATCCCCGCCGCCGACCTGCGCCGCGCCTTCCTGGGCGAGCTGGCGCGCCGGCAGGACTGGGCCACCTTCCTCGCGCTGTACCAGCCCGGCCTCGGCGACACCCTGGCCTGCGATGCCTTGCAGGCACGCCTGGCCGGTGGCGGCACCCTGGATTTCGAACGGGACCTGGCCGGCTTGTGGGCCAAGCCGGACCTGCCCGACGCCTGCGACCCGGTGCTGGCCGCCGCGCACGACCAGGGCCTGCTGACCGCTGCGCGCCTGTGGACGCGGATCGACCGCGCCGCCGACGCCGGCCAGGCCGGCAGCATCGCCAGCCTCACCGGCTGGCTCGCCGAACCCGACCGCTCCAGCGCGCTGCAACTGGTGCAGGCGTTGCGCGACCCCGCCGCCGCCCTGAACGCCGCGCGCAGCTGGCCGGACCAGCCGCGCCAGCGGCAGGCCGTCACGCTGGCGCTGACCCGCCAGGCGCGGCGCGACGCCGACGCCGCCGATGCCGCGTGGCAGCAGCTGCAATCCCGCTTCCGCTTCAGCGAAGCACAACGCAACCGGATCCTGCAGACCCTGGCGCTGTACCACGCCACCGATTTCGACGATGGCGCACTGGCCCGGCTGATCGCCCTGCCCGCCGCCGCGCAGACCGACGGCACCCGTGAATGGCGGGTGCGCGTGGCGCTGGCGCAGCAGGACTGGGGTGCGGTGCTGGCCGGCATCGACGCGATGCCCGCCGGCCAGCGGCAGGACGGTGAATGGCAGTATTTCCGCGCCCGCGCGCTGGCCGCGCTGGGCCATGACGACGAGGCGCGCCGGCTGTTCGACGCCCAGGCGGACAAGCCCACCTTCTTCGGCTTCCTGTCCGCCGACCGGCTCGACCAGCCGTACGCGATCTGCCCGCTGACCCTGGCCGACGACCCGCAACGCGAACAGGCCCTGCTGGCCAACCCCGGCCTGCTGCGCGCGTTCGAGCTGTACGCGGTGGACCTGCCCAGGCTGGCCCGGCGCGAGTGGGCGCGCGCACTTCAGGATGCCGACCCGGCTACCCAGCGAGTCGCTGCCGACATGGCCAACCGTCGCGGCTGGTACGACCGCGCCGTATTCACCATGAGCAGCGGCGACGCGCTGCGGCTGTACGACCTGCGCTTCCCGCTGGCCAGCCAGGACGGCCTGGTGCCGCAGGCCGGGCAGGCCGGGATCGAGCCGGCCTGGGCCTACGGCATCCTGCGCGCGGAAAGCGCCTGGATGAGCGATGCCCGATCCCGCGCCGACGCGCGCGGCCTGATGCAGCTGGTGCCGGCCACCGCCGCGCTGGTGGCGAAGCGCAACGGGCTCGACTGGGGCGGCAGCCACACGCTGTACGACCCGGCCACCAACATCGCGCTGGGCACGCGCTACCTGGCGCAGATGGCCGCGCGCTTCAACGGCTCGCCATGGCTGGCCAGCGCCGCCTACAACGCCGGCCCGAACAAGGTCGAGCAGTGGCTGGCCACGCGCGGCACGCTGGCGCCGGACCTGTTCGTCGCCACCATCCCGTACCGGGAAACCCGCGAGTACGTGGCGCGGGTGATGGCGTTCAGCGTGATCTACGATTGGCGCTTGAGCGGCGACACGGTGGTGCCGCTGGCCACCCGCATGGGTCCGATCGGCCAGCCGTACGCATTGCCGACTGCCACGACGGTGCGCCGCGCGGTCGACTGCCCGCCGGCCGTCGCACCGGCGGCCGCGGCCAGTGCGGCGTCCGCCATGCCCTGAGGCAGGAGAACCTTCGCATGAGCGCCCAGCAACTCGTCATCCTCGGCGGCACCGGTTTCGTCGGCAGCCGCCTGGTGCCGCGCCTGGCCGCCGACGGCCACCGCATCGTGCTGCTCAGCCGCAACCGCGAACAGCATCGCGAGCTCGGCGTGCTGCCCGCGGTCAGCGTGCGCAGCGCCGACATCTACGACGACGACGTGCTGCGCCGGCAGCTGGCCGGCGCCGACGCGGTGATCAACCTGGTCGGCATCCTCAACCCGCGCGGCCGGCACAGCTTCCAGCGCGCACATGTGGAACTGGCGCGCCGGCTGATCGCCGCATGCCACGCCAGCGGCGTGGGGCGGCTGCACCAGATGAGCTCGCTGAAGGCGGGCCAGGGCCTGTCGCAGTACCTGAAGACCCGCGGCGAGGCCGAGGCGCTGGTCAAGGCGTCCGCGCTGGACTGGACGATCTACCAGCCCAGCGTGATCTTCGGCCACGGCGACGGCCTGGTCAGCCGCTTCGCCAAGCTGCTGCGGCAGATGCCGGTGCTGCCGCTGGCGCGCGCGAAGGCGCGGATGGCGCCCACCTGGGTCGGCGACGTGGCCGAGGCGATCGCCCGCTGCGTCGACCACGCGAAGCTGGGCCAGCGGCGCAGCTTCGAGCTGTACGGTCCCGAGGTGCTCACGCTGGGCGAGATCGTGCGCAAGATCCGCGCCGCCGCCGGCCTGCGCACGCCGGTCGTCGCGCTGCCCGACAGCCTCGGCCGGCTGCAGGCGCAGTTCGCCGAGCTGCTGCCCGGCAAGCCTTTTTCGCTGGACAACTTCCGCTCGCTGCGCACCGATTCGGTCGGCAAGGTGGACGGCTACGCCGCGCTCGGCATCGTGCCGCAACCGTTCACGCCGTGGCTGCCGGTGCTGCTCGGCGAACCGCCGCGGCAACGCCGGCTGGCCGCGGCGCGTTCGCCGCAACGTTGAACAGCGCGCGGATCAGCGCACGCCCAGCAACAACCGCAAGCGATCCAGTTCGGCGCCGTAGCGCGCGGCCAGGGCCGGCTCGCGCAACCAGGGCTGGCGCGTGCGCAGTGCCGTGCGCGCCGGCGTCGGCTCGTGCTGGAAGCCCAGGCAGGCCGGGTCGACTTCAAGCCCGCAGAACGCCAGCAACCGGCGCACCTGGGTCTCCGGATCGGCCAGCAGGGCCTCGTAGTCGTGCTCGAGGAAACGCTGCGGGAACAGCCGCTGCCAGTGCCGGCCGAGCCGCTCGTGGTCGCGCCAGTAGCTGGCGATGTCGTCCAGGTCGTAGCTGAAGTCGTGGCCGCTGGCGAACAGCTGGCGGTAGCAGGCGAAACAGGTTTCCACGGCGTCGCGCCGGCAGTGCACCACCCGCGCGCCCGGCAGCATCGCCAGCGCCACGCCGACCACGCGCCAGTTCAGCCGGTTCGCGTCGATGAAGCGCGGCAGGCCGCGGCGCCAATGCCCGGTGCGCGCCAGGTAGTCCTGGCCCAGGCGCGCCCAGTCCGCCGGAGTCGCCGAGCCGACCCACTGCAACAGCGGTTGTCCGCGCCGGGCCGATTCGTCGCTGATCACCCGCTGCAGGTCGGGCGACTCGTCGACGCCGCCCACGTACGGGTGCGCGACAAGGATCTGCCGGGTCAAGCCGGCACCGGCGTGCGGCAGCGCCATGAGGAAGATCACCTGCTCGCCCAGCGCGGCGTCCGCGGCACCGGCCAACGGCTCGGCGAACGCCGCGAGCATGGCGTCGGCACGCGCCCGCATGCCCGCCGCATTCCAGTTCAGCTGCCGGCGCCGCCATGCATTGGCCTTGCGCAGGGCGCGGAAGGCCGCGTGATAGTCGGCCTGGTCTTCCAGCGCGCGCGCCAGCGCGAAGCCGAGCCGGATGCGCGCCAGCGGCGCCGGCTGCGGCATCTGCAAGGCACGCTGCAGCTGGGCCACGTCGTCCTTGCCGAAACGCTCGGCGTCCAGTCCAGCCAGGCCGCTCCAGGCTTCCGGATGACCGGGCTGGCGCTGCAGCACCTCGCGATAGTTCGCGGCCGCCTGGGCCTCGGCGCCGAGGCCGGTCTGCGCCGAGGCCAGCACCAGCCGCGCCGCGAGATGGTCCGGATCGATATCCAGCGCACGATGCAGCGCGGTGATCGCTCCGGCCGGCCGGCCCTGCAACTGGAACATCCGGCCCAGGTTGAACCACGCCGGCGCGAAGTCGGGCGCCAGTTCGCAAGCCCGCTGCAGCGCCGCCAGGGCCGCCTCGTTCTCGCCCTGGGCCTGCAGCGAAACGCCCAGGCTGATGTGCACCAGGGCATCGCGCGGATGCTTCGCCAGCGCCTGGCGCAGGATCGCCACCGCCTGCGCGTCGTTGCCGCGCAACTGCTGCAACTGGCCCGACAGGCGCAGCGCTTCCACGCCATCGGGCGCCAGCGCCAGCACCGCGGCCAGCGCCGCCTCGGCACGATCCAGTTCGCCGTCGGCCATCGCACCGCTGGCCTCGTCGAGCAACCGCACCACCTCCGGCGACAAACCCGCGGCACGGTCCCGCAGCAGCGGATGAGCCTGCTTTGCCACCATGGTCAAGGATCCCCTGCCTGCCGTCGGTTTCAACCGCCAGCTTACGTGAGCGGGGCGGCGGCATAAAGCGCGGAGTTGGCCACGTTCGCTTGGCAGGCTGTGGTGTCGACTGGATACCCTTTACCCTTAATGGCACGTCCACGAGATCATCGCTACGGCCTGATGAATAAGACAGACGCGTTTAATTCCCTCCGGCCCCTTATCCGGGGCCGCCGCTGGCGAACCTTGTTGCCCATCGGGAAATACCATGTCCAGTATCGTCAGGGTCCGCCCGCCGACGGGAACCGCCGCGCCTAATAGATGCCAGCGCCGATCGGCTTTCAGGTCACACCAGTCCAGCACGATGACCGGATGCGGGCCGCGCAATAACCAGCGCGCCATGGCTCCGTGCACGTGTTCACGCTCAGCGTGCAGATGTCGATTACCCAGCAGTCGATCCAGTGCCTTCAGCGGCGCGCGGATGCGCTCCGCACCGGGCCACCCGCGGGCGACATCGATCAGGGTCAGACGACGGCCACGGATCAATGCTTCCACGGCACGCAACAACACGCGACGGCGCAGTGCATGCATCGGCTGCAGTGCATCGCCCAGGCACTTTTGCAATACTTTGGTGGCGCGCATGGTGTGGTCTCCTCTGGCTTCGTAACCCGTGAGGAATAACCGCATTATGCGCGCACTGTTCCTTCAATCCGCATGCAACGTGTTGATTGAACGAGAAGATTCGTGGGGAAACCTCAGCCTCCGGCCCCTTTGCGTCTAGGAAATTTTTCCTGATGTGCTGTGTATTTCGTAGGAGATGCCATCTTTCACAATCACAGCTGAAATGGATTTCGTCGAGTCAGAGGCCAAGGCCATAGATTGGCTCCACTCGACCATGAGTTCAGGTGGACTAGATGGGAAATCGACCGACCGTAGTTCCTTCAATATCTGACCGATGTCCGTCTGCCCCTTTCTGAACCTCGCATCGAGAAAATGCATGACTGCAGAATAAGCCTCGTCCAGCGTTAAGCCAGCGACAGCATCTGGGGAACCAGAGTTCGCAAACGTTTGATCCACGGCCCCCTTCCAGTCTTCTGCAATTGCAGCATCAAGTGGTACACCATCGATCAGCGCCATGCTGTCCAAGAGCGGAGGGAGGTCATCCCATCCCAATTGCTCATGCAGAGTGGCGAGAAAAGTCACCATCGCCCTAAATGCCAATTGTTCGTTTAATATCAGCGCCATTACTGACACTCCTGCGAGTTCATTTCATCGACCAGGCCGCAAGCCCACACCAGGAATATAGGCCCAGGGCTGGCTATTCACACCACCATTTTGAATGACCCCGCCTCGCGTGATGACCCAAACCTGCGATCCATCTGACTGAAATTGTGTGTATACGGAGCTTCCGTAAGCACCTGGCCCACGCAAATAGTCCAAATTGTTTGCCGTTGAGAGCAGGAGGTCCCGATTGGCAGGTGTGTCAGCTACATGCCCAGAACTATCCCGGAAGATGTGTTTAAGGTTTCCGGAGTTTGGTGGGAGCGAGTTAGCCCTTGGACACGACTGCCAGCGCGACTCTTTCTCTGCTTGAGTCTCAGGGAAAACCCTTCCCATGTTTGGACCTAGAGCCCTGACCCAAGGCTCCATTTCTTCCACACCTTCTTCTGCATCGTATTCCTGCAGTCCGAGCGGGTCTATATAGCTCAGCGGATTACTGCCGACATAGGCATAGGTATTGCCCCCTCCGAAGAGCCCCATCGGATCACTCTCGATATACCGCCCCAGGCTCGGATCGTAGTCCCGGAACCCGTTGTTCCACGTCCCTCTCTCCGCATCGTAGTACTGCCCCGGGAAGCCCAGGTTCAGCCCGCCGATGTTGTTGAGGGTAACCGCCTGCGTGAACGGGTAGTTGTTGGCCTTCCATACGACCGCACCGCCGGCATCCGTCACCACCTGGGGCCGTCCCGTCTGGTCGTCATGGATCGCATTGACGGTGCTGCCGCTGACCCGTCCGATCAGTCGCCCGTTCAGCCATACGTAGTCGATCCACGTCCCGTTGTCGTTCTCCGCCAGCAAGGCGTCACCTTCCGGCGCGAAGTACGTCGTCCCCGCACTGCTCGCCTTGCGCAACCGGTGCCCCTCCGGGTTCACGTAATCGCTGGCCCCGCTCGCGCTCGATAGCCGGTTGAACGGGTCGTATTGATTGACGGTGACTCCGTTCACCGCCGTGGTGTTGCCCTGCGCATCGTAGCCGTACGTCATCGTGGTTGCGCCGCTCACGCCCATCAGCCGATTGTTGGTGGCGTTGATGTTGAAGCCCGTACTCGCGCCGTTCACGTGTCGACTCCCCGTAATCTTGATCCACGCATAACCAGAGGTCTCCGGGCAAACTAGCCCCAAGGAGACCCACGATGCGCAAGAGCAAGTTCACCGAGAGTCAGATCGTCGCGACGCTGAAGCAGGTCGAAGGCGGTCGCCAGGTCAAGGATGTGTGCCGCGAGCTGGGCATATCGGACGCAACCTACTACGTATGGAAATCCAAGTACGGCGGCATGGAGGCGTCGGACGTGCAGCGGTTGCGGGACGTCGAAGCGGAGCATGCCAAGCTCAAGCGCATGTATGCCGAGCTGGCGATGGAGAACCACGCACTGAAGGATCTCATCGCAAAAAAGTTGTAGACCCGGCGCACAAGCGCCCGCTCATCTCGTGGCTGATGGAGCGTCACGACTGGAGCGAGCGCCGGGCTTGTCAGGCGGTAGGGCTGTCGCGTTCGACGGCGCGGTATCGGTGCCGTCCGGATCGGGACGAGGTGGTGATCGCCTTGCTCGCCGAGCTGGCTGAGCGTTTCCCCGAGCGGGGCTTCGACAAGCTGTTTCAGCTTGTTCGCCGTCGCGGACTGGTGTGGAACCACAAGAGGGTGTGGCGCGTGTATTGCCTGATGCAGCTCAATCGCCGCCGTCGCGGCAAGAAGCGGGTGCCGAATCGGCACCCGATGCCACTGGTGGCTGGTGAGCAGATCAACTGCAGCTGGTCGATCGACTTTATGTCCGACGCGCTGTGGGACGGCCGTCGCTTTCGCACGTTCAACGTCATCGATGATTTCAGTCGCGAAGCACTGGCGGTCGAAGTGGATCTCAACTTGCCAGCCACGCGCGTCATTCGCACGCTGGAACGCATCGCCGCCTGGCGCGGCTACCCCACCAAACTGCGCCTGGACAACGGACCGGAGTTCATTGCGTTGGCGCTGGCCGAGTGGGCGGAACGCAAAAACATCACGCTGGACTTCATCGAGCCAGGCCGGCCGATGCAGAACGGTTTCATCGAACGATTCAATGGCAGCTTCCGGCGCGGCGTGCTCGACATGCACGTCTTCCGCAATCTCACCGAAGTGCGCGAGCAGGCCGAGCGGTGGGTTGCCGACTACAACAACGAGATCCCCCATGACAGCCTCGACGGGCTGACGCCCGCCGAGTTTCGGATTCAGAACGATCCGGCGACCTCTAATTTAGCGTGGCACTGATTTACGGGGAGTCGACACAGCCACACGTAGTCGATCCACGTTCCATTGTCGTTCTCCGCCAGCAAGGTGCCACCTTCCGGCGCGAAGTACGTCGTCCCCGCACTGCTCACCTTGCGCAACCGGTGCCCCTCCGGGTTCACGTAATCGCTGGCCCCACTCGCGCTCGATAGCCGGTTGAACGAGTTGTATTGGTTGACGGTGGCTCCGTTCACCGCCGTGGTGTTGCCCTGCGCGTCGTAGCCGTACGTCATCGTGGTTGCGCCGCTCACGCCCATCAGCCGATTGCTGGTGGCGTTGATGTTGAAGCCCGTACTCGCGCCGTTCACGGTCTGCCCGATCCGGTTGCCGTCCGCGTCGTACGCATAGCTCTCCGTGTTTGCCACCCCGTACGCCCCCGTCAGTCGCGACTGGTCGTCGTAGTCGAAGCCTTCGCTCTGGCCCGGGTCGATGCTGTTGGTAATACTCGCGACGCGATCGGCCTTGTCGTAACCGATGGCCAGGCTCTGCACGCTCGGCACGCTGATGCCGGTCAGGCGCCCGTCGCTGTCGTAGCCCAGGGTATTGGACAAGCCGTTGCTGGAGGTCCACCCGGCCATCGCCAGGTCGCCGGGACGATAGCTGACGGTGCTGGCACCAGCGACGCTGTTGCCGCCGATGTTCAGCGTCACACCGGACACCACGCCATCGGCATAGCTGTAGATCGCCTGATGACCGTCCGGGTAGTTCACGGTGGCGAGGTGACCCATCGCGTCATAGCCGTAACCCAGGGCGTAGATGGTGCCGGCGACCGAGAAGCCGCGCCCGGCAAGCCGGCCTTCCGGCGTGTAGGTGTAGGACGTACTGCCGGTACCGTCGCTGGCCGTGCATAGCCGACCGAGGCCGTTTGTGCAGCTGTCGTAGATGAAGCGGAAGTTGCCCGTATCCGAAGTGGTAAGACAAGACTTGACCCTGCAATATGGCAAAACAAGACCTGACCCTGAGGTTTTTCAGACCTGACCCTGAGGTTTTTCCGAGGCATCACAAATCGGACACGACTATCTGGGCTGATCGATACCATGCCGCGCAAAGTCCGACTGAGCATGTGCATGCCTTCGCAGATTCCTGCACAGCCCTTCGAATATTGGCGGCTGCATGCCCGCGAACTAGGTCCAATACTGTTCAGATAGAAGTTTCTCGTGCACAATCGGGCTCCATCGAGGCTTCGATGGACGGAAACGATGGCGAGAACTCGCAAGGCACTGGCGGCGCAAGTTGACGTTGCCCATCTGATCAGCGCGGGAGTGTTGGCCAGCGTGTGTCCGCGCGCCCTGATCGAGGAGGTGTTGGCGGACACCGGCAAGGCCAGCCAGCGCGAGCGCCGGCTGCCGGCGCCGGCGGTCGTGTACTACGTCATGGCGCTGGCGCTGTGGCGGGAGGCGCCCCTGGAGGAAGTGCTGCGCGTTGTGTGCGAAGGCCTGCAGTGGTTGGGCGGCGGCGAAGCGGGCGCGGTGCAGGCCAGCAAGTCGGCGATCTCGCAGGCGCGCACCCGATTGGGGCCCGAGGTGATGCGTCGACTGGCCGAACGGGTGCTGCGGCCGCTGGCCGCGCCGGAAGCGCCGGGGGCTTGGTATCGGGGGTTTCGCGTCATGGCGCTGGATGGCAGTTGCCTGGACGTGGCGGATGAGGCGGCCAACGCCGCGTTCTTTGGCTACCCCGGCGCCTCGCGTGGCGAGACCGCTTTCCCGCAGGCACGGGTGCTGGGCTTGGTGGAATGCGGCACGCATGCGGTGGTGGCGGCCAGCGTGGCCCCCTACCGCCGTAGTGAACAGAGCCTGGCCGCCGAGCTGCTGCCGGCCAAGCTCACGGCGGACATGCTGGTGCTGGCTGACCGCAACTTCTACGGCTTCAAGCTCTGGCAGAGCGCCTGTGCCAGCGGCGCCAAGTTGGCGTGGCGGGTCAAGTCCAACCTGGGGTTGCCGGTGCAGCAAGCGTTGCCCGATGGCTCCTACCTCAGCACGGTCTTCGACAGCGCGGATCGCGCGCGGTGCTCGGGACAAACGGTGCGGGTGATCGACTACGCGCTGCAGGGCCTGGCCACGCCGGGGCAAGACCACTACCGGCTGGTGACCAACCTCCTCGATCCGCAGGCGGCCCCGGCCCTGGAGTTGGCGGCGCTGTACCACGAACGCTGGGAGATCGAGGGCGTCTTCGACGAGTTCAAGACGCACTTGCGTGGCCACAGCACAGTGCTGCGCAGCAAGACGCCGGAGTTGGTGCAGCAGGAGCTGTGGGGCTTGCTGCTGGCGCACTTCGCCGTGCGCCAGCTCATGGCGCAAGCCGCCTGGCCCAGAGGGCTCGATCCGGATCGTTTGAGCTTCACTCACGCCGTGCGCGTGATCAAGCGCAAGATGCCGCAAGCTGCGGCCGTTCCCCCCTGAGCGCCTGGCAGCGTGGCGTCATGCGCTGCTCGACGCGATCGCTCAGGGCCGCTGCGTCAGCAGTCGGGGTCACTTCAACCCGCGCGGCGTCAAGCGCAAGATGAGCAACTTCAACGTCCGCCATCGCGGCGAGTTACTCCACCAGAGGCATCAGCCAGTGCCGGTGCTTCGTATCTGAACAGTATTGGAACTAGGTCTGGAAGTACTCGCTCGGGTAACGGACGATTGGCCCGAGCAATTTGTATGGAGCTGCCGCCGATCGGGTCTGTACCGATGTCGCTTTGACGGCGATCTACGAGCTAGCCCTCCCGAATGGGTGGCATACGCGCTGAGGCAACTCGAAAGGTAGTGGACTACCTAATCAATTGCGCGATTACCCATCCACACTGGAGATCCGAAGGATAAGCACGTTCCCACAATCAGGTTTGGATGGCCAAACGCCACAAAGAAATATGCACTCAAAGCGGGCACTTTTCTAAGACGGATTCTTGCTGCTGCATTCAATGCGTTCGCCACAAGCTCTACAGTACATAAATCTATACCGCAGGAATGGGAGCGCCCCCGCAGAACCATTGCAATAAGGGCATTTCAATTTGAACAGGCTGTAGGCAGGAATGTAAAGCAGCAATGCACTTCCATAAAAAACTACCTGCAAAAGGGCATCAGGCGCCCCTTTAAATAGTCCACTGACGACAAAGACAAAAACCACCACGCAAACCCACCACACAAAAATGGTGAGCCAGAACCCGCGTTGTTTATGCCTAACTGTTTCAAGGAATTCACAAGCATCTTTTGGCATAAGAGTCGCCTAGGCTGGTTTTGCAAGCAGCATGTTCAGAGCGCCTTGAACACGCCAATCCAAACGGTCAATGACCGAAAAGTGACCCTATAGTTGGGGACACCGCGGTAGCTGTGTAAGTGGTTCCAGCGAAAGCACCAAGGCCCAAGCCAACTCCAGGCTTGATACCTTTGATGGCGCTGAGGTCGATGCCATGGCAAGCGTTCTCCGTACCTGTCACACCCAATCCACCGAAATACGCAGCGTCAACTTCAAAATATTTCTCCGAATCAAATCCGGTCGTGGGCGCGTCAGCATGCGTCAACGACAAATTCAATCCAGCCCCGACGAACGCGCCTCCAGCATCAGGTGCTCCCAAGTTCGCCTGATCTTGGATGTATGCCGACGAGTGCCAGCCATCGATATTTAAACCAATATTGAAGTTCAGGCCGCCACCAAAGAACGGCACGATAACTGTTCCACCACCGCCTATGATCAATTGCCACGCCAATCCGTAAGGATCGGTGTAGCTGAGCGGGTTATTCCCGACATAGGCATAGGTATTGCCCCCCCCGGCGAGCCCAATCGGATCACTCTCGATATACCTTCCCAGACTTGAGTCGTAGTCCCGATACCCGTTGTTCCACGTCCCACGCTCCGCATCGTAGTACTGCCCCGGGAAACCCAGGTTCAGCCCGCCGATGTTGTTCATCGTAACGGCCTGCGTGAACGGGTAGTTGTTGGCCTTCCATACGACAGCACCGCCGGCATCCGTCACCACTTGGGGCCGCCCCGTCTGGTCGTCATGGATCGCGTTCACCGTGCTGCCACTGACCCGCCCGATCAGACGCCCGTTCAGCCATACGTAGTCGATCCACGTCCCGTTGTCGTTCTCCGCCAGCAAGGCGTCACCTTCCGGCGCGAAGTACGTCGTCCCCGCACTGCTCGCCTTGCGCAACCGGTGCCCCTCCGGGTTCACGTAATCGCTGGCCCCGCTCGCGCTCGATAGCCGGTTGAACGGGTCGTATTGATTGACGGTGACTCCGTTCACCGCCGTGGTGTTGCCCTGCGCATCGTAGCCGTACGTCATCGTGGTTGCGCCGCTCACGCCCATCAGCCGATTGTTGGTGGCGTTGATGTTGAAGCCCGTACTCGCGCCGTTCACGGTCTGCCCGATCCGATTGCCGTCCGCGTCGTACGCATAGCTCTCCGTGTTTGCCACCCCGTACGCCCCCGTCAGTCGCGACTGGTCGTCGTAGTCGAAGCCTGCGCTCTGGCCCGGGTCGAGGCTGTTGGTGATACTCGCGATGCGATCGGCCTTGTCGTAACCGATGGCCAGGCTCTGCACGTTCGGCACGTAGGCGATGCGTA
>CAVPQF010000152.1:0-38493 GCA_963707225.1 uncultured Gammaproteobacteria bacterium
GTTGTTGCCTCTACTCGTTGCACAACTACGTATTGCTCCACAGGTTACCCCACTGCGTCCATTGGGGTGACAGCCTGCAACGATGGGCAGCGCAGGAATGCACCGACACGGTATTACACCGCTTCCGCCCAGCGGAAATCGCCCGAAAAAAAAGCCGACGCAAGCGCCAGCCCTTCTCCCACCTTGGAGTCTTTTTGCAAGGCGCCGCTCGCGCAGCGCCCTGGCATCAGAAACGCCAGCCCAGGCCCACGCCCGCCAACACGGGGTTCACCTTGAAAGAGCCGAGATTGGCGCCGCCAGCGGACACGTCGGTCTTGATGTAGATCTTCTTGACGTCGAGGTTCAGATACAGGTTCTTGGACAGCGGAATGTCCACGCCGACATGCATGGCACCGCCCCAGCTGTTGCGGTCGATGTCCACGCCTGCGGGCAGGTTCACGTTGGAAAACCGCGTGTAGTTGACACCGGCGCCCACGTAGGGCTTGAAGCCGGGGGCGTCAAAGTGGTATTGCACCAGCAGCGAGGGTGGCAGGTGCTTGAGGCTGCCGATGTTGGTGCCGCCAGCGCGCACGTCATGCTTTTGCGGCACCGTAAGGATCAGCTCGGCAGCCACGTTCTTGTTGAAGAAATACGTGATGTCAACTTCAGGAATCGTCTTGTTGTTGATCGACAGGTCCAGCCCTGTGCTGTCCTTGTTGTCACTGTCCAGATGAAGGGCGCGCACGCGCACCAGCCAAGGGCCTTCAGCTTCCTGCGCGAAGGAAGCACCAGAGGTCAATGCGCACAGAACGGCAACAGCCAACAGATTTTTTTTCATACAGAACTCGATGCGGTTAAACGGGGACGACCCCCGTGACGCAATTAAGCCTTTGAAGAACTCGAGGAGCCGCTGCGCGAGATCCTGGCCGAGACCTACGGCCTGATCGTCTACCAAGAGCAGATCATGCGCATCGCGCAGAAGGTCGCCGGCTATCTCGCTCGCCCGAGCCGACATTCTGCGCAAGGCGATGGGCAAGAAGAAGCGTCGAGGTGCTCGAGAAGGAGTACGAGGGCTTCTCCGAGGGCATGAAGGCCAACGGCTTCTCCGCCGCGGCCGTCAAGGCGCTGTGGGACACGGTCCTTCCGTTCGCCGGACTACGCGTTCAACAAGTCCCACGCCGCCGGCTACGGGCTGGTGTCGTACTGGACGGCGTATCTCAAGGCGAACTATCCGGCCGAGTACATGGCGGGTCTGCTCACCTCGGTCGGCGACGACAAGGACAAGGCGGCCGTCTACCTGGCGGACTGCCGCAGGTTGGGCATCACCGTACTGCCGCCCGACGTCAACGAGTCGGAGCTCAACTTCGCGTCGGTGGGCACCGACATCAGGTTCGGGCTCGGGGCGGTGCGAAACGTCGGAGCCAATGTCGTTGCCTCCCTTATCAGGCTGCGGACCGACAAGGGCAAGTACACCGACTTCTCGGACTACCTCAACAAGGTCGACATCACCGCCTGCAACAAGAAGGTGACGGAGTCGCTGATCAAGGCAGGGGCGTTCGATTCGCTCGGGCACTCCCGCAAGGGGCTGTTCCTGGTGCACACCGACGCTGTCGACTCGGTGCTCGGTACCAAGAAGGCCGAGGCGATGGGGCAGTTCGACCTGTTCGGCGGCGCCGACGCGGCGGCTGACGCGGTGTTCACCATCAAGGTGCCCGCCGACGAGTGGGAGGACAAGCACAAGCTCGCGCTGGAGCGAGAGATGTTGGGCCTCTACGTGTCCGGGCATCCACTCAACGGCGTCGCGCACCTCCTGACCGCCCAGGTGGACAACCAGATTCCGGCCATCCTCGGCGGCGACGTGCCCAACGACTCCCAAGTCCGGGTGGGCGGCATTCTGGCATCGGTGAACCGACGGGTCAACAAGAATGGGATGCCCTGGGCATCAGCGCAATTGGAAGATCTGACCGGTGGCATCGAGGTAATGTTCTTCCCGCACACCTACTCCACATTCGGCGGTGAGATCGCCGACGACGCGGTGGTGCTCATCGGCGGCAAGGTGAACATCCGAGATGACCGCGTCTCGCTGATCGCCAACGAGCTCGTGGTCCCGGACTTTTCAAGCGCTCAGGCGGACCGGCCGCTGTCGGTCAGCCTGCCGACGCGGCAGTGCACCATCGAGAAGATCAGCGCGCTGAAACAGGTGCTGGCACGCCACCCAGGCATCTCGCAGGTTCATCTTCGGCTCATCAGTGGCGAACGGATCACCACTCTCGAACTCGATCAGTCCCTGCGGGTCACGACGTCGTCGGCGTTGATGGGTGACCTGAAGGCACTGCTGGGGCCCCGGCTGTCTGGGCGGATGAACACCCGCAGGCCGCGGGGTTGAGCGCGTGGCGATTCGTCACCACGTTCGGTGTCAGGTCAGCTTGCTCGCTGACTTCGTCTACGAGGGCGCCCGCTCCATCACTGGGCCACTGCTCGCCTCGCTCGGCGCGACCGGCGTCGTGGTCGGAGTCGTCACCGGCGTCGGTGAGGCCGCGGCGCTGGGGTTGCGGGTGGTGTCGGGGCCGTTGACCGACCGCACGGGACGATTCTGGACGTGGACCATCGCCGGCTACTTCCTGACGGTGATCACTGTGCCGTTGCTCGGCGTGGTTGGCGTGCTGTGGGCGGCGGCGGCGCTGGTCATCGCCGAACGGGTCGGCAAGGCGGTGCGCAGCCCGGCCAAGGACACGCTGCTGTCGCACGCGACCGCGGTCACCGGCCGCGGGCGCGGTTTCGCCGTCCACGAGGCCATGGATCAGATCGGGGCGTTCGCCGGGCCGCTGGCGGTGGCGGCGATGCTGGTCGTGTTCGGCGGTGACTACGGGCCGACGCTGGGTCTGCTCGCCATCCCGGTTGGTGCCGGTGACGCCGACCATCCGCATCGATTCGCTGGGACGGCTGTAGAAACGCGCGGCGATCTCGCTGACCTGATCGTGCAGGCCGTCGATCCACAGCACGGGAACTTCCAGCGGCTCGACCTCGGCAGGCGCGGGTGCCTCGGCCAGCACCACGCGGGCGCCGCGCTGCACGGCGCCGGCGGCGAAGGTGATGCCGTGGGCCTGGCCGCCGCGCAGGGCTAAGAATGCATCGCCGCGCTGTACCCGGCGCGAATCGAGGGTCAGGCCGGACACCACGATGCGGCCGGTTTCCGGCGCGGCGGCGATCGGCGCATCGGCGATGCCCAGCAGCAACTGGTCGAGGTGGCCGGTGCTCATGGCGTGTCCCCGTCGACCGGCGCATCGTCGAGCGGTGCATCGACCGGCGGCTTGCTGCCGACCAGCCCGTCGACATTCTGCAGCGGACCGCCGACATACCAGCGGCCGATGTTGTCCGGCGGCACGTCGAGCAGGCGCAGCGCGCCCTCCATCACCTTGGCGAACACCGGCCCGGACACCGTGCCGCCGTAATAGCTGCCCTTCTGCGGATTGTCGATGACGACCACGCCGACCAGGCGCGGATCGGAGGCCGGCACGACGCCGGCGAATGCGGAGGTGTAGCTGTTCTTGTCGTAGCCGCCGACGCTGGCCTTGTGCGCCGTGCCGGTCTTGCCGGCCACGCTGTAGTTGGCGATGCGCGCCGGCGTGCCCGTGCTGCCCGGACCGGTCACCGTCTCCATCATCTGCATCAGCTCGTGCGCGATCTGCGGCGAGATGATCTGTTTTGCGGCGTTGTCGTTGCCCTTGATGAAGGTGGGGCTGTGCATCACCCCGCCGTCGGCGATGGTGGCGTAGGCGTTGGCCAGCTGCAGCACGGTGACATTGAGGCCGTAGCCGTAGCCGAGAATGGCCTTTTCCAGCGGCCGCCAGTCGCGCCCGATCCGCAGGTAGCCGGAAGCCTCGCCGGGAAAGCCGCTCTCGGTACTGTTGCCGAAACCGAACGCGCGATAGGTGTCGTACATCAGGCCGGTGTCGAGCGTCATCGCGATGCGCGCGGCGCCCACGTTGCTCGACTTGGTGATCACGCCGGTCGGCGTGAGCAGCCCGTAGTTGTGGGTGTCGTGGATGTCGTGTCCCTGGAAGTACCAGTGGCCGCCGGTGGTGTCGATGATCGGACTGGTCGGGGTGTACTTGCCGCTGGACAGCGCCGCCGCCATCAGGATGGGTTTCGCGGTGGAACCCGGCTCGAGCACGTCGGTCATCGCCCGGTTGCGCCGCTGGCCCGGCTTGCTGCCGCTGAGCGCATTCGGGTTGTAGGTCGGCAGGTTGGCCATCGCCAGCACTTCGCCGGTCTTCGCGTCCAGCACCACGATCGAGCCGGAGTCGGCCTGGGATTTCTCCAGCGCGTTCTTCAGCTCGCTGTAGGCGAGGAACTGGATGCGCCGGTCGATGCTGAGCGTGAGGTTCTGCCCCGGCTTCGGCGCACGAACCTGCTCGATGTCCTCCACCACGTGGCCCATGCGGTCACGGATGACGCGCTTGGCGCCCGGCTTGCCGGCAAGCCAGTCGTCGTAGGCCAGCTCCAGGCCTTCCTGGCCACGGTCGTCGATGTTGGTGAAGCCGAGCACGTGCGCGGTCACTTCGCCGGACGGGTAGTAGCGCTTGAACTCGCGCTGGCCGTTGATGCCGGGAATGCCCAGGTCCAGCACGGCCTGCGCCGCGGCCGGCGCCATCTGCCGGCGCAGGTAGACGAACTCGCGATCGGAACGCTGCGCCAGCTGCGCCTTCAGGCCGTCCGCATCCACGCCCAGCGCCAGCGCCAGCGCGGGGATGCGCTCGTCGTTGTCGAGCACTTCGGACGGGTTCGCCCAGATCGACATCATCGGCGTCGACACCGCCAGCGGCTCGCCGTTGCGGTCGAAGATGGTGCCGCGCGACACCGGGATCGGCATCTCGCGCAGGAAGCGCGCGTCGCCCTGGCGCTGGTAGAACTGCTTGCGCACCACCTGCAGGTCGAACGCGCGCGCGACCAGGCCGATCGAGGCCAGCCCGAGCAGGCCGACCACCACCACCATGCGCCGGCGCGCACTGGGACCGACGCTGCGGCGCCGGCCGGACTGCGGGGGAGTGTCGTGGCTGCGCCAGCTCATCGCAGCAACCGGATGTCTTGCGGACGCGGATCGACCATGCCCAGCTTCTGCCGGGCCTCGTCGTCGATGCGCCGCGGTTCGGCGTAGGTGGCCTGTTCCAGCTCGAGCTTGCCGTACTCGATGTTCAGCTCGTCGCGCTGGTTCTGCAGCGCGGTCAGGTTGACGAACAGCACGCGGCTCTCGTGGCGCGTCCATACCACGCCGAGCGCACTGGCCAGCACGGCGACCAGCAGGGTCAGCAGGCACAGGGCGGCGATCGCCTTCATGCGCGATCCCCTTCGGCAAGTTTCTCCGCCACGCGCAACACGGCCGAGCGCGCGCGCGGGTTCACCGCCAGCTCGGCGTCGGACGGGAACCGCGCCTTGCCGACCGCCGTCAGTCGCACCGGGGCAGCCTGCACCGGCGGCCCGCGGCGGCTGTTCTGCACGCGGCCGGAGTGATCGCGGATGAACAATTTCACCGCGCGGTCTTCCAGCGAGTGGAAGCTGATCACCGCCAGCCGCCCGCCGGGCTTGAGCCGTTCCAGCGCCGCATTCAGGCCTTGCTGCAAGGCATCCAGCTCGCCGTTCACGCGGATGCGCAGCGCCTGGAAGCTGCGCGTGGCCGGGTGCTTGCCCGGTTCGCGCCGGCCCGCCACGCGCTCGATCAGCGCGGCCAGCTGGCCGGTGCGGGTGAACGGCGTGGCGTCGCGGTCGGCCACGATGGCGCGGGCGATGCGCCGGCTGTGGCGCTCCTCGCCGTAGTGCCACAGCACGTCGGCGATCTCGCGCTCGCTGGCCTGCGCCAGGAAATCCGCGGCGCTTTCGCCCTGGGTGGTGTCCATGCGCATGTCCAGCGGCGCGTCGGCCATGAAACTGAAACCGCGCGCGGCTTCGTCCAGCTGCGGCGAGGACACGCCGAGATCGAGCAGCACGCCGTCGAGGCCGGCCGCGGTTTCGTCCCACTCGGCCAGGCTGGAGAAATTCGCATGCCGGATCGCGACGCGCGGATCGCCGGCGAATTCGGCCTGGGCCGCGGCGATCGCGGTGGGGTCGCGATCCATCAGCAGCAGGCGGCCGTCGGGACCCAGGCGCGACAGAACCGCGCGAGCGTGACCGCCGCGACCGAAGGTTCCATCGAGATAGCGCCCGCCAGCGTGCACGGCGAGTCCCTCCACTGCTTCACCCAGCATCACCGGGATGTGCCGCAAAACTTGCTCGGCCATGCCGCACTCCCGCTCCCGTCCCGCCAAATTCGACTGCCCCGCCGTTGCCGGTCAGAGGCGAAGATCCGCCATGTGTTCCGTGATGTCGCCCTCGCCGATGACCTGGCGGATCTTGGCCAGGTGGGCCTGTTCGCTCCACAGCTCGAACTTGTTGCCCATGCCCAGCAGCACCGCCTTCTTCTCGATGCCCGCCGCCGCACGCTGGCTTGCCGGCAGCAGAACCCGCGCCGCGCCGTCGGGCTCGACCACGGCGGCGGCACCGACCAGCTTCATCTGCATGTCGCGATGGGCGGCCTTGACCTTGGGCAGGGCATTCACCTGGTCGCGCACCTGTTCCCACTCGCCATGCGGAAACAGCCACAGGCAGCCCGGCTCGAACGGGTTGTAGGTGATCACCAGACGATTGGCGCACTCGCCCGCCACCTGCTCCCGATATGCCGTCGGAATGGTCAGGCGACCCTTGTCGTCGATGGTGATGGCGGTTTCGCCCTGGAACACGGTCAGCAGACTCCACTAAAACCCACGATTTCACACTGGAGCCCACGATAATCTCGCCCCATGAGACTGTCAAGGGAATTTCGCTTGTGAATCAAGGAGTAAAGGCAGAATGCTGACCATACATGCAGCATATTCTCAGGAACGCTGGCAAGGTATTTGAAAGCAGGGAATTTTTTATAAATTCAAATGCACTGCCTCGAGCCCGAACCGGCTGAAATCCAGCCAGTTCGGCGCCGAGACGCTGCTCGGGGATGAATCGGCGTTCACACAGGCGCCCCATCCCCGCCGCGACGACGTGATCGCGGTGGGGATGAGGGCACGAAAGAGGTGGAGTCGGCCTGTAAGCCGGGTTCTGTACGTCTTGCGACGCGACAGTCATTCCTCTCGGCCAGGCGTCGCCGCCTGGCTCCAGCAACCTACCCGGGAACAACGCGGGCCGCGTTATCGTTCCCCTATTTGGTCTTGCTCCGAGTGGGGTTTACCGTGCCGTACGGCGTTGGCCCCGTACGCGGTGCGCTCTTACCGCACCCTTTCACCCTTGCCTGTGCCCTTGCGGGCCATCGGCGGTCTGCTCTCTGTTGCACTGGCCGTCAGCTCACGCTGCCCAGGAGTTACCTGGCACTCTGCCCTGCGGAGCCCGGACTTTCCTCGATGCGCTTGCGCGCGACGCGACTGTCCGGCCGACTCCGAGGCCAAGAATACAGGAGTGAGCGAAGAGGAGTGAGAAACGAGCGAAAAGCAGCAACACGCGCGTTTGCCCTCTCTCACTCTTCACTTACTTCCATAAAGCTCTTTGCGCGGCGCGCCGCTGATCGCCGCCGCCAGTTTCGCCGCCTTCGCCGGCGGCAGCTCCTCGCGCAGGATCGCGAAGACGCGTTGTCCCTCGGCTAGCTTCGCATCCGCTTCCTCGCCGCGACCGGCGACCAGGATCACATGCTCGCCGCGCTGCTGGTCGGGGTCGGCGACGACGCGCGCCGCCAGTTCCCCCAGCGGCTCGCCGAGCACGGTCTCGAACATCTTGGTCAATTCACGTGCCAGCACCGCCTCGCGATCGGGGCCGAAGATGTCGCGCATGTCGGCCAGGCTTTCGGCGACCCGATGCGACGACTCATGGAAGATGACGGTGCGCGCGTCGCCCGCCAGCTCCTGCAGCCGACCCCGCCGTGCAGCCGCCTTCGGCGGCAGGAAACCTTCGAACACGAAACGGTCGCTGGGCAGGCCGGCCACCGACAGCGCCGCGATCGCCGCGCACGCGCCCGGCACCGGAATGCAGCGGATGCCGGCGGCGCGCGTGGCGCGCACCAACCGGAAACCCGGATCGCTGATCAGCGGCGTGCCCGCATCGGAGATCAGCGCCACCGCATCGCCGCCCTGCATCCGGCGCACGATGGCGTCCACCGCATCGCGCTCGTTGTGCTCGTGCAGCGCGATCAGCGGCGTGTCGATGTTGTGATGCACCAGCAGCGGCCGGCTGTGCCGGGTGTCCTCCGCGGCGATCACCGCCACCGCGCGCAAGGTCTCGATCGCGCGGGCGGACAGGTCATCGCGATGGCCGATGGGCGTGGCGACCACCCACAGGCAGCCTGGCTGAACTGATGACATCGTCGTACTCCTGCGCCGTAAGCCGGCAAGTCGATCGGCTATGATCGCGCATTGACGACCATGACGAACAAGGGATTTCCCATGCGCTTCATGCGCCTCTCGCGCGTCGCCGCGATCGGATTGCTGTTTTCACTGGCGCTGGCCGCCTGCGTGCCGGCGAACGCACCGCGCTCGCCGGCCGAACTCGCCGCCGCGCAGAGCGCCGAGGCGTTGTCCCGGCAAGGCCAGTTCGATCAGGCCGCCCAGGCCTGGCTGGCGCTGGCCGCGCAATCGCGCGGCCACGCCGACAGCTACCGCCTGCTCGCCGCCGAGGCCTGGCGCGAGGAAGGCCAGCTCGACCGCGCCGCCCCGGTGCTGGACAGCATCAAGCGCCAGCGCCTGAACGGCGACGAACCGATCCGCTTCGACCTGCTGCTGGCCGAGCTCGCACTCGACCGGCACGACGCCGCCACTGCGCTGCGGCTCACCACGCAACCTAACGTCGTGGCGCCGCCCGCACTGCAACTGCGCCTGCTGGAATGGCGTGCCCGCGCCATGGCCGCCAGCGGCGACTACTGGGGCGCCGCACGCACCCGCGTGCAGATGGACGGCCAATTGAGCGGTTTCGACCACACCCAGAACCGCCAGCAGATCCTCGACCTGCTCCACCAGGTCGGCGTCGAGTCGCTCAAGCAGCGCGCCGCCGCGATGCAGCGCGGCGACCGCATGCTGCCGTGGGTGAACGAGGCGCTGACCCAGCTTGGCGTCGCCGTGGCGCAACCGCCGCCGGATTTGCAGCAGCCGGTAGGCACCCTGCTGCCCGGCGCCGACGCGAACGTGCGCGAAGGCTACAAGGTACCCTCACAGGTCGCCCTGCTGCTGCCCAACGACGGCAATTACGCCGCCGCGAGCACGGCGATCCGCGAAGGCTTCTTCGCGGCCTACCTCGACGCCGGACGCAACCACGCGCCGCGTCCCTCGGTGCGCGTCTATGACAGCCAGGGTACGGCCGACGGCGCGGTCAAGGCCTACCAGCAGGCGCTCAGCGACGGCGCCCGGCTGGTGGTCGGTCCGCTGACCCGCGGTGAAGTCGCCGCGGTGTTCAGCCAGGCGCAACTCCCGGTGCCGGTGCTGGCACTGAACCATCCCGACGACAAGCAGTTGCCGGCGGCCGATGCCAGCGAATTCGGCCTGCTGCCGGAAACCGAAGGCGCCCAGGCCGCCGACCACATGATCGAGCGCAGCCTGCGCCAGGTCTACGTGCTGGTCTCCACCGACGACTTTGCGCAGCGTGCAGCCGGCGCCTTCAAGGCCGAGCTGGCGGCGCGTGGCGGCGAGGTCGCCGGCACGGTCACCCTGCCGCCGGGCGTCACCAACTACGCCAGCATCATCGCCGGACTGAAGCTTCCCACCGCGCCCGCCCCTTCCGCCCCCTCCGCCAGCGGCACCGCCGCCCCGGCCGAAAGCAATGCCGTGAACGACACCGGCATCTTCATCAGCATGCGCCCCGCGCAGGCGCGCCTGCTCCTGCCGCAACTGCGCATCGCACAGGTGAACCTGCCGGTGTTCGCCACCTCGCATGTCTATGAAGGCAACGACGACGCGGCGGCGAATCGCGACCTGGATGGCCTCGAATTCTGCGATGCGCCGTGGCTGTTCGATGCCCAGCCGGGCCTGCCGAACCGCGACGGGGTCGCCGCGCGCCTGCCGGCAGCCCGCGGCGGCGCGGCGCGGCTGTTCGCGTTCGGCATGGATGCGTGGAACCTGGTGCCCTACCTCGACTGGCTGCGCGCGCATCCGGGCAGCTACGTGCCCGGCGCCAGCGGCCAGCTCGCGGCTGACCAGTTCGGCCGCGTGCGTCGCGTGCTGATCTGGGCGCAGTTCCAGAACGGCCTGGCGCGCCCGCTGGGCGGCAGCCTGCAGATGGACGACGTGCCGTCGAACGCGCCTCCCGCCACGACCGAGCCGTCGCCGGCCAGTTCCTCGCCAAGCGGGGGCTTCCAGCCCTCGGCGGGCTGATGCGCGCCGCCGGCGACGACTTCGAACAGCGCGCCTGCGGCGAACTCGAACGCGCCGGCCTGACGCTGCTGGCGCGCAACTACACCACCCGCCATGGCGAGCTGGACCTGGTGATGCGCGACGGCGACAGCGTGGTGTTCGTCGAAGTGCGCTATCGCCGCAGCGCCAGCCATGGCGACGCCGCCACCTCGGTCACCGCGGCCAAGCAGGCGAAACTGATCCTCGCCGCGCAACACTGGCTGGCCACGCATCCGCAGCACGCGCATCGCGCATGTCGCTTCGATGTGGTCAGCTACGATGGAGCTGCCAACGCCATTCAGTGCGAGTGGCTGCGGGGAGCGTTCGAGGCAAGTTGACGCAACGCATTTCTGAATCTTCAATCGCAGCATTCTGTGCATCCTATGCCTGAGAGATCCAGGCACGACAACTGACGACCTGTCACCCGGCAGGTAGTGCACCATGTCGGCGCGCGACTACATTCGCACAGCGCGCTTCAACGGCCACTTGTAAGCAAACGCCTATCTCTCCGCATAGACGCTTACCCTATATTCACGTCTCAAATATGAGACGCAATCGGCGCAATCGTCGCCGGATGCGTGAAAGAATTTGTTTGCCCAGACATTGGAATTTTGCGGCAACGCGAAAGGCACCAAGCTCGGCACACAGATCACAGCGCAGCTTTTCATCGGCTTGCGGTCGGTGACGAATCAGATTCAGGGGAAGCCGTCGAGCCCCCTGAACAGGGGCCTCGAATGGAATCGAACGACTTGCGTGCGGGAGCTTGCCTTCCACACCGCCATCACGGCGAAACAGAGGGTCACGGCGACACCATCGTGTCGATTCCGTTGCGCTCCCCTGCTGTCATGACAAATCACACGACTCACTCACCAGACACTGCCTGTAATGGCGGTGACTTTAGTCGCTTCTGACGATTTTCTGATGCGGCGAGGAAGCTGATTCTTGACGATTGCGGATTGGACAGCTTCTGACTAGTGGGAGCGACGGCACGCGTCATTTCGGCGGCAAGGGCAATACCGAAGCTCCCGGGTCATGACGACAATTCAACTACACGATGCGGAAGAAAACGTGGAAACGAAGTCCTGGAATCACAGCTTTAGAGGCAGCCTGATTATTGCGGCCATCGCTTTGACAGGATGCGGAACCCCAGCAGCCAAAAACTTCGGCGGCAGCTGGAAGCCGGTGAATCATTTCCGGCAGCAGCCCACCGAAATACCGTTGACCGCAGCCTATACGTTCTATGCAGCACCGATGGATGAGACGCTCAAGACCATGCTTACCCGCTGGGCGAGCGACTCAGGGCGTGAGTTGTCATATCAGCTCCCCTTTGATGTCACTCTCTACACGCCGGTGTCAAGCATCCGCACAACCGATCTTGATAGCGCAGCACAGCAGCTGACGACAATCTATGCCGCGCAACATGTCTATGTGTCTGCGACCGATCGAAAAATACTGGTACTTCCATCCAGCACCGTCAGCAGTGGTGCTACCGACATGCAGGCTGCACCCACAACGCCGACTCCCGCCAAACCGGCAGGCAGCAAATGAAAGGGGAACTTATCAAGCTACCGCTCAGCAAGGCAGGCATCCACTGATGTTGAACAAGAAATCATCCAGTCGAAAAGTCGATGAAGCGGTCTCCAGGTCCGTCAATTTCGAGCTGACCATTGCAGATATCGCCAAACGCAGTGAACGACGCGCGTGGTGGGTGGCATTTGCAGCCATCGCGATGGCGCTGATTCTTGCCGGTGGCTACTTCTACATGCTCCCGCTGAAGCAAAAGGTACCGTACCTCGTCATGGCGGATGCCTATACCGGCACGGCCACTGTCGCGCGTCTGGATGGCGATTTCGCCATGCGCGGAATAACCACCCGAGAGGCAGTGAACCGCAGCAATGTCGCCCATTTCGTGCTGGCCAGGGAGACCTACGACTTGGCCCTGGTGAATTTGCGCGACTGGAAAACCGTGCAGACCATGGCCTCTCCCGGGGTCAAGGCGGAATACACCGCGATGTTCTCCTCAACCAACCCGGGCAGCTGGATCAAGCAGTACGGCCAGGATAAGTCCATACGCATCAAGCTGCTCAGCATCCAGCTGATTGGCGGCGGCGAAGGAGTGACGCCCCGCGGCGCCACCGTGCGTTTCCAGCGCAGTCTTTTCAACAAATCGAATGGTGCCACCCGACCTCTCGACAACAAGATCGCCACGATCGAGTTCACCTACAAGCAGAATCTGGAAATGGACGACCAGAATCGGATCGAGAATCCGCTGGGATTCTGGGTGACCAGTTATCGCGTGGACGACGACTACGCTACCGCACCACCGGCGGAAATCCCGGGGCCTCCCGTCACCTCGCAGGCCGCCATGCCGACGTTCGCCGCTCCTGCCAGCTCGGCGGCCACCACTGCAGCAATGCCGGCTCCGACAACGCCTACCGATTCCGCCACGGGAGCGGCTCGCCAATGAAACGATCAAGCCTCTGGCGTCTTGGATCCACCCTGTGCATTGTCACAGCCATTGCACCTACCCTGGCTGCGGCACAGGTGCTGACGCGCTATCAATTCAAGCCCGACAGCATCTATCCGGTGAACACGGGCCTGGGTATCACCACCCAGATCGAACTCAGCCCCAACGAGAAAGTGCTCGACTACAGCACCGGCTTCAGCGGTGGATGGGACCTCACCCGCCGTGAAAACGTGTTCTACCTGAAGCCCAGGAACGTGGATGTGGACACCAACATGATGGTGCGCACCGCAACACACTCCTACATTTTCGAACTCAAGGTGGTGGCGACGGACTGGAAAACCCTGGCGCAGGCCCGCCGCGACGGCGTGCAGTACAAGATCGCTTTCAGCTACCCGGCCGACACCAGCTTCGCCAACGAAAAGAAAAAACAACTGCAGGCCGCCGCGCAGGACAGCAAGCTGCTGCCTGATCGCAGCTACAACTTCGATTACGACTACGCCACCAAAAGCAAAGCGGCCCCATGGCTGGTCCCCGCCAACGTCTACGACGACGGCCGCTTTACGTACATCAAGATGAGCGACCTGAAGGCCTTCCCGACCGGCGATTTTCCGGCCATCTACATGCGCGAGCAGGAGCGCAGCGAAGACTCGCTGGTGAATACCACCGCGGAAGGCAACACCATCATCGTCCACGGCACTTACAACTATCTGGTCATCCGCCACGGCAACGATGTCGTGGGCCTGCGCAGGAATACCAAAAAATGAATACTCCCCGGCACCCTGAAGACGAGCCCACAGGCGACGATCCGGCGCAGGCCGCCCCGCGCGGCCATAACGAGGCAATTCACAACAATCCATACGCCAACCAGTACCAGCGCAGCGCCGAACCCGATCTCGACGCCAGCGCGCCTGAGTTACGCAGCAATGAACTGCGACAGATGAACCGTCGCGCGCTGCTCTTGCTGGGTGCCGTGGTGGCGTTGCTGCTGTTCCTGGCTTTTTGGCTGATCAGCGGTGCGGGCAAAAAGAGCGCGCCGTCCAAACCACGCGAGGAGAAGGTGACGGTGGCCGAGGCGCCCCTTGCCTTGCCGCAACTGCCTCCCGCTACGGTGCAGCCGCCGCAGCCAGCCCCCCAACCCATTCCACTGTTGCCAGCGCCGGCACCGAACAGACAAGTGCTGGCGCCAAGCGGCCCCACCCTGCTGCAACGCCGACTCGCTGCCAGCAGTGACGATACTGGCACCAGCGATTCCGGTGCGCTGGCCGCAACCCAGCAAGCGCTTGGGAAGAAGCTGCCCGGCGATGCCGATTCGGTTCCCACCAGCGCCCAGCCGCTGACCCATCCGGATACCCTGATGCAGCGCGGAACCTACATCCGCTGCGTACTGGAAACACGCATCATTTCAGACATTCCCGGCTTCAGTACCTGCCTGGTCACCGAGCCGGTCTACTCCTTCAACGGTCATACCTTGCTGCTACCGAAGGGGTCCAAACTGCTGGGTAGCTACAGCGGCGGCCCCACCGGCGATCGGGAAGCGGTGATCTGGGATCGCATTATCACGCCCACCGGTATCGACGTGAACATGTCCAGCCCGGGCATTGACAACCTCGGCGGCGCCGGTGTACCCGGTTACTACGATGCTCACTGGGGCAAGCGCATCGGTTCGGCCCTGCTGATCAGTCTGCTCAGCGATGCCTTCAAATACGAGGCGGCCGAGCACGGGCCCCGCACCACCAGCATTAGCAATGGTGTCGTGACGCAGACACCGTTCGAAAGCAACACCGCTCAAACCATCCAGAGCCTGGCCAATCAGGCCGTTCGTGAAGCCGCCAACCGCCCGCCGACGGTCACCATCAATCAGGGCACCGTCATCTACGTCTATGTGACCAAGGATGTGGACTTCAGCGGCGTGATTGCGCGCTCCTGATCGGGAATAGCCAAAAGACACCTATCAGATATAGCCATGGAAGACGTCACCACCCACATCTCGAATGACTTTCTCGACTACCAGTACGAGGTGCTGGGCGTGCGCGAATACATGGCCTCCTCCGAGGTCACCGAGATATGCATCAACCGCCCCGGCGAGCTGTATCTGGAGCGACGCGGCAGTTGGCAGCGGGTGGATGTACCCTCGCTCACCTTCGAGCGAGCGCGACAGTTCTGCACTGCCGTGATCAACGAGAGCAGCACAGGTCAGCGCATTACCGACGTGGATCCGGTGGTATCGCTGACCTTCCCAACCGGCCAGCGCGCACAGTTCGTGATTCCGCCTGCCTGCGAGGCAGGCTTTGTCTCGATCACCATCCGGTTGCCGTCCAGGCAGCTCAAGACGCTGGAACAGTACGAAAGCGACGGTTTTTTCGACGAGATCGTGGAAATCAACCACGGCCTCAGCGAGCTGGACAGCAAGCTGCTGGAACTGCGCGCAAGCCGACGCTACGCCGAGTTCTTTCGCCAGGCCGTGCTGGGCAAGAAAAACATCGTGGTTTCCGGCGCCACCGGCAGCGGCAAGACCACCTTCATGAAATCCCTGGTCAACCACATACCTGCCGATGAGCGGCTGGTCACCATCGAAGACGCGCGCGAGCTCTTTATCGACCAGCCCAACGTCGTGCACCTGCTCTACTCCAAGGGCGGCCAGAGCGCCAGCAACGTCACCGCCAAGAGCTGCATGGAAGCCTGCCTGCGGATGAAGCCCGATCGCATCATCCTGGCGGAACTGCGCGGCGACGAGTCCTTCTACTTCATCCGCAACTGCGCCTCGGGCCACCCCGGTTCCATCACCAGTTGCCACTCCGGCAGCACGGAACAAACCTGGGATCAGCTCGCGCTGATGGTCAAGGCGTCCAACGAGGGCGCCGGACTGGAGTTCAACACGATCAAGCGCCTGCTGAAGATGACCATCGATATCGTGGTGCACATCAAGGCACACGGCGGGCGCCGCTGCATCACTGGCATCGATTTCAATCCTCAACGCAACCACGAGGAGCATTGAATGTTGCCCGGAATGGAAATGCTGGCCTGCCCCAACCTCGCCGTCTCGCCCGAGGTGATGCAACACATCGTGCATGTCGAATCCAGTGCCAACCCCTACGCCATCGGCGTCGTCGGTGGTCAGCTGGAGCGTCAGCCCAGGAACCTGCCCGAGGCACTGGCCACGGTGCAGATGCTCGATACCAAGGGTTACAATTTTTCGTTGGGTCTGGCCCAGGTCAATCGCGCCAATCTTGGTCGCTACGGACTCGATTCGTATCAGAAGGCGTTCAGCACCTGCGCCAACCTGTCCGCCGGCGCACATATCCTGGCCGACTGCTACGCCAGCGCACACGGCGACTGGGGCAAGGCGTTCAGTTGTTACTACTCGGGCAACTTCAACACTGGCTTCCGCGACGGCTATGTGCGGAAGATTTACGCCTCGATCAACCGCGCGGCCAACGAGCCTGAAAAAATGGCGTCTGCCTCGGTGCCTGCAGCAGAAGCCATTGCGCCGCGCTCGCAACCAGGTGCGCCAACAGCAAAGGTGCCGATGCGCACAACCGATCTCGAACCCGTCACGTTCTACGCCCCCGGTGGCGCCAACTATCGCGTTGCCCTGCGCAGCATGGCGATAGACGCGGCTGCGTCGGCCACGGTGCCCGCGATCGTCACAGCGATCGGCCACGCTACGCCGGCGAATACACCCGCATCCTCGGGCTCGCCGGCCATCAGTTCCACCGAAGCGAATACCAATCAAACCGTGCCTGCAGCATCGCGGCGAGTAGACGCCCTGCTTGCACCGACCTTGCCCGCAATCAACCAGACACCGACTGCATCCAGTGGCAACTCGTCGAACGACGCCGTATTCGTCCCCAAGGTTCGTGGCCCCAACGATTTAACCGTTGCCTCAACATCCAATGAATCGGCCTCGGCCATAACCCAGGCAACGCCACCCAACGCTGGCGCGGATCGCGCCGACCTCCGCCAGGAGAAGCGTGATGCCGCTTTCGTCTTCTGACAAAACCCGGTCTCTGCTGAACCTGACGGGCTCTCCATTACCCGGCGCGCACTTCGGTACGCGTTGTCCAGGCCTCACGGCCGTCCATGTGTCGCGGGGCAACCCGGGACATAACGCAGCACGTAATGCCGCCCAAAGCGGCCAACCCTGAACCGGCTGTCGCCACCTGTCTGGCGTACTGCTTCAACTATCGACAAGGAAACTCAGATGGCTATCAACTCGACCGGCAACGAAAGCATTCTGCACTCCCAGCGCACGCGGCTTTTCATGATCATGTACATCATGGCCTTTGTCGTGCTTCCCGGCCTTGCTTTCGCGCAGGACGCAGGCGCGACGATCGATACGACCTGCGGTTTCGCGTCGAATATCCAGAAAATCCTCAACGCGCTGTCCATCGTCGTCGTCACCATCGCGGTGATTTTCTCCGGCTACCAGATTGCCTTCGCGCACAAGCGCATCGGTGACGTGGCGCCCGTCATGATCGGCGCCATCCTGATCGGCGCAGCCGGACAGATCGCCAAGATGTTTCTGGGCACCAGCGCCGGAACCGACGCCTGCAAAGCGACCACGGATCTGATCACGCATGCACTGGTCAACTATGTATAAAAACCCGCTGTTTCGCGGTTGCACCCGCCCACCGATGTTCATGGGCGTGCCGTACATACCCTTTTTCATGGGTGCGGGCGGGTGCTTTCTGCTGGCGGTGTACACCAACTTCTTCTACCTGCTGCTGTTGCCGGTAGTGGTCTTCATCATGCGGCAGATGGCACGCCGCGACGAGATGATTTTCCGGCTGCTGGGCCTGCGCCTGCAATTCCGTACGCGGGTAAGAAACCTGGGTGACAACGACGGCATATGGGTGTTCACTCCCAACAGCCATCGTGGCCAGGGCAAGGACAAATCGTAGTTTCCCCAGATGCCCTGATCGCAAGATCAGGGCATCACCTCGGACCCGAACCATGGCTAAACCCAGCTTTAGACCCGACACCCCCATCGCCGAATTCCTGCCGCTGTCCACGCACGTGTCGCCCACCGTGCTGAAGACTACCGACGGGGATTTTCTGCTGGTGTGGCGCCTCGGAGGACTGCCGTTCGTGGGCCGCGAGGAGTGGGAAATCGAGCATCGCCACAACACTTTCAACCGTCTGTTGCAGACGCTGCGAGCACCAGACTTCGTCAACGTGGCGTTCTGGGCGCATGACATGCGTCGCCGCCGTCGCTTGAAAGATCACAGTCACTTCGACCAAAGCTTCAACCAGCAGATGTCGGACACCTATTACGAGGCCTTGTCCGCCCAGAAGCTGATGCAGAACGAGCTTTATCTGACCATGATGTATCGACCCATCGTGAGCGGCAAACGCTTTGCGGAGAAGTCCAGTGACGTCGGTCGGCTGGAATCTCAGCAGCTCGACGCGGTGAACACCATCCTGGAGTTGGCCGGCAACGTGGAGGCCGTGCTCAAGGACTACGCACCCTACCGCCTGGGCATGTACGAGGCCAGCAATGGCGTGGTGTTTTCCGAAGCACTGGAGTTCTATGGCTACCTGCTCAACCGCATCGATGAGCCGGTGCCCGTGCTCAATGCGCCTGTCTACAATTACCTGGCGGTAAGCAAGCAGCGTTTCTCGGCCAAGACCGGTGACTTCGTGATTACCACCCCGGAGGGCAGGAACGAGTTCGGCGCCTTGCTCAACATCAAGGAATACACTGACGGCACCTATCCCGGCATCCTCAATGGCCTGAAGTACCTGGATTTCGAATACGTCATCACCCACTCCTTCAGCCCCATGGGGCGCCAGGATGCGCTCAAGGCGCTGGACCGCACCAAAGGCATGATGATCTCCTCCGGCGACAAGGCCTTCAGCCAGATCGCCGAGCTCGATCACGCGATGGACCAGCTCGCCTCCGGCAACTTCGTGCTGGGCGAATACCACTTCTCCATGGCCATCTACGCACCCAGCCAGGAGGCCCTTTCCCAACAGGTCGCGACCACCCGGGCGGAGCTTTCCAATGCCGGCTTTGTCTCGGTCAAGGAAGACCTGGCCGTCACTGCCGCCTTCTACGCCCAGTTCCCGGGCAACTGGAAATACCGCACCCGCCTGGCCAACGTCAGTTCGCTCAACTTTCTGGGCCTGTCACCGCTGCACAACTTTGCCACCGGCAAAAAAGAGAACAATCCCTGGGGCGACTGCGTCACCACCTTGCAGACCACCAACGGTCAGGCTTATCACTTCAACTTTCATGCCACCCACCCGGCCGAAAATTCGCTGGGCGAAAAGGCCATCGCCAACACCATGGTCATCGGCAAGTCCGGTACCGGCAAAACCGCGCTGATCAACTTCCTGCTCAGTCAGGTGCAAAAGCTTCAGCCCTCGCCCACCATCTTCTTCTTCGACAAGGACCGCGGTGCTGAGATCTTCGTACGCGCCTGCGGCGGCAATTACCTGGCGCTCGAAAACGGCAAGCCCACCGGGTTCAACCCGTTCCAGTGCGAGCGAAACGAGGCCAATGTGCAGTTCCTGGCTGAACTGGTCAAAGTACTCGTGGGCAAAAGCGTCTACAGTTCGCGCGAGGAGGAAGACATCTTCCGCGCGGTCGAGAGCATGCTCGATACGCCTATGCACCTGCGCACCATGACCAACTTCCAGAAGAGTCTGCCCAACATGGGCGACGATGGTCTCTTCATCCGCATGCGCAAGTGGACCGCCGGCAATTCGCTCGGATGGGTTTTCGACAATCCTGTCGACACCATCGACCTTGAAAAAGCCAACATCATCGGCTTCGACTATACCGAGCTGATCGACAACCCCGAAGTACGCGTACCGGTCATCAACTATCTGCTGCACAAACTGGAGGCGCTGATTGACGGCCGTCCGCTCATCTATGTGATGGACGAGTTCTGGAAGATCCTCGACGGCAAGGGCGGGCTAAAGGAGTTCGCCAAGAACAAGCAGAAAACCATCCGCAAACAGAATGGCCTCGGCATCTTCGCGACCCAGAGCCCCGAGGACGCTTTGGCCAGCGACATCGCCGCCGCCCTGATCGAACAGACGGCCACGATGATCCTGCTGCCCAACCCCAACGCGAGCCGCGAGGACTACGTCGGTGGGCTGAAGCTGACAGACGCCGAGTACCAGGTCGTTGTAAGTTTGGACGAACGCTCGCGCTGCTTCCTGGTCAAGCAGGGCCACGCCAGCGCGGTATGCCAACTGAACCTGCGCGGCATGGACGATGCCTTGGCGGTGATCTCGGCCTCCACCGACAACATTGAGATCATGCACGAAGTATTGCGCGATCGCGCTGCCGCCGAAGGCGTAGGCACCGACGATCTGCATCCCGAACAATGGCTTGAAACGTTCTACAAAAATCGGAAGGGCAGCGGCAAAAAATCCACACCATCACCCCAATCCACGCAACCGTCTCGTTCGGCGGCGGTGTAATACACGCCACTCACAAGGAGAACGCGCCATGCAACTCCCAACTATCCGCAGTGCATTCCGCAAGACCACGCTTGCACTCGTCACCGCCACCATCCTCGCCGCCGGCGCCGCGCATGCGCAATCGCTAGGCGTCTTGACCTCGGACCTGAAGTCGGAGGCAGAGGAGCACGCGCAAACCCTGAAACAGATCAGCCAGTACATCAAGCAGGGTCAGCAGTACGCAACGCAGCTCCAGCAGTACGAGCAGATGCTGACCAAGGTCGAAAACCTGGGCACGAATTTCCAGCTGCTGCCCAACAGCATGACAAGAATCGAGGATCCCGACCCGCTGATCCAGGCTAACTGCAGCGGCGGCAGCTCCAGCAGCATAGTCGGCAACCTTCTCAACAGCGTCACTGCGCTAATCGACCAGTCCATCGTGAAAAGCCAGCGGGATATCTGCGCACAGATCGTCAAAACCCAAGTGGATAAATACAATTCGACGGTGGACATGATGGGCCTACTTTCCACCAACAGCACCAGCTCACTTAGCAAGTTGACCGAGCTGTCCAAGACCTTCTCCAATGCAGGCGAGAGCAGTTCCGCCACAACCCAGGCGCTCGGCTACAGCAATGAGATGAGCACCGCGATGAACAACTGGGCGGCGACCATAAAGGCCGACGACGCCATCATCAGCTCGCTGCAGGACATGCAATCGACCCTGGCCAGGGCAGCCATGAACGCCAAACCAAGCCTGGGTGGCAATGCCGTCCAGGCAGCCGTGCTGACCGCTGCTTTCACTTACCACCCGTCGCTGTAACCAACCCCAGCACCGAGCGCCGCACTGCCCTGCTGCCGCCACGCCACGGATAACCGCAGCACCGCTTATGGACAGGAATACACCATGAATCTCGCCATCTATGTACTGGTTTACACGTACATCAATGACGCCATCAATGATTTCATGACCCACCTCATGAAGCAGATGATGAGCGTGGTGGCCGCGGTCGCGCTGTTGCTGCTGACGGCCTGGATCATGGTCGTGGGCTACCGCGTCATCACCGGTACCCTGCGCGAGCCGCTGATGGCTGTGATCACCAACATGACACGAATCGTGCTCATCGTCACCGTGGCCACCTCGATGTCGATCTTCGGCAGCGACCTGCACAACCTGGCGACCAACGAGATACCCACTGATCTCAACCAGATGTTCACCGGCGACAGCAGCACCATTCAGAAGAGCATCAACGACAACCTGCTCCAGACCGTGGCAGCCATGGCCGCCATCGACGCCGTGCAGGCCCCGCCCGGCGACATGCAGACCGTGTCTGACAAGGCCCGCGCGGCGGATCTGGTCATCTTCGGCACTGCCAGCCCGCCGATGGCGGTAGGCGCTATGCTGTTGTTGTACAACTTCGCCATTGCCCTGTTCGTGGGGCTGGGCCCGCTGTTCATCCTGTGCTTGATCTTCAACAAGACCAAGGCCCTGTTCGAGAAATGGCTGCTGTATGGCCTGGCCACCTTGTTCTCGCTGGCAATGCTCAGCTTCGTATCCGCCATTGTGCTGCAGGTCACCTTGCGCGCGGCCACCGCGCTGTGGACCACTAACTTCATCAACGGTCTGCTCCAGACCAGCAGCGAAGGCCTGTCCACCCAATCGCTGGAACAAGGCGGCATCGGCCTGCTGATGACCATGCTGATCATTTCCGTGCCCCCCATGGCCGGCAACTTCTTCCAGGGCACGCTGGGCAGCTTCATGGCTTACTCAGCCTTTAGCGGCGCGGGCGCCCGACCTGGTCCGCAAGGACAGCCGCCGGGGTCGTATGGGTATGGTGGGCACGGGCCGTCGCAAGCAAATGCAAACCAAGTCGCAACGGGTACTCGCTCTGCAGGTGGTTATAACTCTCCACCTACTTCCATCTCCCCTAGTGACCCTCGCCTAGGCGGAATCGGTTATTCGGCCGCTTCTGACACGATGAAACAAGGTAGTGGCTTGGCCAACCCACCGACTGCGGGAGGTTGAGTATGAAAGCATTTTGTCTATTTGTTCTGTTGCTTGTAAGTGCTGGTGCGCTGCACGCCCAAACGCCGGGCGCGGATTGCATCCCCATTCAAAATCGGGATTGGTCGGGTTGCGCTCCTATTGACAACGGTGCGCAACAGCCACAGCGGCCACAACCGCCTCCGCAAATCTGGGTGGATCATTATGGGGCGATGGTGTCTGATGACTCCTTGGGAAAGCTCGGTGTAGCTGTTGATAGAACAGACGAAGCAGGCGCGTGGCAAACGGCAGAGGAAGATTGCCACGCCAAAGGTGGATTGAATTGCACGCGGCTGATTTCATATCGCAATGAATGCGTCGCGATGGTGTTGGGCGATAAAACGTATAGTTTCTCTGCTGGTCCAACGACGACCGACGCCACACAACAAGCGACTAAAAAGTGTACGTCAAGCACTACTAACTGTCGCGCCTATTATTCCGCCTGCAGCCGGCCCGTGCGGATTCAATAGCCCATGCTCGCCACGAAAACTTTCATCTCTATCTACCTCCTCAGCGTGTCTTTGCTCGCGGTGGCTCCACGGGCGATTTCCGCCAGCTTCGATTGCGCCAAGGCTTCGGGAACAACGGAAACGTTGATCTGCAAGGATGCCCAGACATCCGCACTGGATGACAAATTGCAACAAACTTACAAGGCGGCGCTGGCAGCGGTCGCTCCGTCCAGCAAGAAGGCACTGATCGAAGAGCAACGTCACTGGATTACGTACACCCGGGATGTTTGCCAGGACGAGGCATGCCTCCAGCAGGCTTATACAGCACGCATTGGTATGCTCGCGCGCAACGAGAAGTACATCATCGACGATTCATCGTGCGAACTGCCGGGCGATGGCGACGCATGCATGAACGTGGTGACTTACCGCGACCCCAGCATCCGGATCCCCTCGTTCAACAAGTCCCTAATAGAGCAGAAGCAGAGCGGCAAGATCATCAGTTGCAGCCGTCTCATCAATCTGCCCGTGGGCACGGCAAACAGCAACAACAGCTACGGTGGCATGTGCACCTTGCAGGACGGCGCGCAGCGCAAAGCCGTGCAGATCTGCAACGACGATATGTTTGGGCATTTCCAGATGCAGCCCGCTACGCCCAATACTGTTCAGATACGAAGCACCGGCACTGGCTGATGCCTCTGGTGGAGTAACTCGCCGCGATGGCGGACGTTGAAGTTGCTCATCTTGCGCTTGACGCCGCGCGGGTTGAAGTGACCCCGACTGCTGACGCAGCGGCCCTGAGCGATCGCGTCGAGCAGCGCATGACGCCACGCTGCCAGGCGCTCAGGGGGGAACGGCCGCAGCTTGCGGCATCTTGCGCTTGATCACGCGCACGGCGTGAGTGAAGCTCAAACGATCCGGATCGAGCCCTCTGGGCCAGGCGGCTTGCGCCATGAGCTGGCGCACGGCGAAGTGCGCCAGCAGCAAGCCCCACAGCTCCTGCTGCACCAACTCCGGCGTCTTGCTGCGCAGCACTGTGCTGTGGCCACGCAAGTGCGTCTTGAACTCGTCGAAGACGCCCTCGATCTCCCAGCGTTCGTGGTACAGCGCCGCCAACTCCAGGGCCGGGGCCGCCTGCGGATCGAGGAGGTTGGTCACCAGCCGGTAGTGGTCTTGCCCCGGCGTGGCCAGGCCCTGCAGCGCGTAGTCGATCACCCGCACCGTTTGTCCCGAGCACCGCGCGCGATCCGCGCTGTCGAAGACCGTGCTGAGGTAGGAGCCATCGGGCAACGCTTGCTGCACCGGCAACCCCAGGTTGGACTTGACCCGCCACGCCAACTTGGCGCCGCTGGCACAGGCGCTCTGCCAGAGCTTGAAGCCGTAGAAGTTGCGGTCAGCCAGCACCAGCATGTCCGCCGTGAGCTTGGCCGGCAGCAGCTCGGCGGCCAGGCTCTGTTCACTACGGCGGTAGGGGGCCACGCTGGCCGCCACCACCGCATGCGTGCCGCATTCCACCAAGCCCAGCACCCGTGCCTGCGGGAAAGCGGTCTCGCCACGCGAGGCGCCGGGGTAGCCAAAGAACGCGGCGTTGGCCGCCTCATCCGCCACGTCCAGGCAACTGCCATCCAGCGCCATGACGCGAAACCCCCGATACCAAGCCCCCGGCGCTTCCGGCGCGGCCAGCGGCCGCAGCACCCGTTCGGCCAGTCGACGCATCACCTCGGGCCCCAATCGGGTGCGCGCCTGCGAGATCGCCGACTTGCTGGCCTGCACCGCGCCCGCTTCGCCGCCGCCCAACCACTGCAGGCCTTCGCACACAACGCGCAGCACTTCCTCCAGGGGCGCCTCCCGCCACAGCGCCAGCGCCATGACGTAGTACACGACCGCCGGCGCCGGCAGCCGGCGCTCGCGCTGGCTGGCCTTGCCGGTGTCCGCCAACACCTCCTCGATCAGGGCGCGCGGACACACGCTGGCCAACACTCCCGCGCTGATCAGATGGGCAACGTCAACTTGCGCCGCCAGTGCCTTGCGAGTTCTCGCCATCGTTTCCGTCCATCGAAGCCTCGATGGAGCCCGATTGTGCACGAGAAACTTCTATCTGAACAGTATTGCCGCTACGCCGCAAGATATTTCCGGCAAGGGCTTGATCGACTTTACTCACAACTATTGTTTCGGGGGCTGATCCCCCGACATGAACTGATAGGAGTTCGTCATGCCAAACAATGCCACCATCACCCATGACCAGTTGCGCACGCTTTTCCTTGCAACGGAGCTCGGGGGCAACACACAAGACCTGAACCGGTTTACCTACGCCGAGAAAGGCAGCAGCACCTACACGTTCGGCCTGCTGCAATTCGACGTGGGCAAGAATGGGGCGGAAGTGAAAGGGTTCTTGAAGGAGCATGGATTCAGCGATGACGACATCAAAAAGCTGTCGCAACACGGCGGACTGTCACGCACTGAATTGAATATACTGGACGTCAAGTTGCAAGCGGTCCCGCAGGACAAGATTGACCAGTTCACCAACAAGCAATTGGACAAGTCCATCGCGAGCGTGGACGACGTTATCGATCAGGTTCGCAAGCAGAACCCGGCTGCGGCCGATGCCATCAGCAAAGACCGCAAATTGCAGCTGGGCATTGCCGACTATGAGAACCAGTTTGGATCCGTCGGCCCGCAGTTTGTCGGCTTCCTGGCAGGGAAGTCGGAAAAGCTCATCGGTGGAACGGTGCAAGCGGGCGACCCACCGATTCGTGATGATCTCCAGAAGTTCATCAACGCCACGGGGTACGGCCACGACAAGGCCAACGCCAAAGCCGTCGAAAGCCGTGCCGAACGGTTCGACGAGGCGATGGGCACGCTCAAGCTGGGCCCGGCCACAAAAGGCTCCAGCCATACTTCAGACAAGGCTGGCTCCGTCCTCAAACAAGGCGCCCACGGCACCGCCGTGCATGACCTGCAAGCCGACCTCGCCAAACTCGGCTACACCGGCAGCAATGGCAAGCCGCTGAAGGCGGATGGCGCCTTCGGCCCGGATACCCTCAACGCGGTGGAACGCTTCCAGCACGATCACCACCTCAAGGTGGACGGCACCGTCGGTATGAAGACGCTGAAAGCACTGGATCAGGCGCAAGTCAAAAACGTCGCACCCAGCCTTGCCGACTCGAAGAACCCGGACCACGCGCTATACGAACAAGCGCTCGCCGGCGTGCACAAGCTCGATGCGAATCTAGGTCGCAAGCCGGATCAACAAAGTGACCAACTGGCTGCAGGGCTGGTCGTCGCCGCCAAGCGCGAAGGCATGACCAAAATCGACAGCGTCGCGCTCAGCGAAGACGGTTCACGCACCTTCGCCGTGCAGGGCAAGCCGGATTCGCCGCAGCGACAGATCACCCAAGTGCAAACAGCCCAGGCAGTGAACACGCCAATCGAAAAAAGCAGCGCGGTCGCGCAAGCCATGGTGCCAAAGCCGGTCGAGCCTGCGCTGACGGTGGCCGTACCGACGCACGTGCAGCCATCGATTGCGATGAGCCTTTAGACCGTGATCCGCACGCCATGTGGCCTCGATAAAGACGACGCGTGTTCGACAACAGGGTAATTGCCCATCCTCTCGCTTAGGAGCCCCGCCATGAAACTACGAGCCCTTTTTGCCACTGTCATCCTCGGTGCTGCCGCCAGCCTGACCACAGTTCACGCTCAAGTTCCCGAACCCTGCACTGTCTACACCTGCATGGCCGGCATGCCTGGTGTGGTAGGCCTTAACGGGGGTCCTGGCTGCACTGCCGCGATGGCTTACTGGCACAGTCCAGCCCCCGCCGGCCTAGCTGTTTACCACCCACCCCAAGGCTTTAACCCACCTGCCAGCGCTGGCTTGCGCCGGGCTTACATGTCGACCTGCAAGGGCGCCAAAGTCGCCACCAACGCCGCCATCCTCAATACCATCATCAGCGAATACGGGTATCTACCCTAGGCGCCATGAGGGTGCCATGGATCGGACCAGTCGCCTGGGTTGCTCTCATCGGCGTTGACGTCTGCCACCCGACCGATCCCCCGTATTCAACAGTCACATGAATCAGGCGATCGAACAGCCATGTCAAAGCACCTATCCCTCTCGTTGATTCTTTCTCTGGTCCTGATCACCTCTGCCTGCGGTTCTCCCATGAAAACTCCTGATATCAAGCAGAACGCACATCCCAAGATGCGTTATGAAATCACCATGACCATTCAGGGCGCGCCAGGGCCATTCGATTCGGTCGATGGGTTCGTTCAATACAAGGTATCGAACGATCGCTGTGTGCCGCTGACCCCGATCAGCGGCGCAACATTGCCGCCAGAGAAAAGCGTTCCGATTGAGTTTTCACATGTCAGTGACAACGTCTACAAGGGCACACTCTATGTCGACCTGCTTCAGGACGAGGACTATTTCGGCCTCGGCGTCTGTCACTGGGCAGTAGTGGCGGCCACGGCTTCCCTGAAGGCCGGGAAGGTTGATCTCAGCCCTGATCTGTTCGCGGACAGCATTCTGAAACAGGCGTCCGAAACCCGCTATTTCAGCAAGAAGCAATTTGAAGCCATTGAGCGCGGCGGACCGGCACCTCCGTTCGTCAGCGGTGTGCTGCCTGCGGAGTACAGGAATCTCAAGCCTGAATGGCAACAGGACATGTTCACGGTGACCCTGTCCGCCAGGGAAGATTTCCAATGACCACAGCAACCGACATGTATGCCCTGCTGGCTCAGGATTCTTACAAGGATCACCGGCTCAGCCAGATAGTCTCCATCGCAGGCATCGACTACAAGATCTTCGACCAGAGCAGCGATCCGGTCACCGGATATCAGGGCGTTGCCTATCAGCGCGTGGGAACCGATGACATCGTCATCGCTCATCGTGGGACCGAACAGATTGTCCGCGATGGCGTTCTTACGGATGGAGGCATGGTCCTTGCCGGGTTAAATCTGCAAACACCCGATGCCATGGCATTTACGCGACGGGTGCTCAATGAAGCCAAGGCTGATGCTGAGGCGAATCACCGGCCGCTCAATGTCACCGTCACCGGTCATTCGCTCGGGGGCACATTGGCCGAAATCACTGCGTCGCGATTCGGGTTGCATGGTGAAACGTTCAATGCGTACGGCGCTGCCGGTTTGCTTCAGGATGTCCCAAAAGGTGGCAATCAGGTGATTGATCATGTCCGTGCCACGGATGTTGTCAGCGCCGGTAGCGCTCATTTTGGCGAAGTCCATGTTTATGCAGCGCAGCAAGATATCGATCGGTTGACCAGCGCCGGTTATCGCGACGACGGAGGCATCTTGAGCCTGCGCGATCCACTCAAGGCGATAGACCTCGGCGCTCACGGCATCGACAGCTTTGTACCCGACAGCAAGACTCTCGGCCACTCGATCATCAGCCCGGAAAGCGAAGCGCGGTATCGCGCGCATCACGGCATGATCGACCGCTATCGCAGCGATGTCATGGATTTGCGCACTGGTCTGTCCGCGAGCTGGGAATTACCCAAGCTGGCGGTAGAAAGTGGCATGGCGATTGGTCATGCCGCTGCCCATGAAATCACACAAGGCGCGCACGCCGTTGAGTATGGTGCGCAGTACGTTGCTCACGAGGCCGTGCAGGGTATGCATGCTGTCGAACGTGGAGTCCATGCGGTCGAGCGTACCGCGCAGAGCGTTGCGCATACTGTCCACGACGATGTGCTGAAAGGTGTCCACGCTACGGAGCACGCTTTGTCTCAAGGCGCCCATGCTGTCGAGCATGGCGTGCAGCATGCAGCGCAAGCGGTTGAACACACAGCGAGCAATGTCACCCATACGGTTAGCGAAAATGTTTTACAAGGCATCCATGTCGCAGAACACGCTGCGCAATCCTTTGCCCGAGACGCGTCCAAGACATTCGATACGCTGCGCCATCCCGGCTCATGGTTCGACGACCAGCCGGCGCCAGCGGCGGCTCCGGCGCGGCTGGATCACACAACGCATCCGGATCATCCGCTCTATCAGCAAACGCGTGATGCTGTGCATCGGCTGGACGCCGAACACCATCGAACGCCCGATCAGCACAGTGACAATCTCGCCGCCTCCCTGGTGGTGGCTGCGCGACGCGATGGCTTGCAGGCAGTCAATCACGTCGTGCTCAGCAACGATGCGGCACGAACCTTTGCCGTACAGGGTGATCTGAATTCGTCGTTCAAGCAGATCACTCACGTGGAAACGGTGCAGGCCAGCAATACACCCATCGAACAGAGCAGTGCCGCGTGGCAGCTCGTCATGCAACAGAAGCCGTTGGACTCGGCGCATCCGTCACAGATCGTGCAGGAACAGAGGACCCAACCACCACCCCACCCTGCGGCGGCCCTGTAGCTCATCGCGCCATGGAATCTCGTGAACCGGATGCACGTTCCGCCCCTGTTGCTCCATCAACGAGGCACACGCGCTTTTGTCACGCACAACACGCGCGATACGGGAAACAGTCGACGGATGACGCCTAGTGCGTGTGGGACTCTAGCTTGAAACTGCCCGCACTATTGCCGATGCGCCATTCGTATGCATGACCATAGAAGCCAAGCCCTGGAACGCACATCCATGAAGCCGAACTGCACCACCACACTATTCGCGATTCTTCTGGGCATGTGCTCACTGCCATCGCTTGCAACGAACACGGCCAGCACCTTGTGCGTCTCGACGGACAAGGTCGTTTTTTCATGCCCGCTCGGCAACGGCGAAAAAATCGTGTCGATGTGCGCGTCCGGCGACGCAAGCCAGGGGCACGGACGTTTCTACTACGCCTATGGGCGGCCCTCCGCACCGGAGCTTGTCTACCCCGCCAAGGATCAGCCGTCGGACGGCGTGTTCATGCGATCTCACCTGGTCTACGGAGGCGCCTCGGGCGGCACTGCCTACTCCTTCGTCAAGGATGGCTACAAATACATTGTCTACTCGATTGCCGGAACCGGCTTCAACGATGGCGGAGTCATCGTGCAACGCCAAGGCGACGCCCGTGTCGTCAAGAAGATGCAGTGCCAGTCGTCGAATATCGTCGAATCGCAGGACGACGGCATCATCGACACCACGCTCACATGGAAAAGCGATTCACAGATCACTGCGCACGGTTTGCCCGGCGCGCATTGATCGAATCATTCATCACGGACTTTGACTGAAGGAACCAGACCATGTCATCCAAAGACAATGCCGACTACCTGATGCAGGTCGCCATGAACAGTGGAATCCAGGGCCACCTGGAACTGGGTAATTTCATGGGACAGATGCAGGTCGAATCCGGTGGTTTTGCGCGCATGAACGAGAACCTGAACTACTCGGGTGAGCGCCTGCTTGCGGTATTTTCCGGTCGCAACGGCATGAACGATCTCAAGAAGGCCAGTGAGATCGCCTCTGGCGGCCCCGAGGCCATCGCCAACGAAATCTATGGCGGCCGTTGGGGCAGGGTGAATCTCGGCAACACCGAAACGGGAGATGGCTGGAAGTATCACGGCCGCGGCTTCGTCCAGCTGACCGGGCGTGCCAACTACGAACAAGTCGGCAGGGAAATGGGCCTGGATCTGGTCAACCATCCGGAGCTGGCCGAGAGCCGCGAGATCGCCGCGAAAATTGCCGTGCACTACTGGGAGTCGCGCGTCGTCGCCAACCACGACCAGCAGAATGTCACGGCGGCCTGTCGCGACATCAACGGCGGCACCAATGGCTTGGCGGACAGAAAAACGGCGACGACGGCGTGGGACCAGAAGATCGCTCACGGTTATGTGCCTGGCACTTCCGAGCCTTTCGCGCATGCCCACACGAATTCGAACCAGAACAATCGCCGTCTGCAGGAGTTGCTGAACCAACAAGGCTATCGCGATGCCTCGGGCCATCCACTGACGGTCGATGGCGATTACGGCGCGCGCACCAGACACGCGGTCGAAGCGTTCCAGCGCGAACAGCATCTGAAGGTGGACGGCCTGGCAGGCCCGAACACCATGCACCGACTTGAGACGCTGACTCATACGCAGACCAGCGCCGGACCCGCCGCGCCAACTGCCCCGGCACATGCCACACCACTCCGGTTGAATGATGCGTCGCATCCCGACCATGCGCTGTATCAGCAAGCGTTGCGCGGAGTGCATCTGCTGGATGCCAGGCAGCAGCGTACTCCGGATCGGCAAAGCGAGAATCTCGCCGCCGCCCTTGCCGTGGCTGCGCGGCGCGACGGCATGAGCCGGATTGATCATGTGGTGTTGAGTGACGACGGCTCGCGTACGTTCGCGGTGCAGGGAGACATGCAGTCCCTCTTCAAGCAACTCGCGCATGTGCAAACACAGTCGGCGGCGAGCACCACCGTGGAGCAAAGCAGCCTCGCCCTGACGCAGGTTGCGCCAAAACAGCCTGCGCCGACACCAGTGCCGATGTACCAGGAAGCTGGACTGCAACCGGCGAACCCGATCCATATGACTTGAGGGTCGGACGTCATGTCAACCATCGTTTCGCTATCCATGCGATGGCGAAACAATCAGGATTGCAGCCACCGGCAAGCGCCCAGCCGGACGTGCCCAATGCGGGTTCAAGGCAACACGAATACCCGCCCAGTGAGTTCGCACGGAAGCAGATCAGGCGATGAAGAGCGCTCGAAAGCACGTATCACAGGATAGAACTTCATGAACAAGGGAAAATGGTATTGGGCGATGCTCCTGGCGTTGATCGTGCTGGCGGCCGGAGAATACTTTTCAGGGTTCCTGACGCTGCTGTTCCTCCGACTGGATGCCGGCTCGCTCAAATGGAATACCTACCTGGGTTACCTGCATGCCCTGAATCGGCCGGAAGTGCAACCGTACCTTGGCCGCATCAAGGCGGGCGGTTATATCGGTTTCGGTCTGCCGGCCCTGCTGTGGCTGTTCGCGCTGTATTTTTTGGCCCGGAAGAAGAAGCCGTCCATCCACGGTGACGCCCGTTTCGCCCATGCCGGCGACCTGAGCAGGCACGGCATGTTCAAGCGCACGGACAACGGCATCCTGGTCGGCAAGTTCAAGGGCGAGCTGGTCAGACTGAGCGGACAGCAGTTCGTGATACTGGCAGCGCCGACGCGCTCGGGCAAAGGCGTGGGCGTGGTGATCCCGAATTTGCTCGAATACGGCGAATCGACCGTGGTTCTCGACATCAAGCAGGAGAACTACGAACTGACCAGCGGCTGGCGCGCCAGTCAGGGACAGGAAATCTATCTGTTCAATCCATTTGCGGAAGATCGGCGAAGTCACCGCTGGAATCCGCTGAGCTACGTGTCGAAGGATCCCGCCTTCCGCGTTTCGGATCTGATGAGCATCGCCGCGATGCTTTATCCGGACGGGGCGGATGAACAGAAATTCTGGGTGAGCCAGGCGCGCAATGCGTTCATGGCCTTCACGCTGTATCTGTTCGAGAAATGGGATGACGACGAAAGGAACGGCATCCCGTTGCAGCTGCGCAGCAAACCTACTCTCGGCGCCGTCTACCGGCTTTCATCCGGCGATGGCTCGGACCTGAAACAGCTCTATCAACTGCTGGCGCAACAGGCATTCCTCAGCGGCAATGCGCAATCCGCCTTTGCCAACCTGCTGTCGCAGGCAAACGAGACCTTCGCCTCGATCCTCGGCACGTTCAAGGAACCGCTGAATGCATGGATCAATCCCGTGCTCGATGCGGCGACCGGCGATGACGATTTCCTGCTGACCGATGTGCGCAAGAGGAAGATGACGATCTACATCGGCATCCAGCCCAACAAGCTGGCGGAGAGCCGCTTGATCGTGAATCTTTTCTTCAGCCAGCTGATCAACCTGAATACCAAGGAGCTGCCGCAGACCAATCCGGCGCTGAAATACCAGTGCCTGCTGCTGATGGACGAGTTCACCTCGATCGGCCGAATCGAGATCATCGCCTCGGCGGTTTCCTACATGGCCGGCTACAACCTCCGCCTGCTACCGATCATCCAGAGCATGTCGCAGCTCGACGCCACATACGGGAAAGACGTCTCGCGCACGCTGATCACCAACCACGCGCTGCAGATCGTGTTCGCCCCGCGCGAGCAACAGGACGCCAACGACTATTCCGACATGCTCGGCTATACCACCGTGCGCAAGGAAAGCATCACGCGCGGACGCGAAACATCGCGAAGCCACTCGGAAGAGCGGCGTGCCTTGATGCTTCCCCAGGAATTGAAGGCGATGGGAAATGAGAAGGAAGTCTTCCTGTACGAAGGCATTCCGCATCCGGTGATGTGCAACAAGATCCGCTATTACCAGGACAAGTATTTCACCGTACGCCTGCTGCCCAAGGTCGACATTCCCAAGCTTGCGGTCTAGACAGCGACGACATCGGCCGTCACGCGCCGGTTCGGCGCTAGACTTGGCGCATGCTGCCTCCTGCCCTTCTCGACACGCTGTGCACGATCTTCGCGGCCGACGCGCGCTCGGTCGGCGAAGCCGAACGCATCGCCTATTCCTGCGACAACTCGCGCCTGCACGCGCTGCCGGATGCCGTGGTGTTTCCCACCGAACACGCACAGGTGGAAACACTGGTGCGCGCCTGCCGCGAGCACAAGGTGCCGATCACCGCGCGCGGCGGCGGCACCAGTTCCACCGGCGCCTCGGTGCCGCTGGCCGGCGGCGTGGTGGCGTGCTTCGCGCGGATGGATCGCATCCTGCGCATCGCTCCCGATGACCGCCTCGCGGTGGTCGAACCCGGCGTCACCAACGAGATGCTGCAGCGGGCGCTGGCGCCGCACGGCTTCTTCTGGGCGCCCGATCCGGGCTCGGCGCCGTGGTGCGCGGTGGGCGGCAACCTCGCCTGCAACGCCGGCGGTCCGCGCGCGGTGAAGTACGGCGCCACGCGCGACAACGTGCTCGGTCTGCGCGCCGTCGCCGGTACCGGTGCGGGCTTTCGTGCCGGCACGCACACCACCAAGGATTCGACCGGTTACGACCTCACCCGCCTGCTGATCGGCTCGGAAGGCACGCTGGCGCTGATCACCGAAGCCACGCTCAAGCTCACGCCCCGGCCCGGCGCGGTGCGCACCCTGCGTGCCGGCTATGCCGACGCGGACGCGGCGGCGCAAGCCGTGGCGCGGATCATGGCGCAGCCGGTGACGCCTTCGGCGCTGGAGTTCATGGACGCGTTGGCGCTGAAACTGGCGCGCGATTTCCACCCCGAAGCCGGCGTGCCCGAGGTCGGCGCGCTGCTGATGATCGAAGTGGACGGCGAGCCGGAGACGCTGGATGTCGCCGCCGCGGCGGTGATGCGTGCGGCACGCGGCGCCGGCCTGGTCGAGCTCGCGGTGGCGACCGACGCGGCGGAAACCGCCGCGCTGTGGGCGGCGCGCAAGGCGCTCTCATTGGCGCAGCGCGCGGTGACCCAGCACAAGATCAACGAGGACGTCGTGGTGCCGGTGAGCCGTCTGCCCGCGCTGGTGGACGGCGTGCGCAAGCTGGCGAACAGGTACGCCGTGCCCATCGTGAGCTTCGGCCACGCCGGCAACGGCAACCTGCACGTGAACCTGCTGCCACGCGACGTGGACGAGATCGAGCGCGCCTACGCGGCGCTGCCGGAGCTGTTCGCGCTGGTGCTCGCGCTGGGAGGCACGCTGTCGGGCGAGCATGGCATCGGCCTGGTCAAGCGCGAGTACATGCCGCTGGCCCTTGGTGCGGAAACCCTCGCGTTGATGCGCGCGGTGAAGGCCGCCTTCGACCCGGACGGCATCCTCAATCCGGGCAAGTTGCTGCCCTGATGGCCGGGAATCGGGAGTCGGAAATGGGAACCGGGAAGAGCGCCGGCGCCGCACGGAAGTCGCACGCGGTGGACCGGTTGCTGGCGGAAATCCGCGCGTGCCGCATCTGCGCGGTACATCTGCCGCTGGGGCCGCGACCCGTGCTGCAGGCATCGGCGACGTCGCGGCTGCTGATCGTCAGCCAGGCGCCGGGACGCAAGGTGCACGAGACCGGCATCCCGTTCAACGACCCCAGCGGCGATCGTCTGCGCGACTGGCTGGGGATCGACAAGGTCGCGTTCTACGACGCCGGCCGCGTGGCGATCGTGCCGATGGGTTTCTGTTTCCCCGGTAGCGGCAAGGGCGGTGACCTGCCACCGCGACCGGAATGTGCGCAGGCGTGGCATCCGCGCCTGCTGCCGCTGCTGACGCAGGTACGGCTGACCCTGGTGATCGGCCAGTACGCGCAGGCCGGCCTGCTCGGGGTGGCGCGCGGCACGCGCCTCACCGAGACCGTGCAGGCGTGGCACGACCATCTCGCCCACGGCCGTCTGCCGCTGCCGCACCCCAGCCCGCGCAACCGGCTGTGGCTGGTGCGCAATCCGTGGTTCGAGACGGAGCTGCTGCCGATGCTGCGCGAGCGCGTGGCCGCAGCGTTGAGCGATGCCGGCTGAGTCCGCGCCGCAGCGCGCCTTGCCGGGCGCCCGGCGATTCATCTAACCTGCCCGGGCTTCATGGCCACGGGGCTTTCCCTCGGCCTTTCCTGGGGAACCCGACATGCTGGATACCGGCCGATGAGCATCAAGCTCCGCCTCGTGGCGATGAATTTTCTGCAGTTTTTCGTGTGGGGCGCATGGCTGATCACCATCGGCGCGTACTGGTTCCAGTACCGGCACTGGTCCGGCGCGCAATTCGGCGCGATCTTCTCGACCATGGGCATCGCCTCGCTGTTCATGCCCTCGCTGATGGGCGTGATCGCGGACAAGTGGCTCAACGCGGAAAAACTCTACGGCCTGCTGCACATCGGCGGCGCGATCGTGCTGTTCATCGTGCCCTCGATCGACAACCCGAACACGCTGTTCTGGGTGATGCTGCTCAACATGATGTGCTACATGCCGACGATCTCGCTGGCGATCGCGGTGGCCTACAACGCGTTGAAAACCGAGGGCGCGGACGTGGTGCTGGTGTTTCCGCCGATCCGCGTGTGGGGCACGGTCGGTTTCATCGCCGCGATGTGGACGGTGAGCCTGCTGCATCTGGAAACCTCGGGCGGCCAGTTCTACGTCGCCTCCGGCGCGGCGCTGCTGCTCGGCCTGTATGCGTTCAGCCTGCCGAAGTGCCCGCCGCGCCTGCGCGGGCAGGCACGCACCTCGTGGCTGGATACGCTGGGGCTGACCTCGTTTGCGCTGTTCCGGAACAGCAAGATGGCGATCTTCTTCGTCTTCGCCATGCTGCTGGGCGCGGCGCTGCAGCTGACCAACGCCTACGGCGACACCTTCCTGCACGACTTCGCCAACGTCGACGCGTACAAGGGCATGCTCGCCGTGCGCTACCCGGCGATCATCATGTCGATCTCGCAGGTTTCCGAAACGCTGTTCATCCTCGCCATCCCGTTCTTCTTCAAGCGCTTCGGCATCAAGACGGTGATGCTGATCAGCATGGTCGCCTGGGTGCTGCGCTTCGGCCTGTTCGCCTACGGCGACCCGGGCCAGGGGCTGTGGATGATCGTGCTGTCGTGCATCGTCTACGGCATGGCCTTCGACTTCTTCAACATCTCCGGCTCGCTGTTCGTCGAGGAGCAGAGCGACCCGGCGATCCGCGCCAGCGCGCAGGGCCTGTTCATGCTGATGACGAACGGCATCGGTGCGATCCTGGGCAGCTCGATCAGCGGCGTGATCATCGACCTGTGGTTCACCCACGCCGACGGCAGCAAGGACTGGCACGGCATCTGGACCACGTTCGCGCTGTACTCGCTGATGGTCGCGGTGCTGTTCGCGATCTTCTTCAAGCACCGGCATGTGCGCGTGGCGACGCTGCCGCTGGACGGACCGCTGCACGGCTGAGCCGGCATCGCATGCCGCAGAGCCAGGGCGCGCTGCCGACCACGATCACGGTGATCACCAGCGAGGACCTGCGCCAGCAGCTGGCGATCACGCCGGACCTCTCCGACGCCATCGGCAACCTGCTGCCCTCGTTCGCCCCCTCGACGCAGAAGCCCAGCTCGCGCGGGCAGACCCTGCGCGGGCGCAATCCGCTGTACATGATCGACGGCGTGCCGCAATCGAGCCCGCTGCGCAAGGGTTCGCGCGATGCGTACACGATCGACCCGGCGATGATCGAGCGCATCGAGATCGTCGAGGGACCCAACTCGATGCAGGGCCTGGGTGCCGCCGGCGGCATCATCAACATCATCACCAAGCAGGCCGAAGCAGGACGGCGTGCGCCAGGAAGTCACCGTCAACTCCAGCGCGCCGACCCGCGGTGCGAACGGCCTTGGCTACGGCGCGGCGTACCTGCTGGGCCTGCGCCGCGGCGCGTTCGATCTGGTCGCCGGTGCGTCGTGGCGCAAGCGCGGCATGTATTCCGACGCGAAGGGACGGCTGATCGTCGTCGACGGCACCCAGGGCGACCTGATGGATTCGCGCAGCACGGACGGCTTCGCCAAGCTCGGCTACGACTTCGCCGGCGCGCGCCGGCTGCAGCTGACGGTCAACCGTTTCGACCTGCAAGGCAATGGCGACTACACCACCGCGCCGGGCGACGTGGCGGACAACCGGACGCCTACCTGAGGTGGCACACCGGCAGCGCCGGTTCCTGTTCTGGCGCACGCGCCAACGGCGTCATCGCCAATAAGCGATCCCGGAAGCCGTCGGCGCGGCAGCTTCCTGCGATTCACTTACAATGGGCGGATGCGAATCGGCCCCTACCGCATCGACCCGCCGCTGGTGCTGGCCCCGATGGCCGGCGTCACCGACAAGCCGTTCCGCCTGCTGTGCAAGCGGCTCGGCGCGGGCCTGGCCGTGTCCGAGATGACCAGCGCCGACCCGACCCTGTGGCAGACGCGCAAGTCGCTGCGCCGGATGGACCACGCCGGCGAACCCGAACCGGTCAGCGTGCAGATCGCCGGCTACGATCCGGCGATGCTGGCCGAGGCGGCACGCTTCAACGTCGCCAACGGCGCGCAGCTCATCGACATCAACATGGGTTGCCCGGCCAAGAAGGTGTGCAACGTGTGGTCGGGCTCCGCGCTGCTGCAGGACGAGCCGCTGGTGGCGCGCATCGTCAAGGCGGTGGTCGATGCCGTCGACGTGCCGGTGACACTGAAGATCCGCACCGGCTGGAACCGCGAGAACCGTAACGCACTCAACATCGCGCGCATCGCCGAGGACGCCGGCATTGCCGCGCTGGCCGTGCACGGCCGCACCCGCGCCGACAAGTACGAAGGCGAGGCCGAGTACGCCACCATCGCCGCGGTGAAGGCCGCCGTGCGCATCCCGGTGCTGGCCAACGGCGACGTCTGCACGCCACAGCAGGCGAAGCACGTGCTCGCCGTCACCGGCGCCGACGCCGTAATGATCGGCCGCGGCGCCCAGGGCCGGCCGTGGATCTTCCGCGAGATCGCCCACTACCTCGCCACCGGCGAACTGCTGCCCGAGCCGGAACCGGCCGAGGTCGCCGCGATCCTGCTCGGCCACCTCGAACACCTGCACGCGTTCTACGGCGAACCGGCCGGCGTGCGCATCGCGCGCAAGCACCTGGGCTGGTACGCGAAGGACCGCCCCGAGAACGCCGCGTTCCGGCAGGTGGTCAACCGCGCCGAAACTGCCGGCGAGCAGCTGCGCCTGACCCGCGACTACTTCGCCGCGCTGGCCAGCGGCGAACGCCTGGCCGCCTGATGCAGGCGGAAAACCGAACAGCCGTCCATACGGCTGAATGCGCGACAACCCCCGAGCAAGCTGAACGACGGTGGGCTGCAAAACCGGAGTCGGCGATGTATCATGCCCGACTTCTTTTATCTTTCT
>CAVPQF010000153.1:0-57744 GCA_963707225.1 uncultured Gammaproteobacteria bacterium
GATCCCGAGCTGCTTCGTGCGGCGTGCCGCTGCTCGCAGGGAAGGTCGACCTCGTCACGAACGTACAGCCCCGGTCCTACCCAAAGGGGCACTCGGTCGAGCTCCTCCGAGCGTCGTCGTACCTGACGATTCCTCGGCGGAGGCGCTCGATGAGGCGGAGCGTGAGCACGCCACACGGTACCTCTACGAGCACGTCGACCAGTTCACGATTGTGAACATGTCAGCGCCCGAGAACCGCAGTCAGGAAGAAGGTTACGCGCTGATACGTTCGAGGATTCGAGACGGCTCGAGGCCGAGTTCGAGCCGCAGGATTCCCCCGCGCGCGCCAGCCCGCACGGTCTGACGTCGTCGTTCGCTAGCAAGTTCCGGGATTCCCGTCGCTCCAAGAGAGAGAGGACCAACCGCGATGTTCAAGAGCAACACATGGTCGAGAACGAGCAGCCTTGGAGCGACCGCATCATCGGCGCAAGAACGATGGTTCGCCCCTGACGGACGTTCCTTCGATCTCCGCGTGCGCTTTGGCAAGAAGGTCGACATCTTCGGCCTGAAGCAGCAAACGTTCGAGCGCTTCGCTGCGAGCATCGAGGACCTGGCGAAGTCGCGCGAGCACATGTACTTGTCCGAGAATGTCGAGCGCGTTCCCGTTGTCCGGCGTGCCATCACGACACGTCGTCACAGACGCGCGGCGAATTTGGCGGCCTCGGCATCGAAGTCACCATGGAAAATGGCGTCGTCAAAGTCGTGACGCCAATTGACGACACGCCCGCGAGCCGCGCCGGTCTGCGCCCCAATGATTACATCACCCATATTGACGGCAAGCCGATACTCGGCCTGACGCTGAGCGACGCGGTCGACAAGATGCGCGGCGCCGTCAACACCAGGATTATCCTGACGGTCGTGCGCAAGGATGTGCCCGATCCTTTCGACGTGACGCTGACGCGCGATGTCATCACCATCAAGTCGGTGCGCTATCACCGTGACGGCGATATCGGCTATATCCGCGTGACCTCGTTCAACGAGCAGACAACCGATCTGCTGGACGATGCGCTTGATGATCTCTCCAGGCAGATCGGCAAGAACAAGATCAGAGGTTACATCATCGACCTGCGCAACAATCCTGGCGGTCTGCTCGATCAGGCGATTTCCGTGTCTGACGATTTCCTTGATGGGGGCGAAATTGTTTCGACCCGTGGCCGTCATGCCGAAGACACCCAGCGCTACAATGCCCGCGGCGGCGACACGGCCGACGGCAAACCGATCATCGTGCTCGTCAATGGCGGGTCGGCATCAGCTTCCGAAATTGTCGCCGGTGCGTTGCAGGATCATCGCCGTGCGACGATTCTCGGCACGCGTTCTTTCGGGAAGGGTTCCGTCCAGACCATCATCCCGCTCGGCTCGGATGGCGCGCTGCGCCTGACGACGGCACGCTATTATACGCCCGCCGGGCGCTCAATTCAGGCCAAGGGCATTGATCCCGACATTGTCGTTTCGCAGGAAGACCCTGAAGGCAAAAAGAAGCGCCAGATGGTGACGGGCGAAGCGGAATTGCCCGGCCATCTCGCTGCCGAAAAAGGCGACGAGCAAGCCGGTTCTGACAGTTTCGTGCCCGCCGACAAGAAAGACGACAAGCAACTTCTTTACGCGATCGATCTGATGAATGGCATCCGCAAGGACGCCGCCTATCTGGGCGGCATGAAAAAGGCGGCGATGGCCAACTAGGTCATCTCCGTGATTTCGACTCTGAGAATATTCCGTCTGGCCCGGCAAAGGTTTCGCCATGAACGTCAACATCGCTGCCAACGGTCCCGGAAATAGCCCCACCAGGTCGCGATGGGGCCGCTTTGGCGTGCTGCGGATCGTCGTCGGCATTGTCGCCCTCGTCTATGTCGGCCTCTTCGCCTGGATCATGCTCGGCGACAATCGCTTTGGCGGGCAGCCTCTGGTGCGTCTGGCACTGGCGCCCGAACCCATCCCCGCGCCAGCCGACCTGCGCACAGAAACCACACCGCCGCCGCCAGCCCCGGCAGCAACGGAACCGGCACCCGATCCAGCCGGGATGCTGAGTGCCGACGAACAGGCCCTGCTCGATGCCGCCAAGGGTCTCGACAGGAAATCCGTGGCCGACGAAGTGACGATCACGGGCGCCAATAGCGTTGATGGCACCGACACATCGACGCAGCCCGCCGCTGTCTCCGGCCCCCTGTCAGATGTGCCGGACGCCGCGCTTGTCGCGCCCGGAAAATTTGGCAAGCTCCCGATCATTGCCCAGGATGGGCGTCGCGCCTGGAAAGTCTATGCCCGTCCGGCTGCAACACTCCCTGCTGGCACCAAACGCGTGGCCCTTGTCGTCAGCGGCATGGGTATCAGCGAAAGCGCGACCGCTCACGCGATTGAAGTGCTGCCTCCTGAAGTCACGCTCTCTTTCGCCCCTTATGGCTCCAATCTGCAAGGCTGGATCCGCCGCGCCCGCAAGGCAGGCCACGAAGTGCTTCTGGAACTGCCGATGGAACCCTTTGGCTATCCGCAAAACGACCCCGGCCCCTATACATTGCTCACCAGCCTCAGCGCCGAAGAAAACATCACGCGACTTGAATGGCTCCTGTCCCGTTTCACAGGCTATGCCGGTGTCATGAATTATCAGGGCGCCCGTTTCACAACGTCGCAATCGGCGATGACACCTGTCATGAAATCACTCAATGATCGCGGCCTGCTCTTTGTGGACAATGGCGGCTCGGCCCGCAGTCTTGCGCCGCATACAGCCGCCGGGATCAACATGCCGATTGCGGCGGCCTCGCGCATCATTGATCCCGTCCAGAACCCGGACGTGATCGGGCTTTCCATGTCCACGCTTGAACGCACCGCCACGCAGACAGGCAGCGCCATCGGCATCGCCTCCGCTTTCCCGATCACCGTCGATGAATTGGTCGATTGGGCTAAAACCCTGCCGCGCAAGAATCTGGCCCTCGTGCCGGTGACGGCGCTCGCCGAAGTCAGCGCCAGCGCCCCCTGACGTGCGCCCTGCGCCTTAATGATATTGAGTGTCCATATGCCCAAACATGCCGATCATCGCACGACAAGCGACCCGGAAAGCCTGCCCTATCGCCCCTGCGTCGGCGTCATGCTCATCAATGACCAGGGTCTGGTCTGGGTCGGCAACCGTATCCAGGAAGTCGATACAGGCAGCGCCTTGACCTGGCAAATGCCGCAAGGCGGTGTCGACGAGGGCGAAGCGCCTGATGTCGCCGCCTTCCGGGAGCTTCAGGAAGAGACCGGCGTTACCCAGGCCCATATCATCGGCGAAACGCGCGACTGGCTCACCTATGATCTGCCGCCGCATCTGCTCGGCATTGCGCTCAAGGGGAAGTTTCGCGGGCAAAAACAGAAATGGTTTGCCATGCGCTTTACGGGCACGGATGCCGATATTGACTTGATGGCTGACGCCCATCAGGAATTCAGTGAATGGGCCTGGGTGCCTGTGGCCGAGCTTGTGGAACTGATTGTTCCCTTCAAGCGCTCTGTCTATGAACAAATCGTTGCAGAACTGGGACCTCTCGCCAAACCCGTTTAAACGGGTGCCGACGCCAGACGCCAGTTCCGGAACTGCCAATAACGCCAGGCCAGCGCGCTGATACCGCGCATGAACAAGCCCTGCGGCTTCAAGCCGGACGCCTTGCCCACCATGGCGATCAGGCGCTCGACATGCTGGCGGCGATAAAGACCGAGTGCCCGCTTCTCATATGCCTTGGCATAGGTCACGCGATCATAGGGTGTGCTGCCATCATCCGGCGTATTGGCAGAATAATAGGCGCAGGCCAATTCATCGTCATCGGCTTCGCTGATGCGGCCGACCGCCACACGCAGGCGCGCCAGCACGGAGGGCTTTTCCTCATCCAGCGCATGGAAGCAATCATAGAAAAGTTTGTAATGGCGAAACTCATCCGCCGCGACATTGGCCGCGATCTGTTTGAGCACCGGCTCGCGGCTCGCTTCCTTGATGGCCGTATAATAGGACGACGTGCCGCTTTCAACGACACAGCGCGCGATCATCTCGCCCGCGCGGCTGCCGCGCACCGATTCAATCGCATCCGTCGGAATGGCATAGGCATTGCGAAACCGCGCCATCGCCACCTCAAAATCGAAGCCCGGATCGGCAAGCGTCGCCCAGCGCGCCAGGGCCTGACCATGCTGAACCTCTTCCCGCCCCCATTGATGGATGACTTCCCTGATCTCCGGCTTGTCGGCAAAGACATTGCAGAGATAGGTCACATAATCCGGCGCATTATATTCGACAAGCGCTGCAGCTTTGACGGCGCGCAGAATATCGGCATCGACTTTCGACAAGTCAAAGTCGCTCCAAGCTATATCATCCAGCGTCCAATGGCGGCTCATCAAGGCGACTCCAACATTTCACCCCGGCACTATAGGGTAATGCGGGCTTGAGCAGAAATGGGACATCCGGTCGCCCCAAAACCACCGGCATCGCCAAAACAAAAAGGGCGTAAGTTCGCTGGCGGGCAGGCCGAAGCCGTCGTAACCGTAGGTCCAGGTAGCCGCCGCACCGTTTGGATAGGTCGTCCTGGTCTGGACCCGTCCGCGCGCGTCGTAGACGTAGTCGGTGACGTCGCCGTTGGGGCCAACAACATGGCCTGCTTCGCCCAGCGCGTTGTAGTTGCTGTAGGTGGTGGTCTGGCCGAGGCCGTTGGCGACGGCGGTCACATGCCCGAAGGTGTCATAGGTGACGACCTCTGTGTTGCTGCTCGACGGAGGCGTGACCGTCAGAGTCTTCACCAGGCCGTTGCCGTAGAACGTCCAGGTATAGGTCGTGGCGAGCGCCTGGTTCGCGTTGCCGCGCCCCAACAGGTTGGTCGCCACTTCGGACGCCATGAGATTTTGCGCGTTGTAGGTATAGGCTGTCTTTGACCAGCCCTCGACCGTGACGGACAACAATCGATCCGTACCCGGCGCAGTATCCCAGACATAGTCCGTGGTGCGCTGTACGGACGTTCCGAACGCCTCGACCTTTTTCTGCAGCAACCCGCTGGCGTCGTAGGTGTACTGGGTGACGTTGCCGTTGTTGTCCGTGGACGACTGCATGAAGCCGTTGGCGTCGTAGGCATTGCTGGCAAAGGTCGCCGCGCAGCCTTCAAAGGCTTGCCCCGCGATGGAAACCAGCAGCCCGGCGCTGTTGAACTGGTAGACGCTCACATGGTTCAGTGAGCTGGTCACCGTCGCCGTCGGTCCCGTGGCGTTCGAGCCATAAACCATCGAAGTCTTTTCGCTGCCGTCGGCCAAACTGGTCATGTTGGCGCGGCCAGCGCTGTCGTAAGTGGTGACATCATGGGCCACGCCGTTGTAGTCGACCTCGGCCATTTGAGCCACGACACCGGTCGTGGTGTTGTCTGGCAGATATTTGTACGAAATCGTGGTGCTTGGAGATCCCGGAAGCGTTTCGGAACTGATTACCCCGAGATGGCTGACGGGGTTCGTGAAGCCATCCCATACCCCGACGGTCGACTGATAGACGTACACGCCACCGGCGGGATCGGTCACATTGATCTGCTTGGCCGACCCGTAGGTTCCACCCGATCCCGCGACCAAGGCAACCTTGAATGACATCCCGTTCGTGTGCGTGACGATGGTAGTGTTGCCGTCGGGATGGGTCAGCGTCCAGCCGATGCCTGAAGAGTCCTTAATCGAAAGCAGATTGCCCTGGCTGTCGAAGCTCAACGCCTGGGCATTTTCATCGCGCAAGGTATAGGTGCCATCGCCATTGTTCGTCAGCGTGGCGGTACCCACGGGAGAGAAGGGCCCGGGATTCGGGGCCCCGTCCGTCGCCCCGAAGAAAGCCGTCGTGGATACGAAATTCAGACTGGATCCATCGGGTCGTGTAAAGGTCACCGGTCCGCAACGAATGGGACGATCCGGATTACCTCCCGTGCTCTCGTAGTAACAGATGACATCCAGTTTGTAATCCAGATTGGTGGTCCACGTTCCTATGCTCGTCGTGCATGGCGAGCTGGTACCCACACAGGAATAACGGGAGTTGTAATACCTCTCGAAGGTCAGGCCCATTTCACCGGGTTCGGCGAAGTCGGTGATCGTGTCTACTTTGGCGCCGGAACTCAGGATGACCGGGTCACCCTTTCTGCCGGGACAGGGGTTGGGGTCGTTCTTCTTTTGGGCTGCAGTGGCAGTGTTGACGGACGTATGGACGGTGCCGCCGCCGTGCGGACCAATATTTCCATCCGGGCCCGCGCCATGGTCACCACCGCCACCGCCGTCGTCATACCAAGTCCAATCGCAAAACCCCGGGTGCCTATCCGGAGGGCCATTGCCAATACTCGTACTGTAAGGCGCGTAACACTTGACGGCGTAAACCGCCTGAGACGGCCGCGGAAAACATAAAAGAAGACATGCAACCGCGAGTAGAACGCCGAAGTGCAAGACCCTCATTCCAACCTGTGGCCATAGCGCATTGGCTCTGAAGTTTCTTCCTTGGTCTTGCAGCGCAGTCGAAGCCCACGCGACTGCCAACAGGCAGCTCCCTTGCCAATTCAACTTCATGTTTTTCCCCTTTCCGGCGTCACGCCAGATCCCGCGCGAAGATTCCAACTTCGATAACGGCATTGTCAACGAGCAAGTTCTTGCGGGCGACTCATGTCCAGTCTTGTCCGACTCTTCGGTTCTCTGACGAAAAATCCGGGTGTCTTATGCCCAACGCCTGCGGCGACAGAGGTCGTTTGTAGAGCTTCGCGGACGGCGCTCAAGTGCGGCTTGCCAATCTTCGCGCGAACAAAAGTGCGTGGTCGCCAGGACATCGCTGATGCGGCCGGGGAATGCCGTTGGCCAGCGGGTGAAACGGCTTGATCAGGCAGTGTTCGATGTCCAGCAGCATGCACTCTCAGCCGAAGATGTATTCATCCGATGGTTCATTGAGCTGGCAGGTGAAGTGATCGGCGAACTGACCGCCTTGTTGCTCGTTCGAGCACATGCCACTCACCCCCGCGGATGATGCTGCGCGTGCAGCCGCTTCAGGCCTTCCTTCGCCACCAGGGTGTAGATCTGCGTGGTGCTGAGGGAGCTGTGGCCGAGCAGCATCTGCAGGGCGCGCAGGTCGGCGCCGTGGTTGAGCAGGTGGGTGGCGAAGGAGTGCCGCAGCACGTGCGGCGAGATGCGTTTCGGGTTGATGCCGACCTTCAGCGCGTAGCGCTTCACCAGGGTCCAGAACATCTGCCGGGCCATGCCTTCGCCGCGCCGGCTGAGGAACAGCGCCGCCGGTTGGCGGCCTTTCGCCAGCGTCGGTCGCGCGTCGGCCAGGTATGCACCGATGCGCGCCAGCGCTTCCTCGCCGACCGGCACCAGCCGGTCCTTGCCGCCTTTGCCGGTGACGCGCAACACGCCCTGTCGCGGGTTCAATGCGGCCAGCGGCAACTCCACCAGTTCGGACACGCGCAGGCCGGAGGCATACATCAGTTCCAGCATCGCGCGATCGCGCAGGCCCAGCGTGGTGCCGGTGTCGGGCGCGCCGAGCAGGCCCTCGATCTCGCGTTCGGCCAGTGCCTTGGGCAGGCTGCGCGGCAGCTTCGGACGCTCGATCAACAGGGTGGGATCGGCGAAGCCCGGCTCGCTGCGGGCGAGGAACGCGTAGTAGCGGCGGAACGCCGACTGCCGCCGCGCGATCGAGCGCACCGCCGCCGGCTGTGCGCCGTGGTAGGCGGAAATGTCCTCGCGCCGTGCCGTGCGCAGATTGCGCCCGTGCGTGGCCAGCCAGAGCGCCAGCGCCTCGAGGTCGCGCCGGTATGCCTCCAGCGTGCGGTCGGCCAGGCCGTCTTCCGACCACACCCGTTCCACAAACGTGCTTATGCTCAGCCGGTCGGCTTCGGCGATACTGGCGCGGCTTTCTTCCTTTCCCATGCGCACGATGCTGGCCATTGCACGCGCACTACGCAAGCGACCGACCCACGATGCCGCCGAACCGCGCCACCACCGACACCCCGTGCCCACTGTGGCGCCGCCTGCTGGCGCTGGTCTACGACCTGCTGATCGTGGTGGCGATCGTGATGGTGGTGGGCCTGCTGTGCCAGCTCGCCACCGGCGGCAAGCTGATCCGCACCGGCGCGACGACGGTCGTGCCGATCTGGTACCAGGCGCTGCAGGGCGTGGTGGTGGCAGCGTATTTCATCAGCTCGTGGCGGCGCGGCGGGCAGACGCTGGGCATGCGGCCGTGGCGCATCCGGGTCACCCGCGACGACGGCGGCACGCCGACGCTGCAGCAGACGCTGATCCGCGTGCTGGTGGCGGCCGCGCCGCTGGTGTTGCTGTTGCTGGCGCCGGTGCTCGGGCTGCGCGCGACGCTGTGGACGCTGCTGGCCGTGTGGGCCGGCTGGTTCGCCGTGGCCGTGTTCGATCCGCGCCGGCGTGCGCTGCACGACATCGCGGCCGGCACCGAGGTCCGCCGGCTGGACTGAGCTTCCCGCCCCGGGTCGGGCTTCACACTTCGCTCAGCGCGAACCGGGTTCAATCCGCCGATGCCCGAACCGACCCACGCCGAAAGCCGCAGTGACGCCGAACTGGTTCGCACCAACCGCGGCTTCTACGAGTCGCTGTGGGCGCAGGCGACACTGATCGCGCCGGAACGCTTCAACACCTGGCCGCTGCTGCGCGAGCTGGCCGACGCGGCGCCACGCCGGCTGGAGGTGGCGCCCGGCCTGCGCCCGCGGCTGCCGTTGCGCGGCACCTGTTTCGTCGACCTCAGCCACGCCGCGCTGCGCCGCCTGCACGCCAGCGGCGCCGAGGCGGTGCACGGCATGATCGGCGCCCTGCCCTGCGCCGACGCCAGCTTCGACCTGGTCTGCGCGCTCGACATCCTCGAACACGTCGCCGACGACGACGGCGCGCTGGCGGAACTGGCGCGCGTGGCCGCACCCGGCGCCAGCGTGCTGCTGTCGGTGCCGCTGCATCCGGCGGCATGGACCGCGTTCGACGACTTCGTCGGCCACTGCCGCCGCTACGAGCCGGAGCAGATCGCGACCCGGCTCGCCCGGCACGGCTTCATCATCGAGCGCAGTGCGGTGTACGGCATGCAGCCGAAGTCCTCGCGCCTGCTCGAACTCGGCCAGTGGTACCTCACCCACCGGCGCGCGCGCGCGATGTGGTGGTACAACCGGGTGTTCATGCCGCTTGGCCTGCGCTTCCAGAAACCGCTGCGATGGCGCGATGGCCTGGGCGACATGGACGGGGTCGACGAACTGCTGCTGCGCTGCCGTTACCGTCCGGCTACAACGCCAAGTCACTGATTGGACTGGGCGCGGCAATTGCGGCGTCGCAACACGCGAGGATCAAACGGCGCTAAGATGCCTGCTTTCGTCTACGGCTCACCCACCTCCGATGCTTTATCAGATCCATGAATGGCAACGCGCGTTCCTCGGCCCGTTGAGCCACTTCGCGCAGGCCAGCGCGCGCATGCTCAACGACAGCAGCAGCCCGTTCGCGCAGATGCCCGGCGTGCAGCGGATGGCTGCCGGTTACGAGCTGGCCCATCGCCTCGGCAAGGATTACGAAAAGCCCGAGTTCGGCATCCACACCGCCACCGCGCACGAGCATGAGATCGCGGTGATCGAGCGGGTCGCGCTGGCCAAGCCGTTCTGCCAGCTGAGGCGCTTCAAGCGCTTCAGCGACGACCCGTCCACCATCGAGAAGATGAAGAACGATCCGGTGGTGCTGGTGGTGGCACCGCTGTCCGGCCATCACGCCACCCTCCTGCGCGACACCGTGCGCACGCTGCTGCGCGACCACAAGGTCTACATCACCGACTGGGTCGACGCACGCATGGTGCCGGCCGCGGCCGGCCCGTTCGGGCTGGACGACTACGTTGCCTATGTCGAGGAATTCATCCGCCACATCGGCGCGTCCACCCTGCACGTGATCTCGGTCTGCCAGCCGACCGTGCCGGTGCTGGCGGCGGTATCGCTGATGGCCGCGCGCGGCGAAGCCACGCCGCGCAGCCTGACCATGATGGGCGGCCCGATCGACCCGCGACGCAGCCCCACCAGTGTCAACAGCCTGGCCACCAACCAGCCGCCGTCGTGGTTCCGCGGCAACGTGATCCATACCGTGCCGCCGAACTATCCAGGCCACGGCCGCGAAGTCTACCCGGGCTTCCTGCAGCACGCCGGCTTCATCGCGATGAACCCCGGCCGGCACCTCAGCTCGCACTGGGATTTCTACCAGGACCTGCTGCGCGGCGACCTCGACGACGCCGAATCGCACCGCAAGTTCTACGACGAGTACAACGCCGTGCTGGACATGCCGGCCGAGTTCTATCTCGACACGATCGAGAAGGTGTTCCAGCAATTCCTGCTGCCGCGTGGCCTGTGGGACGTGGCGGGCGAACGGGTGAATCCCGCCGCGATCAAGCGCAGCGCCCTGCTTACCGTCGAGGGTGAACTGGACGACATCTCCGGCCTCGGCCAGACCGAGGCGGCGCACGACCTGTGCAGCAGCATCCCGGCCAAGCGCCGCGCGCACAAGGTGATCGAAGGCGCCGGCCACTACGGCATCTTCAGCGGCCGCCGCTGGCGCGAAACGGTCTATCCGCAGGTGCGCGACTTCATCCGTCAGTTCGATCAGGCGGCGAAGTAACGCTGGCGGGTAATCCGCTGCGCGGCGCGTTTCGTTGGCTTTCGAGCAAGAGCCTTCGAGCAAGGGCTTTCGCCCTCTTCCGGAGGGTGAGTTCTTTTTTCGCGTTATGCCTGGAAGCAAAGGCTCAAGCGAAGAGCTTTCGTCCTCCTTCGGAGGGCGAGTCACGTTTCTCTGGCCACACAGAGAAAGGTGGCTCGGCTGCCGCAGGCAGCCGAAAGCTTTTGTGCTCTGATGCACAAGAGCAGGCAAAAACATCAAGCGCAAGAGCAAGTGCGATTCCGGCCTTCGCCGGAATGACGACCGGGGTTAGGGTCAATACTGTTCAGATACGAAGCACCGGCACTGGCTGATGCCTCTGGTGGAGTAACTCGCCGCGATGGCGGACGTTGAAGTTGCTCATCTTGCGCTTGACGCCGCGCGGGTTGAAGTGACCCCGACTGCTGACGCAGCGGCCCTGAGCGATCGCGTCGAGCAGCGCATGACGCCACGCTGCCAGGCGCTCAGGGGGGAACGGCCGCAGCTTGCGGCATCTTGCGCTTGATCACGCGCACGGCGTGAGTGAAGCTCAAACGATCCGGATCGAGCCCTCTGGGCCAGGCGGCTTGCGCCATGAGCTGGCGCACGGCGAAGTGCGCCAGCAGCAAGCCCCACAGCTCCTGCTGCACCAACTCCGGCGTCTTGCTGCGCAGCACTGTGCTGTGGCCACGCAAGTGCGTCTTGAACTCGTCGAAGACGCCCTCGATCTCCCAGCGTTCGTGGTACAGCGCCGCCAACTCCAGGGCCGGGGCCGCCTGCGGATCGAGGAGGTTGGTCACCAGCCGGTAGTGGTCTTGCCCCGGCGTGGCCAGGCCCTGCAGCGCGTAGTCGATCACCCGCACCGTTTGTCCCGAGCACCGCGCGCGATCCGCGCTGTCGAAGACCGTGCTGAGGTAGGAGCCATCGGGCAACGCTTGCTGCACCGGCAACCCCAGGTTGGACTTGACCCGCCACGCCAACTTGGCGCCGCTGGCACAGGCGCTCTGCCAGAGCTTGAAGCCGTAGAAGTTGCGGTCAGCCAGCACCAGCATGTCCGCCGTGAGCTTGGCCGGCAGCAGCTCGGCGGCCAGGCTCTGTTCACTACGGCGGTAGGGGGCCACGCTGGCCGCCACCACCGCATGCGTGCCGCATTCCACCAAGCCCAGCACCCGTGCCTGCGGGAAAGCGGTCTCGCCACGCGAGGCGCCGGGGTAGCCAAAGAACGCGGCGTTGGCCGCCTCATCCGCCACGTCCAGGCAACTGCCATCCAGCGCCATGACGCGAAACCCCCGATACCAAGCCCCCGGCGCTTCCGGCGCGGCCAGCGGCCGCAGCACCCGTTCGGCCAGTCGACGCATCACCTCGGGCCCCAATCGGGTGCGCGCCTGCGAGATCGCCGACTTGCTGGCCTGCACCGCGCCCGCTTCGCCGCCGCCCAACCACTGCAGGCCTTCGCACACAACGCGCAGCACTTCCTCCAGGGGCGCCTCCCGCCACAGCGCCAGCGCCATGACGTAGTACACGACCGCCGGCGCCGGCAGCCGGCGCTCGCGCTGGCTGGCCTTGCCGGTGTCCGCCAACACCTCCTCGATCAGGGCGCGCGGACACACGCTGGCCAACACTCCCGCGCTGATCAGATGGGCAACGTCAACTTGCGCCGCCAGTGCCTTGCGAGTTCTCGCCATCGTTTCCGTCCATCGAAGCCTCGATGGAGCCCGATTGTGCACGAGAAACTTCTATCTGAACAGTATTGGGGTTAGGGTAGCTTCCGCGAGAATGACGACCGGCGGGTTGAGTGGCCTTCGCCGGGATCAATGCCGCGCGAAAAACTCGCGGAACGCGGTCGCGGTGCGTTCGATGCCGGCGTCGTCGACATCCAGATGGGTGACCAGTCGCAGCGTCGGCAGGTAGCCGATGCTGATGCGGATGCGGGCTTCGCGCAGATGGACGTCCAGATCGCGCAGGCGTTCGGCGGGCACGTCGACGAACACCATGTTGGTGTACTGGCCGAGCAGGTCGATGCCGGCGATCTCGCGCAGGCGGCCGGCCAGGTAGGCCGCGCGGCGGTGGTCGTCGGCCAGCCGCGCCATGTGGTGATCCAGCGCATGCAGTCCCGCCGCGGCGAGGATGCCGGCCTGACGCCAGCCGCCACCGGTGACCTTGCGCCAGCGCCGCGCCTTGTCGACCAGCGCATGCGAACCGAGCAACACCGAGCCGACCGGCGCACCGAGCCCCTTGGACAGGCACACCGACACCGTATCGAAATGCCGCGCGATCTCGCGCGCCGGCACGCCACCGGCGACGGCGGCGTTGAACAGGCGCGCGCCGTCCAGATGCAGACCGAGTCCGTGCGCACGCGCGACGTCGTGGGCCGCCTGCAGGTAGTCCAGCGGCAACACGCGGCCGTGCCAGGTGTTCTCCAGCGCCAGCACGCGGGTGCGCGCGAAGTGCGGATCGACCGGCTTGATCGCCGCCTCGATGCGCTCCAGCGGCAACGTGCCGTCGTCCGCCTGCACGATCGGCTGCGGCTGGATCGAGCCGAGCACCGCGGCGCCGCCGCCCTCGAACTTGTAGGTATGCGCATCCATGCCGACCAGGTACTCGTCGCCACGCTCGCAGTGCGCCAGCAAGGCGAGCAGGTTGGACTGGGTGCCGCTGGGCACGAACAGGCCGGCGTCGAAACCGAGCTCGCCGGCCAGCCGCTGCTGCAGTGCGTTGACCGTGGGATCTTCGCCGTAGACGTCGTCGCCGACTTCGGCCGCCAGCATCGCCGCGCGCATCGCGGCGGTCGGACGCGTCACCGTATCGCTGCGCAGATCAACCCATTCCACGGCTCACCCCATGTTGTCGGCAAGGCAAACAGCTTGGCCGCATCAGGCGTTCGGGGCAAGTGCGCGCGTGGTCGGCGACGCGGTCAGACGCGCCGGCGGAAATACAGCCAGGCCGCCACCACCAGGATCGACGCCGGCAGCAGGTTCGCCAGCAGTGGCGGCATCCCGTACACCGTGCCGAAATTCACCATGGCCTGCTGCAGGAAATACCAGCCGAGCGCGAGCAGGATGCCGATGAACATGCGCTTGCCCAGGCCGCCGGAACGCAGCGAACCGAACGCGAACGGCATCGCGCACAGCACCAGCACCAGCACGTTGAGCGGATACAGCGCGCGGCCCCAGAACGCCACCGCGTAAGTGCCTGGACTCTGGCCGTTGCCTTCCAGGTAAGCCATGTTGCGGCGCAGGTCGCGCATGGAAAGGTACTGCGGCTGGATCACCGATTGCGCCAGCACCTGCGGGTCGAGGCTGGACTTCCACGGCAGCGCGGCCGCGGTGCTGGCGTGGGTGCCCTGCGCATCCAGCGTGGTGACGCGCACGTCGTGCAGCACCCATTGCCGGCCGTCGTGTTCGGCGGTCTTCGCCCAGACGAGGCGGTTGAGCCTGCCGTCGGCCGTGAAGGTGAACACGCGCACGTCGCTGAGCTGCACCGCGCCGACGCCGTCGCGCTGTTTCAGCGAAGTGCCGCGGGCATTGATCACGTCGTCGCCGTCGCGTGCCCACAGGCCGCTGCTGGTGCCCATGCCGAGGTTGCCGGGCTTGGTCCGAGTCTGCATCACCTGCGCCTGCTGGTCGCCCCACGGTGCCAGCGTCTCGCCCATGACCACCACGCCGACGATCAGCACCGCGACCACGCCGACCGCGGAGCAGGCAATGCGCAACCGCGACATGCCGGCCGCGCGCAACGCGGTGAGCTCGCCGGTGCCGGCCAGGCCGCCCAGGCCGAGCAGGCCACCGATCAGCGCGGCGTTGCCGAACATCTCGTAGGCGCGGCGCGGGAACGTCACCAGCACGTAGGCCACCGCATTGCTCAGCGTGTAGCCGTGCTTGCCGACGTTGCCGAGCTGGCGCAGCAACTGGGTCACCGCATCGAAGCCGGTCAGCACCAGCCACACCATCAGCATCGAGCCGAGCACGCTCATCGCCACCAGCCGGTCGACCCGCTTGATGTTGAACACCGTCATGCCGGCACGGCCGGCTGCGGCGCACGCAGCTTGCGCGGGGAATACTGCTTCCACAGCATCCACCCGGCCAGCGCCAGCACCAGCGCATGCAGCGCCCACAGCGGTGCCTCGTTGTGCCAGTGGCCCTTGCCGATCTGCGCGCGGCCCAGCGCCAGCAGCGTGTAATAGAGATAGAACGCGACCACCGCCAGCAGCAGCCGGCCGTACCTCGGCTCGCGCGGGCTTTGCCGCGACAGCGGCAACGCCAGCAGCAGCAGCACCAGGGTCAATGGCGGCGCGTTGGCGCGCCAGGCGAACTCGGCGCGGTCGTCCGGGTCGTCCGACCGGGCCAGCGCCCAGCTGCCTTTCGAATGCGCCGGATCGTCGTCTTCGTCGGCCTGCACGCTGGACAGCGACGTGTCGTTGCGCTGGTACTGCATCTGCCGCCAGTTGTTCAAGCCGAGCGGAATGTCGTACTGCCAGCCGTCCTTGAACGCGATGAAGCGGCCATCGCCGTTGCTTTCCTGGTACAGCTCGCCGCTGGTTGCACTGACCACCTTCAGGTGCGGCGGGCCGTCCTTGCTGTCGCTCTGGGTCGCCACGAAAGTGCGCCCCAGCTTGCTGCCATCGCGGCTGAGGCTGTCGACGAAGATGATGCCGCCCTTGCCCGGCAGCTCGGTGAAGCGCCCTGCATCCAGCCCGGCCGCGATCACCGAACGGTTCGCCGCAGCCACCATCGCATCGCTGGTACGCACCGCCCACGGCCCCAGCCACAGCGAGACCAGCGCGGTGATCGCCACCAGCACCGCGCCGAGGATCAGCACCGGCCGCAGCAGTCCGCGCGGCCCCATGCCGGACGACGCGAGCACGTGCATCTCGCTCTCGCGATACATCCGCCCCAGTCCCATCAGCACGCCGACGAAACTGGCCAGCGGCATCATGTTGGTGAGGCCGTCGAGCGTGCGCAGGCCCAGCACCTGGAACATCACGCTGGCCGGGAAGCTGCCGCCGGCGACCTGCTGCAGCACCTTGGCGAACGCGCTGCCGGCCACGATCACCAGCAGCACCACCACGGTGGCGGCCACGGTCTGCGCCAGCTCGCGCAGGAAATAGCGGTCGAGGATGCTCAGCATGCGATAAACTTGTCCGCTTACCCACCGCACCCGATCGGGCCGGCAAACCGCAAGTCTAGCCTGTCCGGCTGCTGCCGGGCCCATACAGGAATTACCCCGATGACACTCCAGTTCAGCCTCGGCTCCGCCGCCCCCGCCACCGTCGAGAGCGCCTGCGTGCTGGTCGGCGTGTACGAACAGGGCGTGCTGACCAGCGCGGCCGCCCAGGTGGACAGCGCCGCCGGCGGCGTGATCAAGCGGCAGGTGGAGAGCGGCGACATCAGCGGCAAGGCCGGCAGCACGACGCTGCTGTTCGCGCCCACCGGCATCACCGCGCAACGCGTGCTGGTGGTCGGCCTGGGCACGCAGAAATCGTTCGACGCCGCGCGCTACCAGAAGGTGAGCATCGAGGCGGCACGCGCGCTCGGCCGCCTGCCGGTGGCGAACGCAACGTCCTACCTCACCGAAGTGGAGGTGCCCGGCCGCGACAGCGCCTGGCGCGTGCGCATCGCCGCGCTGGCCAGCGACCACGCCGCCTACCGCTACACCGCCACGTTCAAGCCGCGCGACAAGAACAAGCAGACCGAACTGGCCGCGCTGGCGTTCGCCGCCGGCGCCGACGCACAGGGCGCGCTCGACCAGGCGGTGGCGATCGCCGAAGGCGTGCGCTTCGCCCGCGAGCTGGCCAACCTGCCGCCGAACATCTGCAACCCGGCGTATATCGCAGCGCAGGCGCAGGCCTTCGCCGACACGCAGGACAAGGTCAGCTGCAACGTGCTCGACGACGTCGCGATGGAGAAGCTCGGCTTCGGTTCGCTGCTGGCGGTGGCGCGCGGCTCGGTCAACAAGCCGCGCCTGATCGCCCTCGAGTACAAGGGCGGCAACGACGGCGACAAGCCGTACGCATTCGTCGGCAAGGGCGTCACCTTCGACTCCGGCGGCATCAGCCTGAAGCCCGGCGCCGGCATGGAGGAGATGAAGTTCGACATGGGCGGCGCCGCCGGCGTGCTCGGCGCGTTCGTCGCCGCGGTGAAGATGGGCCTGAAGCTCAACCTGGTCTGCGTCGTGCCGGCCGTGGAGAACATGCCCGACGGCGACAGCTACCGCCCCAGCGACGTGCTGACCAGCCTGTCCGGGCTCACCATCGAAGTGCTCAACACCGACGCCGAAGGCCGGCTGATCCTGTGCGACGCGCTCACCTGGACCGCGCAGACCTACCAGCCGCAGGCGCTGATCGACGCCGCCACGCTCACCGGCGCCTGCGTGATCGCGCTGGGCAAGCACGCCACCGGCCTGATGAGCAGGCACGACGACCTCGCCGCCGAGCTCATCGCCGCCGGCGAGGAGACGCTCGACCGCGCCTGGCGCCTGCCGCTGTGGGACGACTACCAGGCCCAGCTCGACTCCGGCTTCGCCGATGTCGCCAACATCGGCGGCAAGAGCGCCGGCGCGATCACCGCCGGCTGCTTTCTGTCGCGCTTCACCGACGGCCAGCGCTGGGCCCACCTGGACATCGCCGGCACCGCCTGGGAGGAAGGCCGCAAGGGCCTGGCCACCGGCCGACCGGTGGCGCTGCTGGCGCAGTGGCTCTTGGACCGGGAATAGGACATCGGGAGCAGGGAATCGGAAAAGCCGGCGGCTGTCATCGCGTCCGCTTTGCTCTTACCATTCCCGACTCCCCCCTTCCCGATTTCCGGCTTTCATGCGTGCCGACTTCTACCTGATCGACAAGCCGCGCTTTCGCGAACAGCCGCTGCTGCTCGTCTGCGAACTGGCGAAGAAGGCGTTCGCGGGAAAGCAGCCGACGCTGATCCTGACCCGCGACCACGACCAGGCGCATGCGCTGGACGAGCTGCTGTGGGAATTCGACGACGACGCGATGATCCCGCACCAGCTGGCCGGCGACGATGACGACGACGAAGTCGCGGTGCTGATCGTGCCGCCCGGCGTCGACAGCGCCGATCGGCCCCTGTTGATCAACCTGCGCGAAACCTGCCCCGCCGGCCGCTACCAGCGCGTGCTGGAAGTGGTGGCCGCCGATCCCGCCGAACGCGACGGCTCGCGCACGCGCTGGCGCGAATACCAGCGGCTGGGTTTCGAGCTGCACAAGTACGACATGTGATTCACGCCGGTACCGGCGCACCGCTCACCGCACGCGCCAACGCATCGGCCAGCTGTTCGCCGCTGAGCGGCTTGCGCAGGAAACCGTCCATCCCCGCCGCGCGCGCCTTCGCCTCGTCCTCGCTGCCCTGGCGCGCGGTCACCGCCACGATCGGCAGGTGTTGCCCGGCGTGCTCGCGCTGGCGGATCAGGCGGGCGACCTGGAAACCGTCGACGCCGGGCAGGTCCAGGTCCAGCAGCACCGCGTCGAAGCCCGCATGCGCCAGCTCGGCCAGCGCGGCGAGCCCGTTGACCACATGCACCACCGCATGCCCTTCGCGTTCCAGCAGGCCGCGGATCACCGCCGCCACGATGCTGTCGTCCTCCACCAGCAGCAACCGGTAGCGGCGGTCCGCCGCCACCTCCATCGCGGGCGCGGCGGGTGTCGGTTCGGCCAGCGGCAGGCGCACGCGGAACGTGCTGCCGTGCCCCAGCCGCGACTCCAGCTCGATGCTGCCGCCCATCATCTCCACCAGCTCGCGGCAGATCGCCAGGCCCAGCCCGCTGCCGGCACGGCGCTGCGGGCCCTCGGCCTGCTCGAAGCGCTGGAACAGCCGTGACTGGCTGGCCTCGGAAATGCCCGGCCCGGTATCGCTGATGCTGAACTGCAGGCCGCCGTCGATGCGCTGCGCGCGCAAGGTGACGCTGCCGTGCTCGGTGAACTTCAGCGCGTTGTTGGCCAGGTTCAGCAGCACCTGCTTGATGCGCAGCGCATCGCCGAGCAGTTGCGCCGGCAGGTCCGCGGCCACGTCGGGCACGAAGCGGATGCCCTTGGCGTGCGCCAGGCCCTGCTCCAGTTGTGCCACGTCGTCGAGCAGCTGGCGCGGGTCGAACGGTACCGGCTCCAGCTCCAGCTTGCCGGCCTCGATCCGCGCCAGGTCCAGCGCGTCGTTGAGCAGCTTCAGCAGCATCCCGCCGGAACGCTGCATCGCCTGCGTGTAGTCGTGCTGCTGCGGGTCGAGCGGCGTGCTCAGCAGCAGTTCGGCCATGCCCATCACGCCGGTCATCGGCGTGCGGATCTCGTGGCTCAGCGTGGCCAGGAACTGCGTCTTCGCCGCGCTCGCCGCCTCCGCCATCTGCCGCTGCTGCTCGACCAGCTGCACGTGATGCCGTTGCGCCAGGCGACGGCGCCAGCTGTACAAGGCCAGGCCGGCCACCGACACCAGCAGCAGTGCGTAGATCACCCACGCCCACCAGCGCAGCCACGGCGGCGCCTGTACATGGATATGCAGTGGCGTCGCCAGCGTGCTCCACTTGCCATCCGCGCCGGCGCCCATCACTTCCAGCGTGTAGTCGCCGCCGCCCAGCCCGGTGAAGTCGCGCTCGCCACGATTGCCGGTGTCCACCCAGTCGCTGTCGAAGCCGTGCAGCAGGAAACGGTAATGGTTGGCGGACGGGGCGATGTAGGAAAACACCCGCGCATCGACCGCGAGCTGGCTGTCGCGCCAGCCGACCTGCAGCGGTTGCGTGCCGAGCGGCAGCACCTGCGTGGCGCCACGACGGCGTACCCGGGCCTGGGTGAGCGCCATTTGCGGCACGCTGGTTTGCCGATTGCTCCGGTCGGGGTTGAATGCCACCACGCCGCCCAGCGTGGCGGCGTAGATGTAGCCGTTCGGCATCCGCGCGTAGCCGCGGAAGAACTCGCCGTTGGTCAGGCCATCCTGCAGGCCGAACGAACGGAACGCGCCGGAATCCGGATCGAAGCGCCACAGGCCGTCGTGGCCGAACACCCAGACGCGGCCCGCGGCATCGACGCGCAAGTCGGTGACGTTGACCGACGGCCAGCCCTGCGACGCGTCGACCCGGCGATCCGCCACGATGCCGTCGCCGTGGCGACGGTAGTGCGTCAGCCCGTCGGCGTTGGCCATCCACAGCCCGTCGCCGGTGAAATCGAAGGCGTCGACGGATTGTCCGGCCGGTCCGCCCGGCACCATCACGAAACGATCCTGCGCCTTGTCCAGCCACATCATGCCGCCATCGCTGGCGTACCAGAAGACGCCGTCGCGCAGCGTCATCTGGCTGCCCCAGCGCACCTTGTCGCTGGAGCCGTCCATCGGCACCGGATGGATCGCCAGCGTCTCCGGGTCGATGCGGAACAGGCCCTGGCCGAAAGTGCGCGCATACATCTGGCCATCCGGGCCGGGCTCCACTTCCAGCGGCCGCTGCATCATCGCGCCGGCCGGATCGACCCGATCGAGCCGCCCGTCGGTATCGCGATACAGCGCGCCCTGCACCACCACCCACAGGCGCTGCTTCGCGTCCTCGGTCATGCCGACCACGTCGCCGCGCAGCCCCGACAGCACGTGCTCGACCGTGCCGGTCACCGGGTCGAGCCGGTCGATGCGCCCGCCGCGCTGGCCGACCCACACGTGGCGACCGTCCTTGCCGCGTGCCATCGTGGTCGCGATCGCGTCGCGCAGGCTGGACGGGTCGTCCGGCATGTGCGTGAAGCGGCTGAACCGGCTCCAGCCCGGCGCCAGATACGCCACGCCGCCGTCGTACAGCACGGCCCACAGCCCGCCTTCGCGATCGACCATCAACTGCCATGCCCAGGTGCCGGGCAGGTTGCCGTAGAGCACCGGCTGGTCGGTCACTGCAGTCACCGGTCCGCCCGCACTCGTCTGCAGGAACAGCCCCTTCTGCGTGCCGACCCACAACTGGCCGGCGGTGTCGCGCACGCTGCTCATCACGTTGGTCTCGGGAATCACGCCGGTACCAAAGCGGCGCGCCATGCCGTCCGCGCCGACGATCCACAGGCCATCCGTGGCGGCAAGGCGCACCTCGTCGCCGTTGCCGTCGATGCGCCACGCGTCGATGGTTTGCCGCGGCTCGGCCGCCGGCACGCGGCGGATCGCGCCATCCGCCTCGCGCACGAACACGCCGTGACTGCTGCCGATCCACATCCGCCCGCGCCCATCGACGTACAAGGCAGCCACGGTGCCGACCGCGGCCGGCGTCGCGCCGAGCTGCGGATCGACCACATGCTCGAAACCGCCCTCGTCCGGACGCATCCGGTCGAGTCCGCCAGCGCTGCCTACCCACAACGTGCCATCGCCGGTCTGCGCCACCGCCCAGACGCGGTCGCTGGCCAGGCTGGCGGGATCGGCGGGATCGTGTCCCCAGTGCCGGAACCTGCCGCTGGCAGCATCGTAGCGGTTCAAGCCCGCGTTCAGCCCGGCGGCCCACAGGCGACCCTGCCGGTCGACCATCAGCGTGGCGATGCCGTTGTTGTACAGCGAGCCCGGATCATTCTCGGCATGCCGGAACACCTCGAAGCGAACGCCGTCGAAACGTGCCAGGCCGCCCTTGGTGCCGAACCAGATCGCGCCGTTGCGGTCCTGCGCCACGGCATAGACACTGGTGCTCGGCAGGCCGTCCGAAGTGTCGTAGCGGCGGAACTGCGGGGTCGGCAGCGGGTCGGCTTGAAGCGCAGCCGCGGGGAGCGTCGGCGCGCTCGACGCGGGCGTGGCCAGGGCCACGGCCATGGTCAGCAAGACTGCTGAAAGCATCAAGGTGGTCCCCTTTGGGCTTCCCGTCCCGCCTGCACCATGCCGTGCACGAATCCTTCGTCCGCGAACGAGGCGTCGTGTCGGCTCCTGTCCCGTGCCGCCATGATGCCAAAACCCTCATGCCGGCGCGAGCATGCGCCGACGGGCACATGCGGTTCAGGCGGACGCGTCGGTCAGCGGCGTGGCGGGTATCACCCGCGCCAACGCATCGGCCAGCTGTTCGCCGCTGAGCGGCTTGCGCAGGAAACCGTCCATCCCCGCCGCGCGCGCCTTCGCCTCGTCCTCGCTGCCCTGGCGCGCGGTCACCGCCACGATCGGCAGGTGTTGCCCGGCGTGCTCGCGCTGGCGGATCAGGCGGGCGACCTGGAAACCGTCGACGCCGGGCAGGTCCAGGTCCAGCAGCACCGCGTCGAAGCCCGCATGCGCCAGCTCGGCCAGCGCGGCGAGCCCGTTGACCACATGCACCACCGCATGCCCTTCGCGTTCCAGCAGGCCGCGGATCACCGCCGCCACGATGCTGTCGTCCTCCACCAGCAGCAACCGGTAGCGGCGGTCCGCCGCCACATCCATCGCGGGCGCGGCGGGTGTCGGTTCGGCCAGCGGCAGGCGCACGCGGAACGTGCTGCCGTGCCCCAGCCGCGACTCCAGCTCGATGCTGCCGCCCATCATCTCCACCAGCTCGCGGCAGATCGCCAGGCCCAGCCCGCTGCCGGCACGGCGCTGCGGGCCCTCGGCCTGCTCGAAGCGCTGGAACAGCCGTGACTGGCTGGCCTCGGAAATGCCCGGCCCGGTATCGCTGATGCTGAACTGCAGGCCGCCGTCGATGCGCTGCGCGCGCAAGGTGACGCTGCCGTGCTCGGTGAACTTCAGCGCGTTGTTGGCCAGGTTCAGCAGCACCTGCTTGATGCGCAGCGCATCGCCGAGCAGTTGCGCCGGCAGGTCCGCGGCCACGTCGGGCACGAAGCGGATGCCCTTGGCGTGCGCCAGGCCCTGCTCCAGTTGTGCCACGTCGTCGAGCAGCTGGCACGGGTCGAACGGTACCGGCTCCAGCTCCAGCTTGCCGGCCTCGATCCGCGCCAGGTCCAGCGCGTCGTTGAGCAGCTTCAGCAGCATCCCGCCGGAACGCTGCATCGCCTGCGTGTAGTCGTGCTGCTGCGGGTCGAGCGGCGTGCTCAGCAGCAGTTCGGCCATGCCCATCACGCCGGTCATCGGCGTGCGGATCTCGTGGCTCAGCGTGGCCAGGAACTGCGTCTTCGCCGCGCTCGCCGCCTCCGCCATCTGCCGCTGCTGCTCGACCAGTTGCACGTGATGCCGCTGCGCCAGGCGCCGGCGCCAGCCGTACAAGGCCAGGCCGGCCACCGACACCAGCAGCAGTGCGTAGATCACCCACGCCCACCAGCGCAGCCACGGCGGCGCCTGTACATGGATATGCAGTGGCGTCGCCAGCGTGCTCCACTTGCCATCCGCGCCGGCGCCCATCACTTCCAGCGTGTAGTCGCCCGCGCCGAGCCCGGCGAACTCGCGCTCGCCATGGTTGCCGGTATCCACCCAGTTGTTGTCGAAGCCGTGCAGACGGAAGCGATAGCGGTTGGCGGCCGGGTCGACGAACGACGCCACCCTGGCCTCGACATGCAGGTCGCGATCACGCCAGTGCAGTTGTATCGGCTGGCCCGGCGCCAGCGGCTGGATGCGGTTGTCCCGTCGCACCGTGACCCGGGTCAACGTCAGCGGCGGCGGCGCGCCGCGTTGCTCCGGCCTCGTCAGGCGTTCCGGCTGGAACGCCATCACGCCACCGCTGCTGGCGGCGAACAGCGTCCCGTCCAGCGCCATCTCGATCGAACCGTTGGTGAACTCGCTGCTCGACAGGCCTTGCGATGCGCGGAACTCGGTGAACTGCTTCGCCTTCGGCTCGAGCCGCCACAATCCCGGATTGGCGAACAGCCACAGCTGGCCCTGGTGGTCGACCTCGATGGCCATCAGGTCGGCGGCGAACGGCAGGCGGCTGATGTCGATGCCGGCATCGCGCTCGGCGTGATCATCGGCGTACCGATAGTGCTCGATCGCCTGGTCGGTGGCGGTCCAGAAACATCCGGCATCGAACGCGAAGGCGAGGATCTCGCGGCGCGGCACGCCGGGCACGAAGGCCAGTTGCTGGCGCGGGCCATCGCCGCGCAGCAGGCCGCCGGCGCTGGCGTACCACAGGTGTCCCGCGTGGAAACTCAGCTGGTCGTGGAAGCGGGCGTCATTCGGCGCATCCGCCGGCATCACCGAAGTCGCGACCAGATTGTCGGGGTCGAGCGCAAACACGCCCTCGCCCCACGAGGACACATAGATGCCCCCATCATCGCCGGCCACCAGCGCGGTGGGCCGGCTGATGTGGCTCCGTTTCGCTTCGAGGGCGGTCAGCTTGCCGTGGTCGTAGCGGTAGATCTCGCCCGGCCCGGCGATCCACAGCCGGCCGCGGGTGTCTTCCGCCAGCGAGGCAAGGTTGCCGCGCAGGTTCTTCACCACGTGGCTGACCGTGCCGGTGGCCGGATCCAGCTTGTCGACCCAGCCGTTGAAGCCGCCGACCCACAGTTGCTTGTCGCGGCTTCGGCGCACCGACAGCGCGGCGATGTTCGACAGGCTGTGCGGATCGTCGGGAACGTGGGTGAAGCGGGTGAACCCGTTCCAGCCCGGCGGCAGGTAGGCGACGCTGGATTGGTCGAAGGTGAACCACAGCCCGCCCTCGCGATCGCGCAACACCTGCCACAGGCGGTCGCCGGGCAGGCCACCGGGCAGCAGCGGCTGGCCGACGATGTGCTGCAGCGGGCCATTGCCGGCATCCAGCCAGACGCCGTTCAAGCTGCCCATCCACAAGCGGCCCTGCGCATCGCGGGCGCTGCTGAGGATGCGTAGCGACGACAGTGGCGGACGCGCCAGCGGACGCGCCACGCCATCGGCGCCGATCACCAGCAGGCCACCTTCCAGCGCTACCCGCACTTCGCCATCGCCACCGTCGATATGCCACACCTTGCCGATCTCGCCACGGAAGGCCGGATCCACCGGCACGCGCCGGATCGTGCCGTCCGGCTGGCGCAGGTACAGGCCGCTGTGCGCGCCGATCCACAACCGCCCATCGGCTTCCGCCAGCAGCGCGCGGGTGGCGCCGAACGATGCGGCATGACTGCCGTCGACATCCAGCAGGACGTGGTCGAAACCGCTGCCGTCCGCCCGCAGGCGGTCCAGCCCGTCCTGCGTGGCGACCCACAGCTGACCATCGGGCGTCTGCGCGGTGCTCCAGACTTCGTTGTTGGCGAGGCTGTCCGGCTTGTCGTCGTCATGCGCCCAGTGCCGGAAGCGGCCGCTCGTCTGGTCGTAGACGGTGAGCCCGGTCGAGACGCCACCGGCCCAGACCCGGTTGTCGCGATCGACGAACAGCGAGTAGGTCTGGTTCGCCGGCAGCGACAGCGGATCGCCCACGACATGCCGGAACACCGTGAAGTCGACCCCGTCGAAACGCACCAGGCCGCCGGCCGAACCAAACCACATCAGCCCGTTGCGATCCTGCGCCACGGCATAGATCGCCCCGCTGGGCAGGCCATTCGTCGTCTCGTAGCGGCGGAACTGCGGCGTCGGCAACGGACCCGCTGTCTGTGCGCCGGGCGCAGCCAGGGCAACCGGCATCGGCACCAACGCGCCCAGGGCCACGCCCAGCAGCCAAGCGGACAACCTCGATCCGTTCCCCATCAGCCCCCCGCGAGGCGGCACGCGAAATCCATCCCGGCTTCGGCCGCAGCCATGCTTCCAACGGACGATAGTGCCAAAACCAGGTGACCGGTGCGAGCGCGGCCCCGCAAGGTCGTCGGCAGGAAGCTGGCTAGAATGCGCGGATGTCCCGACGCCTGCGTTTGCTGTTCACCGCGTTAGCCCTGGCCACGCTGCTGTGGCTGCTGTTCGCCACCGCCGAACGCGCGCTGGCGCTGGCCCAGCGTTTCCTGGATTTGCCGACGTGGTTGCAGTGGACGCTGGGCGGCGTGCTGCTGATCTTCGCCGCGGCCGGCCTGAACGTGCTGTGGTGGCTGCTGCGTCCGCGCCGCAAGCGCCGGTCGCTGCCGGTGCCCGATCGCGGCAGCCTGGAACAGCGCATCGGCCAGCTGCGCGAACGCGGCGCCGATACCGGCGCGCTGGCGGCCGAACTCGGCGAACTCGATCGCCGTCGTGCCAGCGCGCGCGTCTACGTAGCGCTGTTCGGCGAAATCTCCACCGGCAAGTCCAGCCTGATCCGCGCGCTGGCGCCGCACGCCCAGGTCGCCAGCGACGCGCGCGGCGGCACCACCCGCGCCGTCGGCCACTACGACGGCAGCCTGCCGGACGGCCGCACGCTGGTGCTGGCCGACGTGCCCGGCAGCCGCGAGGCCGGCGGCGAGGCGCACGAAACGCTGGCGCGCGAGGAAGCGCTGCGCGCGCACGCCGTGGTCTACCTCTGTGCCGGCGATCTCGACCGCAGCCAGGCCGACGAGTTGCGCTGGCTGGCCGACTTCGGCAAGCCGCTGCTGCTGGTGCTGAACAAGGCCGACCAGTGGAGCGACGCCGAACGCGATCAACTGCTGGCGCGCCTGCGCCGGCACGCGCGCGGCATCGCCGGCGCGGTGCTGGCGATCAGCGCCGGCGGCAGCGAGCGCTACCAGCGCCAGCTCGCCGACGGCAGCACCGAGCCGGTCGAACGCCAGCGCAAGCCTGCGATCGAACCGCTGCTGCAGGCGCTCGAACGGCTTGCCGCGCCCGGCGCCGAAGGCCTGGAAGACCTGCGCGAGAACGCCGTGCTGGCCGGCCTGCACCAGCGTACCGGCACGCTGGAAGCGCAAACCCGCGCCGGGGAAGCCGAGCGCATCGTGCGCAAGTATGCTCGCCGCGCCATCGTCGGCGCCCTCGCCGCGGTGGCGCCGGGCAGCGACCTGGTGATCCAGGGCGTACTCGCCACCGGCCTCACCCGCGCGCTCGCCGAGCTGTACGGCGTCAAGGTCAGCGACGTGCAGATCGACGATTTCGTGCAGCAGGCCAGGCTCACCCTGCGCACCGGCAGCTCGATCGTGCTGGCCATCGCCGGCAACGCGCTGAAGGCGTTCCCCGGCCTCGGCACGCTGGGCGGCGGCGTGCTGCACGCGTTCGCCTACGCGCTGATCTTCGACTCGATGGGCCGCGCGCTGGCCGCCTCGCTGGCCGAGCGCCACAGCCTCGACCAGGACGACGCCGGCGCCCGCCTCAAGGAACTCCTCGCCGACGCCGGCGGCACCCGCCTGCGCCAGCTGGCTGCGCTGACGATGGAAGCGGTGCGCGAGCGCGCGGATTGAAACGCTTCGCTCCGATGGCGCATGTGGTGGCTGCACTTCCATGGCTGCCCGAGAGAAAGTAACTCGGCCTCCGAAGGAGGTCGAAAGCGCTTCACTCTCGACTTGTCAGCAACCACCACACCAAACAGCAGGGCGGGCACTGCCCGCCGCACTTGTCGAAGCGCATGGCGACTATGTCGGGAAGCCGGCGGACAGTGTCCGCCCTACGCCGTCCTGCCCAGAGATCGCAGCACAGTTGCCACAGCCCTACGGCGCGCCGGCGAACGCCGCGCGGAGCCAGTCGTGCATCAGGCGGTAGCTGCGGGTGGCGGCGCGTTCGTCGTAGCGGCAGCCGGGCGAGTTCTCGCCGTCCTCGGTAAAGCAGTGCACCGCGTGGCCGATCACCACGAATTGCCAGTCGGCGGGGCTCATGCGCATCTCGTCCATGAACTTGTCCGCGTCCGGCATGGTGCCCTTGTCGTCGGCGCCGTTCATCGCCAGCACGCGCGCCTTGATGTGCTTCGCCAGCGCGGGATTGTCGGTATCCAGGCCACCGTGGAACGACACCACCGCCGCGACGTCCGCGCCACTGCGCGCCAGGTCGAGCACGGCCGAACCGCCGAAGCAGAAGCCGATCGCGGCCAGCTTCGCCGCGTCGAGCGGCGCGTTCGCAGCCTGCGCCTTCAACTGCGCCAGCGCCACGTTGATGCGCTTGCGCATCAGCGCGCGGTCGCCGTACAGCGGTTTCACCGCCGCCTGCGCCTGCGACGCGTTGCCCGGCTGCGGGCGCACGCTGGCGCCGTACATGTCGGTGAGCAGGATCACGTAATCCTTGCCGGCGATCATCTCGGCCTTCTTTACGGCCACATCGTTGACGCCGTACCAGTTCGGCACCATCACCAGGCCCGGCCGCTTCGCGTTCGAAACATCGTCGTAGACCAGCACGCTGTGGAAGCGGGTACCGTCCTGCGTCCATTCGACCGGGCGGTGCACCACCTTCGCCTGGACGGCAAGGCTTGAGCCGGCGAGCAACAGCAGACAGCAAAGTCGGGCGATGCGCATGATCGATCCTCCGTCAGAGGTTGACTCCCTCTCCTGCTTGCAGGGGAGGGTTGGGATGGGGCGGCTCTTGATCTTCAAGTCAAAAGACTTACCCCTCCCAACCTCCCCCCGCAAGGGGGGCAGAGCTTCAGAATCCAGCGGCGTGTTCCGAGAGCCGCCGCTTCAGCGGCGCGAGCCGATCGAGCAGGCGAACGCCGACGCCACGCGCGGCGACCAGCGCCGGCGACTGCCATGCGTAGACGCGCGCCAACGCGTCGAAGCCCAGCGCGTCCAGCGTGTCGGCGCTGCGCCGGCGGCGCGCATAGCGGCGCAGCACGTGCGCGGCGCCGATGTCGCGACCGGCAGCACGCGCGGCAACCAGCGTGTCGCGCAGCTCGGCCACGTCGCGCAGGCCCAGGTTCACGCCCTGCCCGGCCAGCGGATGCACCGCGTGCGCGGCGTCGCCCAGCAGCACGAATCGATCGGCCTGGTAGCGTTCGGCCAGTTGCAGCCTCAAGGGGAACGCGGCGCGTGGCGTGGTCGAGGTGATCCGCCCCAGCCGGAAATCGCTGGCCACACCCAGCTCGCCCAGGAACGGCCGATCATCCAGCGCCAGCACGCGCTGCGCCTCGGCTTCGGGCAGCGACCATACGAGCGAGCTGCGCCCGTCGGCCAGCGGCAGCAGCGCCAGCGGCCCGCCCGGCAGGAAACGTTGCCACGCGGTGTCTTCGTGCGAGCGTTCGGTGGTGACGTGCGCCACTACCGCGCGCTGCGCATAGTCGCGGCCGCGCGTGCCGATGCCGGCCAGGTGGCGCAGCGGTGAAGCGGCGCCGTCGGCAGCCACCAGCAACGCGGCGGACAGCGTTTCGCCGTTCGCCAGTTCGAGCTGGATGCGATCTTCGCGCGCCTCGAAACCCTTCACCTCGGCCGGACACAGGCGGCGAACGCCGGCGGCAGCCGCTCCTGCGCTTCCTGTGCCCGCGGCACTGGCGCGTCCCGGCGCGGCGTCCAGCGCCTGCCACAACATCGACTGCACCAGGTTGTTCTCGACGATGTAGCCGAGCCGGTCGCGGCCTTCGCTGGCGGCGTCGAAGTCGATCGACGCGCCGCTTTCGGCATCCCACACGTGCATGTGCGAATACGGGCCGACGCGGGCATCACGAATGGACGTCCAGACGCCCAATTCGTCGAGCAGTCCCAGTGACGACGGCGCCAGCCCGACCACGCGCAGGTCCACCTCGGCATTCGCGTCCCATGCCGCCGGCGCGCGCGCTTCCAGCAAGGCGGTACTGAAGCCGGCCCGCGCCAGCGCCAGCGCGGCGGCGGCGCCGACCATGCCGCCGCCGACCACGGCCACGTCCAGCGCGGGCGGGCGGCGCCGGGAAGGCATGTCGTGCAGCGGAGTGTTCATGGCAGCCGCTCCAGCACCGCCAGCGGCGGCTCGCCGTGAAAACCCATGCCGCGTCGCGCCAGCATGCGTTGCAACGGCGGCAGCCGGTCGCAGGCCAGCAAGGCCAGCGAACGCAGCGGCGCCAGCAGCGGCTGCGGCAGGCAGGCCAGCCGCACCAGGCCGTGGCTCATCGCCATGGTGCCTTCGCGGTCCGGCGCGCGCCGCGTGGCGTAGCGTTCCAGCAGATCGGTCGCGCCCGGATCAGGCGCGGCCGCCACCAGCCCGGCCAGGGTCAGCGCATCGCGCAGGCCCAGGTTGAAACCCTGCGCGCCGATCGGGTGCACGGTCTGCGCGGCATTGCCGACCAGCACCGCGCGCGGTGCGGTGAGCTGCGCGGCGGCGACCCGGTGGATCGCGTACGGGTGGCGCCTGCCCGGCCGAGCGAGTCGGCCCAGACGCCACCCGAAACGGCGCTGCGCCAGTTCGATGAAACCTGCATCGTCCAGCGCGGCTACTGCATCGGCCTCGTCGGCGGACACCGTGAGCACCAGGCCGCAGCGGCGCTCGGCCAGCGGCAGCAGCGCGACCGGGCCGTCGTCGGCGAATCGCTCGTACGCGCGATTCGCGTGGTCGCGTTCCGGCGTGACCGTGCACACGAACAAGGTCTGCCGGTAGTCGTGCCGTTCGGCGTCGATGCCCAGTTGCGCACGCACGAACGAGTGTGTGCCATCGGCGCCGACCAGCAGCCGCGTGTCGATGCTGCGCGTGCCATCGGCAGTCTGCACCTGCGCGCGCCAGCCGCCGGCCAGCGGCTGCAGCGCGGACAAGGTGGCCGGCGCCAGCCGGGTCAGCCGGGTGCATTCGTCCAGCCGGCGCAGCAGCGCCGCGCCGAGCTCGCGCGCCGGAAGGGTCCAGCCCAGTGCATCGACGCCCTGCCTGTCGGCGTCGATGCGCGCGCTGCCGAACTCGCCGGCACGACTGACATGGATGTGCCGGATCGGCGTGGCGCGGGCGGCGGCATGCCGCCACACGCCGATGGCCTCGAGTCCGTTGACGGTGGCGCGGGCCAGCGCCAGGTTGCGTTCGTCGTAGCTGGGCTGGACGTCGGCGCGCGGCGCAGCACTCTCGACCAGGGCGGCGGCGATGCCGGCGGCATCCAGCGCGATCGCCAGACTGGCGCCGACCAGGCCACCACCGACGATCAGCACGCCAGACTCGCTCATGGCGGGGGATTCGGGGACATTCATGCGCCGATGATACGCGCTGGCGCTGTCGGCGTTGCAGCGCGTTGGGCTAGACTAGCGTTCTGTCCAGACCCCACACGGAGCACTCCATGGCCAAGACGCAGACCCAACGCATCGGCATCTTCCTGATGCTGGCCCTGGTGATGGCGGCCTCCCGCATGCATCACTCGCTGCTGCATCACTTCGATGCGCTGCCTGATGCCTCCTGGGGCGTTTTCTTCCTCGCCGGCTTCTGGCTGCGCGGTGCCGGCCGCTGGGCGTTCCCGCTGCTGATGGCCGAAGCGGTGCTGATCGACTGTCTGGTGATCAGCGGGCAGGGCATCGACTTCTGGAGCCACTACTGCGTATCGGTGGCCTACTGGTTCCTGATTCCGTCGTACTTCAGCCTGTGGCTGGGAGGCAGCTGGCTGGCGAAACATCAGGTCGGCCTGCGCCTGCAGACGCTGGGCATGGCTGTGGTGGCGCTGGCGGTCAGCTGGGCCGCGTGCTACCTGGTTTCCAATGGCAGCTTCTACTGGCTCAGCAGCAGCGTACCGCTGCCGCGCAGCGCCGCCGCATGGTCCGCCAACCTGTTCGACTGGTATCTGCCGTTCCTGCAGACTACCGCCCTCTATGTCGGCCTCGGCGCCGTCGTGCATGTGCTGGTAATCCAGGTCGCGCGCGCTCTGCGTGCAGAAGACCAACCCAACCTGCCGCGCTGAACCGGTGCACTGAATCACGATGGGCAACCGGCTCTCGAAGATCTATACCCGCACCGGCGACGACGGCAGCACCGGCCTCGGCGACGGTTCGCGGGTGGGCAAGGATTCGCCGCGGGTCAACGCCTACGGTACTGTGGACGAACTCAACAGCACGATCGGCATGCTGCTGGCGGCCGACGGGGTCACTGACGAGGTACGCGAGGCGTTGACCCAGGTTCAGCACGACCTGTTCGATCTCGGCGGCGAGTTGTGCATCCCCGGCATGGCGATGGTCGAGGACAGCGACATCGATCGCCTGGAAAACATCCTGGACCGCCTCAACGAACCGCTGCCGCCGCTGAAGGAGTTCATCCTGCCCGGTGGCGGCATGGCCGCGGCCTGCGGCCACCTGGCGCGCACCGTGTGTCGTCGTGCCGAGCGCGAGGTGATTGCGCTGGCACGGGTGGAGGACATCCGCAGCCAGCCGCAGCGCTACCTCAACCGGTTGTCCGATCTGCTGTTCGTGATCTCGCGCGTGCTGGCCCGCGCCAGCGGCCACGGCGAAGTGCTGTGGCAGCACGAGCGCCGCCGCAAGCCTTCCGCGAAGTAGGCCTGCCGCATGCTGCGGCTGTATACCCATCCCGCCTGCCTGCAGCACGATCCCGGCCCGGGACATGTCGAGCGCCCGGCACGGCTGCGCGCCGTGCTGCAGGCGCTGGACCACGACCGTTTCGCCGCGCTCGACCGCGTCGAGGCGCCGCAGGCCACCCGCGAACAGCTGCAGCGCGTGCACGGCGCAGCCCACGTCGGGGAGGTCCTGCTCGGTGCGCCGCCCGGCGACATGCTCGCCCTGGACCAGGACACCGTGATGGGCCCCGGCTCGACCGAGGCGGCCCTGCGCGCGGCTGGTGCCGTGGTCGCGGCGGTCGACGCGGTACTCGGCGGCAGTGCGCGGCGCGCGTTCTGCGCGGTGCGTCCGCCGGGCCATCACGCCACACGCGACCAGGCGATGGGTTTCTGCCTGTTCAACAACGTCGCGGTGGGCGCCGCCCACGCGCTGGTCGCGCATGGACTCAAGCGGGTCGCGATCGCCGACTTCGACGTGCACCACGGCAACGGCACGCAAGCCATCTTCGAACGCGAGCCGCGCGTGCTGTTCGCCTCCAGCCACCAGTCGCCCCTGTATCCGGACAGCGGCCGCGAGGACGAGCGCGGCGTGGGCAACATCGTCAACGGCACGTTGTCGCCCGGCGCCGGCTCGCATGAATTCCGCGAACTGTGGGACAGCGTGCTGCTGCCGCGGCTGCATGCGTTCAAGCCGCAACTGGTGCTGGTCTCGGCCGGCTTCGACGCCCACCGCAACGACCCGCTGGCCGACATCCGGCTGGGCCAGGAAGACTACGCGTGGATCACCGGACGCCTGGCGGCGCTGGCCGACGCGCACGCCGGCGGGCGACTGGTCTCCAGCCTGGAAGGCGGCTACGACCTGGCCGCCCTGGCCGCCAGCGTGAGCGCACACGTCGGTGCCCTTATGGAATAACTCCCGCGCGCAGCGCGCTCGCTGGCCTCCTCTCCCCATGGGAGAGGATTGAGGAGAGGGTCCGGATGTTTGCCAAACCCCCATCGAAAAGTGCGCAATGCACTTCATCCAGTGTCGAACGCAGCCTCTTTCCCGCCCGTCCATGCTGAATCCCGGCGTGCATCAGGAAACGTTTAGCTGCCGTCCGGAGGGTCTTTCTGCTAGCTTAACGAGCCTTCGAAGCCGGCAGATTCCCCGTGACGCCCAAGCTACCTCCACGCCGCCTGCTGGCGGTTGCTGCCGCCCTTGCCGTGTTCGGCGGCCAGGCCGACGCCAGCAACGCCCAGTCCTCCCCCGCAAGTCCCGCGAACCAGACCGACCTGGCCTGTCCGCTGGGTTCGTTCCACTGCGCGCCGCGCCCGCTCAACTACGCGATGTGCCGGCCCAATGCCCTGCTGGAGTTCTACGATCCCAGCCTGGGCAACGACACCAGCCTGCGCGAGACCAGCCCGACCCTGGTGCAGGCGCAGCACGTGGACAGCTCCAACCAGTCGGTCTACCACCTGTCCGGCGACGTGAAGCTGCAACGCGCCGACCAGCAGTTGCAGGCCGAGCGCATCGACTACAACGACGGGAACACCGACTACGACGCCCGCGGCAATGTGCGCTACCAGGAAGCCGGCCAATTGCTGGCCGCGTCGCACATGCGCGGCAACACCGAAGCCAGCCACGGCATCGCCGACGACGTGCGCTACCAGATGCTCGACGCGCGCGGCAACGGCACGGCCGGCCAGGGCCGGATGCTGGACGCGCAACGCACGCGCTACTCGCAGGCCACCTACTCCACCTGCGACGTCGGCCACCACCTGTGGGAGTTCCGCGCCAAGTCGATCACCATCGACAAGGAGACCGGCGTCGGTGTGGCGCGCAGCGCCACCATGCGCCTCGGCAACGTGCCGTTCCTGTACCTGCCGTATTTCACCTTCCCGGTCGACGACCGCCGCAAGAGCGGCTTCCTCTACCCGACCATCGGCAACACCAGCCGTTCCGGGTTCGAGATCAGCACGCCGTACTACCTGAACCTGGCGCCGAACTACGACGCCACGCTGGACCCGCGCGTGTACAGCGATCGCGGCGCGATGCTGGCCGGCGAATTCCGCTATCTGACACCGGGCAGCCGCGGCCAGCTCAACGTGGAATACGTGCCGAACGACCGCGGCGAGAGCGACGGCCTTGCCGACACCAAGGACGACTCCCGCTACCTGGTCAAGTTCTCCGATCGCACGCTGCTGTGGCAAGGCTGGCAGTTCGTGGGTTCGTACAACCATGCCTCGGACAGCAGCTACCTGTACGACTACGGCGACGCCCTGTCCCACGCGGCGGTCTACACGCTGGACTCGAATGCCGCAATCATGGGCGGCGGCAAATGGTGGAACGCCTCCTTCGGCGGCACCATCTACCAGAACGTGAACCCGTTCGTGACCGACCGCGGTCTGCCGTACAGGCAGCTGCCCTACGCGAAGTTCGGCATGGACGTGCCGCTGTCGCGCTGGCTGGAATTCGGCATGGACACCTCGGCGGTGGCGTTCCGCAAGACCAATTTCGTCGAAGGCCAGCGCGAGGACATCTACCCCTACCTGGCCGCCGATTTCGGCACCTCCGCCTGGTTCGTGCGGCCGCGGCTCGCCTACCGCTACACCGCCTACCAGCTGGGCAGCGACTATCAGGATTACGGTTACCGCGGGCCGCTCGGCAGCGGGGCGACCACGCCGTTCGACCGGAAGTCGCCGACTCGCTCGCTGCCGGTGGTCAGCCTCGACAGCGGGCTGGTGTTCGATCGCAACACCACGCTGTTCGGCAGCAGCTATACGCAGACGCTGGAGCCGCGGCTGTTCTACCTGTACGTGCCGTATCGCAACCAGAACAACCTGCCGCTGTTCGACACCAACGTGATGTCGTTCGATTACTGGCAGCTGTTCTCGACCAACCAGTTCTCCGGCGCCGACCGGCAGATGGACGCGAACAATCTCACCGCGGCGCTGACCACCCGCCTGCTCGACGACAGCGGTGTCGAGCGGGTGTCGGCCAGCATCGGCCAGATCCACTATTTCAGCCCGCAGAAAGTGCTGGCCACCGACTGGGTGCGCTCGGCCTACGTGGCCCAGCTCGACGTGCAGCTCAGCGATCGCTGGCGCCTGAACAGCGCCTACCAGTGGAGCCCGAACACCCGCCTCACCGACATGGCCGCGGTGCAATTGCAGCGGCGCCTGCGCACCGACGGCATCTTCAACTTCTCCTATCGCTATCGCCGCGGCCTGCTGGAACAATACAGCGCTTCCGTGGTCTACCCGGTGTCCGAACGCTGGCGGCTGGTGGGCTCATGGACTTATTCGGTGAAGGACCGGCAGAGCGTCGATGCGCTGGCAGGCGTGGAGTACGACAGCTGCTGCGTGTCGCTGCGCCTGGTCGGGCGCAGCTACGTGAACCAGAGCTACTACGGTTTCGGACCGGTCCCCACAGGCGGCAACCTCGACCGGCGCGACAACGCCGTCCTGTTCGAGGTGGTTTTCAAGGGGCTGGGCTCCACCGGCGGCCAAATCGATCCGCTGCTGCGCCGTGATATTCTCGGCTATCAATAAACGCACATTCGCCCCGGCGACCCAGGCTTTCCACTGATGAAGCAATCTCTTGCATCTCTCCTGCTCGCGCTCGCGATCATGCTCCCCGCCCACGCCCAGCTGCTCACGCCGGCCGCGCCGGCCGGCCAGCCGCTGGACCGCATCGTGGCCGTGGTCAACGACGACGTGATCCTGCAGAGCGAGCTGAACGACGCCGTGGCCTCGGTGCAGCAGCAGTACGCCGGCCACACCGAGCAACTGCCGCCAATGAACGTGCTGCAGCAGCAGGTGCTCAACCGGCTGGTGCTGATGCGGCTGCAGATCCAGAAGGCACAGGACCAGGGCATCCACGTCTCCGATGCCGACGTCGACCAGGCCATCCAGGGCGTGGCGGAGCAGAACAAGCTCAGCCCCGAGCAGTTGCGTGCCGAGGTGGAGCGCAGCGGCGCCAGCTTCGCCGCGTTCCGCGGGCAACTGGCCGACCAGATCACCGTGCAGCGGCTGCACCAGAGCGTGGTGCAGGATTCGGTATCGGTCACCGACAGCGAGATCGACAACCTGCTCAGCAGCCCGACCTACAAGGCCGGCGAAGTGCATCTGGCGCATATCCAGATCAGCATCCCCGGCGGCGCCGACGCGGCCGCGATCCAGGCCAGCCAGGCCAAGGCCGAACAGGCGCTCACGTCGATCCATGGCGGCATGGATTTCAACGCCGCCGCGATCCGCTACTCCGACGCACCCGACGCGCTGGACGGCGGCGACCTCGGCTGGCGCCGGCTGGACGAGATCCCGACCGCGTTCGCCGACACCATTGCCTCGATGAAGCCCGGCGACGTCAGCCCGGCGCTGCGCGGCCCGACCGGTTTCCACATCCTCAAGCTGGTCGACCAGCGCCAGAGCAGCCGCAAGATGGTCACCGAGCTGCATGCCCGGCAGATCCTGATCAAGCCGAGCGAGCTGCTGACCCCGGCGCAGGCCGAGCAGAAGGCGCAGGACCTGTACCACCGCATCGTCGACAAGCACGAGGACTTCGCCACCCTGGCGAAGGAAAACTCCAAGGACGACACCAGCGCCAACCTCGGTGGCGACATGGGCTGGTTCCCGCAGCAGGCGTGGGGCCAGACCATCGCCACGCAACTGGGCCAGCTGAAGGACCACGAGGTATCGCAGCCGTTCCAGAGCGAGGCCGGCTGGCACATCCTGCAGCGGCTCGGCGAGCGCCAGAGCGACCAGACCACGCAGATCGAACGTGACCAGGCACGCCAGGCCATCGGCACCCGCAAGTCCGAGCAGGCCTACGACGACTACCTGCGCGACCTGCGCTCCAATGCCTACGTCGACATCCTGGTACCCGAGCTGCGCGCTGCGGACGATCAGGCTGCCGCCAGCTCGCCGTAAAGGCAGCTGGACACCATGCCATTGCCCCGGCTCGCGCTCACCGCTGGCGAGCCGGCGGGCATCGGCCCCGAACTGCTGATCCGCCTGGCCGCCACGCCGCTGGCGGCCAGTCTGGTGGCGATCACCGACCGCGCCCTGCTGCAACGCGCGGCCGCACGCTGCGGCCTTGCCGTCGAACTGGTCGATGACGACGGCAGCGCGCAGACAGCGCGCCGTCCCGGCATGCTGCGCGTACGCCACATCCCGCTGGCCATCGACGAAGTGCCCGGCCGGCCCGACCAGCGCAACGCCCGGCACGTGCTGGACACGCTGGCCGAGGCTGCCGACGGCTGCATGGCCGGCCGTTACGAGGCGGTGGTCACCGCGCCGCTGCAGAAATCCTCGATCAACGACGCCGGCATCCGTTTCAGCGGGCACACCGAGTTCTTCGCCGAACGCGCGCGCGCCGACGTGGTGATGATGCTGGCCAGCCCGGAACTGCGGGTGGCGCTGGCCACCACCCACCTGCCGCTGGCGGCGGTACCGGCGGCAATCACGCCGACCGCGCTGACCCGCACGCTGCGCATCGTGCACGCCGAGCTGCAACGCAAGTTCGGCATCGCCGAGCCGCGCATCGCGGTGCTCGGCCTCAACCCGCACGCCGGCGAAGGCGGCCACCTCGGCCACGAGGAAATCGACACGCTGATCCCGGTGCTGGACGCGCTGCGCGGCGAAGGCATGCGCCTGCTCGGCCCGCTGCCCGCCGACACCGCGTTCGTGCCGGCACAGCGCTCGCGCTACGACGCGGTGCTGGCGATGTACCACGACCAGGCCCTGCCGGTACTGAAGAGCGAGGCGTTCGACCGCACCGTGAACCTCACCCTTGGCCTGCCGTTCATCCGTACCTCGGTCGACCACGGTACCGCGCTGGACCTGGCCGGTAGCGGCAGCGCCGACCCGGCCAGCCTGATCGCCGCGGCGAACATGGCACTCGCGCTGGTCCGGCGCAGAAACGAGCAGAGTGGAGAGAGAAATGAGTAAAAGTGAAGACGGCATACTCGTTTCCCACTTCTGCCCACTGACTCCTGCCCCATGAACGCGCGCCCCAAGAAAAGCTTCGGCCAGCACTTCCTGCACGACCGGCGCTATGTCGATCGCATCGTCAGCGCGGTGGCACCGCGGGCCGACGATTTCGTGGTCGAGATCGGCCCCGGCGAGGGTGCGCTGACCCTGCCGCTGCTGGCGGCGGCCGGCAGGCTCACCGCGATCGAACTGGACACCGACCTGATCCCCGCCCTGCGGGCGCGCGCCGCCGCCGCGGGGGAACTGCACATCATCCACGCCGACGTGCTGAAGGTGGACTTCAGCGCGCTCGCGCACAGCCATGGCGTGGCGCGGCTGCGCATCGCCGGCAACCTGCCGTACTACATCTCCAGCCCGATCCTGTTCCACTGCATCGAGCACGCCACGGCGATCCAGGACATGCACTTCATGCTGCAGAAGGAGGTGGTCGACCGCATGGCCGCCGAACCGGGCAGCAAGGTGTATGGCCGGCTATCCGTGATGCTGCAGCTGGCATGCCGGGTCGAGCCGCTGTTCGACGTGCCGCCGGAAGCATTCCGCCCGCCGCCGAAGGTAGAGTCCGCCGTCGTGCGGTTGCTGCCGCTGTCGGCCGCCGAGCTGCATGACGCACGACCCGGGGATGTCTACGCGGTGGTCAAGGCCGCTTTCGGGCAGCGGCGCAAGACGCTGGCCAATGCGCTGAAGCAATTGCTCGACGCCGATGCGATCCGCCGTGCCGACGTCGACCCGAAGGCGCGCGCCGAAACCCTCGCCCCGGCCGACTTCGTGCGCCTGGCCAAGGTCTACGGCAGGCTTTGACCAGGAAGCGGCGTCCCCGCCCCATTCACGGCGACAGGCCTTACAATCCGGACATGACTGAAAAATCTTCCTACACGATCGACGTGCAGGTCGAAACCCGCTTCGTCCCCGATCAATCGAAGCCCGGTGACAATCGCTACGTTTTCGCCTACACCGTTACCTTGCGCAACGCCGGCGAGATGCCCGCACGCCTGCTCACCCGCCGCTGGATGATCACCGACGCCAACGGCAAGGTGGAGGAAGTGACCGGCGAAGGCGTGGTCGGCGAACAGCCGTGGATGCGGCCCGGCGACGATTTCGAATACACCTCGGGCGCCGTGCTGGAGACCCCGGTCGGCACCATGGGCGGCAGCTACCAGATGCTGGCCGACGACGGCACGGAGTTCGAAGCCCCCATTCCGACCTTCACCCTGTCCATTCCGCGTACGCTGCACTGATGGCCCTGCGCTGACATGGCTACGTACGCGATCGGCGACGTGCAGGGCTGCTACCCCGAATTGCAACGCCTGCTCGACAAGCTGCGCTTCGACCCGGCGCAGGACCGGTTGTGGTTCTGCGGCGACCTGGTCAACCGCGGCGGCCAGTCGCTGGAGACGCTGCGGCTGATCCACGGCCTGCGCGAATACAGCGTGGTCACCCTCGGCAATCACGACCTGAGCCTGCTGGCGATCGCCCAGCGCCGGCCCGATGCGCAGGCGCGGGTGAACCCGGAACTGCGCGAGGTGCTGTTCGCCGACGACGCGCCGGTGCTGTTCGAATGGCTGCGCTCGCAAAAGCTGCTGCACCACGACGAGCAGCTGAACTGGACGATGGTGCATGCCGGCCTGGCGCCGATGTGGACGCTGCGCCAGGCGCTGCGTTCCGCCCAGGACGTCGAGCGCGAGTTGTCCAGCACGCGTCATCCGCGCCTGCTGCGCAACCTGTTCGGCAACCGGCCGGCGGTATGGTCGAGCCGGCTGCAGGGGCTGGACCGCCAGCGCGCCACCATCAACACGATGACCCGGATGCGCTACTGCGACGTCAACGGCCGCATCGACTTCGAGGCGAAGGGCGTGCCCGGCACGCAGAAGGCCGGGCTGTATCCGTGGTTCGAGGTGCCCGGCATGCGCCGGCGCGATACCCGCATCGTCTGCGGCCACTGGTCGGCGCTGGGTCGCTTCGCCGGTCTCGGCGTGCACGCGATCGACACCGGCTGCGTCTGGGGCGGGCAACTCACCGCGCTGCGGCTGGACGGCGAGGAGCTGCAGTACATCGCGGTCAACGCCGAACCGCATCGCAAGCGGCCGCCCGGCATCGAGGACTGATCCGCCGCGCAAGGAATCCGTGCCAACGAAAAACCCCGCCGCAGCGGGGTTTTTCGTGATGGCCGGAATCGCTCAGGCCAGCTGCCCGTGGCAGTGCTTGTACTTCTTGCCCGAGCCGCACGGACACGGATCGTTGCGACCGACCTTGGGGCCGTCGTGCTGCGCGGGCTGCTGCGCCAGGCGCATGCCGGCACCGACCGGGACCCCCGCCTCGCCGCCAAACGCGCCGGCCGGCGGGGCGCCGCCACCACTCGCCTGCATCTGCTTCTGCAGCCGGTCGGCCAGGCGCTGCTGCTCGGCCTCCATCGCGGCGACTTCCTCTTCGCTGCGAATGCGGATCCGCGCCAGCATCTGCACGACCTCGGCCTTGATCCGCTCGAGCATGTCGGAGAACAGCTTGAACGATTCGCGCTTGAACGCCTGCTTCGGGTCCTGCTGTGCATAGCCGACCAGGTAGATGCCCTGGCGCAGGTAGTCCATGCTGGCCAGGTGGTCCTTCCAGGCATTGTCGACCACGGTGAGCATGATGTGCTTTTCCAGCTGGCGCATGGTGTCGGCGCCGATCTGCGCCTCCTTCGCCCGGAACAGCTCGTTCACCCCTTCGCGCACATGCTCCAGGATCATCCTGGCGTCGACCTCCTGCTGCTGCTCGATCCAGTGCCGCAGGTCGAGCGACAGGCCGAGCTCGCTCTCCAGTTCGCGGTCGAGGCCGGCCAGGTCCCACTGCTCGTCGATGCTGTCGTCCGGCACATAGGCGCGCACCATGCTTTGCACCACGTCATCGCGGATGTCGGCAACGGTGGCCGAGACGTCGTCGCCATCGAGCAGTTCGTCGCGCTGGCGATAGATCACCTTGCGCTGGTCGTTGGCGACGTCGTCGAATTCCAGCAGGTGCTTGCGGATGTCGAAGTTGTGCTGTTCGACCTTGCGCTGGGCCTTTTCGATCTGCCGGCTGATCATGCGATCCTCCAGCGCGTCATCGTCCTTCATGCCGAAGCGCTTCATCCAGCGCACCAGGCCTTCGCCGCCGAAGATGCGCAGCAGGTTGTCTTCCAGCGACAGGTAGAAGCGCGAGGAGCCCGGATCGCCCTGGCGGCCGGAACGGCCGCGCAACTGGTTGTCGATGCGGCGCGACTCGTGCCGCTCGGTGCCGATGATGTGCAGGCCGCCGGCGGCGAGCACCTGCTCGTGCAGCTTCTTCCATTCGGCCTTGACGCGCTGGCGATCGATCTCGCTGGCATCTTCCGGCAACGTCGCCAACGCGGCTTCCAGGCTGCCGCCGAGCACGATGTCGGTACCGCGGCCGGCCATGTTGGTGGCGATGGTGACCTGGCCGGGCGCGCCGGCCTGGGCCACGATGTGCGCCTCGCGCTCATGCTGCTTGGCGTTCAGCACTTCGTGCGCCACCCCGGCCTTCTTCAGCAGGTCGGACAGCAGCTCGGACATCTCGATCGAGGTGGTGCCGACCAGCACCGGCTGGCCGCGCTTGTGGCAGTCCTTGATGTCCTCGATCACCGAACGGTATTTCGGCCCCTGCGACAAGAAGATCATGTCCGCATTGTCCTTGCGGATCATCGGCATGTGGGTGGGGATCACCACCACCTCCAGGCCGTAGATGCTCTGGAACTCGAACGCCTCGGTGTCGGCCGTGCCGGTCATGCCGGCCAGTTTCTTGTACATGCGGAACAGGTTCTGGAACGTCACCGTGGCCAGGGTCTGGTTCTCGCGCTGGATCGGCACGCCTTCCTTCGCCTCGACCGCCTGATGCAGGCCATCGGACCAGCGGCGGCCCGCCAGGGTGCGGCCGGTGAATTCGTCGACGATGATCACCTCGCCGTCGCGCACGATGTAATCCACATCGCGCTGGTAGATGCCGCTGGCACGCAAGGCCGCGTTGAGGTGATGCACCACCGCCAGGTTCTTGGAGTCGTACAGGCCACTGTCCTGCTCGATCACGCCGGCTGCGCGCAGCAGCTCGTCGGCGTGCTGCATGCCCGCCTCGGACAGGTGCACCTGCTTCTGCTTTTCGTCGACCCAGTAATCGCCCTCGCCGTCTTCCTCGGTCTGGCGGATCATCTGCGGCACGATCTTGTTCACCGCGAGGTACAGCTGCGGGGAATCCTCGGCCGGGCCGGAGATGATCAGCGGGGTGCGCGCCTCGTCGATCAGGATCGAGTCGACCTCGTCGACGATCGCGTAGTTCAGGCCGCGCTGGTAGCGCTGTTCCTTGCTCAACGCCATGTTGTCGCGCAGGTAGTCGAAACCGAACTCGTTGTTGGTGCCGTAGGTAATGTCGGCGGCATAGGCCGCGTGCTTGTCGGCGTGATCCATGCCCGGATACACCACGCCCACGTTGAGGCCGAGGAAGTTGTACAGCTTGCCCATCTGCGTGGAGTCGCGCCGGGCCAGGTAGTCGTTGACGGTAACCACGTGCACGCCCTTGCCGGCCAGCGCATTCAGGTAGACCGGCAGCGTGCCGACCAGGGTCTTGCCCTCGCCGGTGCGCATCTCGGCGATCTTGCCCTGATGCAGCACCATGCCGCCGATCATCTGCACGTCGTAATGGCGCATGCCCAGCGTGCGCTTGGCTGCCTCGCGGACCACCGCAAACGCCTCCGGCAGCAGCCTGTCCAGCGAATCGCCGGCGGCAATGCGCTGCTTGAACTCGTCGGTCTTGCCGCGCAGGGCGTCATCGCTCAGCTTTTCGAATTCGGGCTCCAGCGCATTGATGCGGTTAACGCTCTTGGAAAGCTGGCGCAATACGCGCTCGTTGCGGCTACCAAACAGGCTCGTCAGGGCACGATTGAACATCGATCTTCCGGGTTGGGAGTGAAATGCCCGCTCCAGGCGCGGGCCAATCGGGCATGTTACTACATGCCAACAGGGCGCCGCCCGTGAGGCCGGCCCTGCCGGGAACACGGCCGCTCAAGCCATGCCGATCCCGCCGTCCTGAATGGCGCCGGCCGCGGCGGGATTCAAGGGATGACGGGCCGGAGACCCGGGTCAGCGATGATTGCGCACGAAGGCCAGCGGATTGACCACGCGGCCGTCGTACCAGACCTCGAAATGCACGTGCGATCCGGTGGAGCGGCCGGTGGAGCCAGCCCGGGCGATCACGTCGCCGACCTGCACATGCTGGCCCGGATGCGCCACCAACGCGCTGTTGTGCGCATAGCGGGTCATGTAGCCGTTGCCGTGGTCGATCTCGATCACGTTGCCATAGCCGCTGCGCACCCCGGCAAAGGTCACCATGCCTTCGGCCACGGTATGCACCGGCGTGCCGAGCGGCGTCGAGATATCGATGCCGGTGTGCCGCGCCGAGCGGCCATCGAACGGGTCAGCACGCACGCCGAAATAGGAGGAGATGTAGCCCGGCACCGGCATCCCGGTCGGCTTCAGGTTCGACTCGATCTTGGCATCCAGCAACAGGCTCTGCAGCGCCGACAATTGCGCCTGCTGCCGGTCGAACTGGCTGGCCAGCTCGTTGATGCTCTTGTCCAGCACGGGTGGCAGGGCATAGGCGCTGCTGCCGGCATCCTCGATGCCGCCCACCGCCGGCTGCTGGTCGAAATCGAATTCGCCGTCGTCGAGCTTGCCGACCTCGGCCAGTCGCTCGCCCAGGGCATTCAGGCGGGTCGACTGCGCCTGCAACTGGCCCAGCTTCACCGCCAGCGCGTCGAGGCCGCGCCGGGCATCCTGGCGCACCCCGCCCAACTGGGCATTCTGCTGCTGGATCTGTTGCTGCAGGTCATGGATCTCGGCCAGTGCCCGATCACGCGGACTGGCCACCAGCATGGCCAGCGCCATGCCGGCTCCCATGCAACCAAGCACCGCCAGCGAGGCCACCGAAATCAGCTTCCAGCGCAGGCGCCGGTTCGCCAGGTCGAAGGTTTTCGGCAATTTCCTGGCGCGTGATACGAGTATGATTTGCATGTCTTTCCAAGATCGAATTCCGGCACCATGCAACGCGCCACCCCGGCCACTTCCCGCCGCACCGGCAATGGACCGAAGTCCCTCGTCGACTGCGGCTCCTTCGCGACACTGGCCCGAAAGGCCGGTGCGCTGGAAGCGCTGGACCGCGCACTGCGCCAGACGTTGCCATCGCCATTGCGCGAGCAGGTGCGATTCGCCAACCTGCGCAACGACCGCCTCGTCTTCCTGGCGTCTTCACCGGGCTGGGCATCGCGCCTGCGCTTGATGCAGACACAAATCCTTGCCACCGCACATGCCATCGGCACCTGCGCCAGTTCAGTCACCGTGAAAGTGGCCCCCCAACCACCGGCGGCAATGACACCGGACCGGTCGAAACCGCTTTCGCGCGCCGCCGCCGCCCACCTCAGGGCCGCCGCCGCGTCATTCACAGACCCCGAATGGCGGGTACTGTTCCTTGAGCTGGCGTCCTTCGCCGAAACCGCTGATTCTCCCCTGCCCGAGACGGACTGACCGCCTCGCTCCGTGTTCCGGAAACGGGTTTATAGCATGCAGTTTGTTAAAGAATGATCCCCGATGTCATGAAGCCGTGAAGCGCAACGCGGCGGAAACGCGATGCGCATCACGAAAACGGCCATGTCTCGCGACACGGCCGTTTTCAGTGCGGGGTTTGTAGAGGAGCGAATCTGGCTCAGATCGCCTGTGCCGGGTGAGCGTAGGAAATCGGCGAGGTGGCCGGGTCGTCCTGATAGCTGACCTCTTCCCACGCCGAGGCATCGGCCATCAGCGTGCGCAGCAGCTTGTTGTTGAGCTCATGGCCGGACTTGTGCGCGTGATAGGCGCCGATCAGGCTGTGGCCGAGCAGGTACAGGTCTCCGATCGCGTCGAGGATCTTGTGCTTGACGAACTCGTCCTCGTAGCGCAGGCCGTCTTCGTTCAACACGCGGTAGTCGTCCAGCACCACCGCGTTGTCCATCGAGCCGCCCAGCGCCAGGTTGTGCTCGCGCAGCATCTCGATGTCGCGCATGAAGCCGAAGGTGCGCGCGCGACTCACTTCCTTGACGAAGGAGGTGGTGGAAAAGTCGATCTCGGCACGCGAGGTGCGCTGGCTGATGATCGGGTGGTTGAAGTCGATCGAGAAGCCCACCTTGAAGCCTTCGAACGGCTCGAAGCTGGCCCACTTGTCGCCTTCCTGCACCTTCACCGGCTTCTTGATGCGGATGAAACGCTTGGCCACGTTCTGCTCTTCGATGCCGGCGGATTGCAGCAGGAAGACGAACGGACCGGCGCTGCCGTCCATGATCGGCACTTCCGGCGCGGACAGGTCGACATAGGCATTGTCGATGCCGAGGCCGGCCATCGCCGAGAGCAGATGCTCGACCGTGGAGACGCGCACGTCGCCGTTGACCAGTGTGGTCGACAGCCGCGTGTCGCCGACGTTGTCCTGGCGGGCGCGAATATCCATTGGCGGATCGAGGTCGGTGCGGCGGAACACGATGCCGGTATTCGGCGCCGCGGGACGCAAGGTCATGTACACCTTGTCACCCGTATGCAGGCCGACGCCGGTCGCCCGGATGACGTTCTTAAGCGTACGCTGCTTGATCATTGTAGTTGGTACCCGTGTAGGCAGCAGCCAATCAGGAGCGGATGCTAACACAGTTTTAACCTGCGATAAAAGCAAACCGTACCGTACAGTCTTATTAAGCCTTCATGATTCTTTCATCCCTGGAAGCGATGGGCGTCCGCTGCGGTCTTTCCCGATAAAACGACGGCTCGACACGACGCCCCGTGCCTGGGACGGGAATCCGGCACGGAGCATCGGACCGACCATCACGGGCGAACCCGCGGCGGCTGGCCGTGCGTCTTCCCGACGCACAGTCTTGCTATATACAACAGTGAACGGAGCCCCGGTACGACCGCTACTCCTCACATCTCACGCACGACGCGACCGGCAGGAGCCGACAGCGGGCAAGATGGAGTACTGACCGGCCCAACGGGCATTTGTTCAATATTTTCGCATCTCCTTAACCTGTGCAACCTGCCGAAATCAGCCTGCCATCAGTCGGCCTGGCGGCGCAGGAACGCCGGAATGTCCAGGTAATCGAAGCCCGACTCGGCATTCTTCGCCGGCGCCGCGGGTTCCGCACGGCTGTGGGTGACCGTCATGTCCGGCTGCGCGTAGTCGACCACCTCGTTGCCGGTGCCGGTGCGCAGGACCACCGGGCGCGGCCGCATCTGCTGGGTCTCGACCATGCGGATCGGCGGCTGCTGGCGCGAGGCCATCGCCCGGTTGAGGCCGGTAGCGACCACGGTGACCCGCACGTCGTCCTTCATCTCCGGGTCGAGCGAGGTGCCCATCACCACGGTGGCATCCTCGCTGGCGAAGTCGTGGATGATGCGGCCGATTTCGTCGAACTCGCGCATGGTGAGGTTCGGACCGGCGGTGACGTTGACCAGGATGCCGCAGGCGCCATTGAGGTTGACGTCCTCCAGCAGCGGGTTCTTGATCGCCGCCTCGGCCGCCGCCTGGGCGCGGTCGTCGCCACGGGCGGTGCCCGAGCCCATCATCGCCAGGCCCATCTCGGACATCACGGTGCGCACGTCGGCGAAGTCGACGTTGATCAGGCCAGGGGCGGTGATCAGGTCGGCGATGCCCTGCACGGCGCCCTGCAGCACGTCGTTGGCGGCCTTGAACGCGTTGAGCAAGGTGACTTCGCGGCCGAGCACGCTGAGCAGCTTCTCGTTCGGCACCGTGATCAGCGAGTCGACGTGCTGCGACAGGTCCTCGATGCCCTTCAGGGCGACCTGCATGCGCCGGCGGCCCTCGAACGGGAACGGCTTGGTGACGACCGCCACCGTCAGGATGCCCTTTTCCTTGGCCAGCTGCGCCACCACCGGCGCCGCGCCGGTACCGGTGCCACCTCCCATGCCGGCGGTGATGAACACCATGTCGGCCCCTTCGAGCATCGCCTCGATCCGTTCGCGATCCTCCAGTGCGGCCTGCCGGCCGACCTCGGGGTTCGCGCCGGCGCCGAGGCCCTTGGTCACGTTGCCACCGAGTTGCAGGTGGGTGCGCGAGCCGCAGCTGCTCATCGCCTGCGCGTCGGTGTTGGCGACGACGAATTCCACGCCTTCGATGTTGGCATTCAGCATGTGTGCCACGGCGTTGCCGCCGCCGCCGCCCACGCCGATGACCTTGATGACTGCATTGGGTGCGAGTTTATCGATCAGTTCAAACATTTCCCGTCCTCCGTAGAGTTGTTGTCGTTGTAACCATGGAGCGCGACTCCTGTCGGTCCATGGTGGTGGGCGAATGTCCTTCTGCCCGTGGCTGCGCCTCCTGCGCCGCCTGGAAAAATCGTCATCAGAAATTCCGGGTGAGCCAGCCGCGCAACTTGCCGACCAGGCCGCCGACGCTGCCACCGGCCGATCCGCCCATGCGCGTGCCGCCGGCGCGCGAGCCGTGCAGCAGCAGGCCCACGCCGGTGGCGTGCAGCGGACTGGAAACGACTTCGCCGAGGCCGTCGATCTGCTGCGGCACGCCGATGCGCACCATCTTGTGGAAGATCTCCTCGGCCAGTTCCAGCGCGCCTTCCATCTTCGAGGCGCCGCCGGTCAGCACCACGCCGGCCGCGACCAGGCTCTCGTAGCCGGAGCGGCGCAACTGGTCCTGCACCATCTCGAAGATCTCCTCGTAGCGCGCCTGCACCGACTGCGCCAGCGACTGCCGCGCCAGCCGGCGCGGCGGGCGATCGCCCACGCTGGGCACCTGGATGGTTTCCTCGGCGTGCGCCAGCCCGGTCTGCGCGCAGGCATACTTGATCTTGATTTCCTCCGCGTGCGCGGTCGGCGTATGCACGCCGTAGGCGATGTCGCTGGTGACCTGGTCGCCGCCGACCGGCAGCGAGGCGGTATAGCGGATCGAGCCCTGCGTGTAGATCGCGATGTCGGTAGTGCCGGCGCCGATGTCGACCAGACACACGCCCAGCTCGCGCTCGTCGTCGGTCAGCACGGCCTTCGCGCTGGCGACGGCCGAGGGCACCAGCTCGTCCACGGTGAGGCCGCAGCGCTGGATGCACTTGGTGACGTTCTGCACCGCCGCCGCCGCGCCGGTGACCAGGTGCACGTTCGCCTCCAGCCGCACGCCGCTCATGCCGATCGGCGCACGGATGCCGTCCTGGCCGTCGATGCGGTATTCCTGCGACTCCTTGTAGAGCACCTTGCGGTCGGCCGGGATCGCCACCGCGCTGGCCGCCTCCAGCACCTGCTCCAGGTCGCTAGCGGTGACTTCGCGGTCGCGGATCGCCGCGTTGCCGTGCGAGTTGCGGGTTTCCAGGTGGCTGCCGGAGATCGACGCGTAGACCGAGCGGATATCGCAGCCGGCCATCAGCTCGGCCTCTTCCACCGCACGCTGGATCGAGTGCACGGTCGATTCGATGTCAACCACCGAACCGCGCTTCATGCCGCGCGAGACGTGGGTGCCGATGCCGATCACGGTGATCGGTTCGCCCGGCTCGTACTCGCCGACGATCGCCACCACCTTCGAGGTGCCGATGTCGAGCCCCACTACCAATTGCTTGTCATTGCGCGGCTTCATGAGCGGGGCGAACCTCCAGCGTTGACGGCGGCCGTCTGCGGCCAGCGCACGGCGAATCCATTGGTGTAGCGAAGATCGGCGTAGGCGAAGCCGTCGGTGTGGCCTGCGATCAGTTGCGGGTAGACGTCGAGGAAGCGACGCAGCCGGCGCCCGGCGTACTCGCGGTCGCCGATCACGATCTGCGCGCCGTCCGCCATGCTCACGCTCCAGCTGCCGCGGTCGGTCAGCGCCACGCCGGTGACCTGCAGTCGGGTGCCGGCGAATGCCTTGCGGGTTTCCGCATAGAAGCTGACCACCTCGGCCAGCCGCGCATCCGGGCCATGCAGGCTCGGCAGCGCGCCGACGCCATCCATGCCAGGCGCATCGAACACCAGGCCCTGCCGGCTGATCAGCTGCTTGCCGTTCCAGCGGGCGAACGGCTGGCGCTCGTAGATGCGCAACTGCAAGGTGTCCGGCCAGCGCTTGCGCGCCTCGACCGACTCCACCCACGGCAGCGCGGCGACCGCCTTCTGCACGGCATCGAGATCCAGCGCGAAGAAACCCTTGCCCAGGCGCGGCCGCACCGCGGCGCGGATATCGTCCGCGCTGACATGCTTGAACTCGGCCTGCACCGTCAACTGGGTCACCGGCCAGCGCCCGGCCGCAAACCACCCGCGCAGCACGCCGACGATCGGCAGCGCGACCAGCGCAATGGCGAGGCACCAGGCGACGAGGCGGATGGCTCCTTTCACATGCCCTCCCGGAAACTGGTTTCCAGCACGCGCCAGCACAGTTCCTGGTAGTCGATGCCGGCCGCCTTGGCCGCCTTCGGTACCAGCGAGTGCGAGGTCATGCCCGGCGCGGTGTTCACTTCCAGCAGCCAGTTGCGGCCGGCGCGGTCACGCATCACGTCGACGCGGCCCCAGCCTTGGCAACCCAGGGCATCGAACGCGGCAAGCGCCAGCTCGCGCAGCTCCGCTTCGGCGGCGCCCTCCAGACCGGGGCACAGGTACAGCGTGTCCTCGGCGATGTACTTCGCGTTGTAGTCGTAGAACGCACCCTTCGGCACGATGTGGATGCTGGGCAGCACCTCACGGCCGAGGATGCCGACGGTCAGCTCGTCGCCCTCGATCAGGGTTTCCATCAGCAGGTCGCCCGGATACTTCGCGGCCAGCTCCACCGCCTGGTCCAGCTGCGCTTCCTCGAACACGCGGGTGACGCCCACGCTGGAACCCTCGCAGGCCGGCTTCACGATCAGCGGGAAGCCGATCAGCTTCGCCGCCGCATGCACGTCCGCACCGCGCGGCAGGGCCACGAACTTCGGCGTCGGCAGGCCAAGCGACTGCCACACGCGCTTCGAACGCGTCTTGTCCATCGACAACGCCGAGCCGAGCACGCCCGAGCCGGTGTACGGCACGTTCAGCGCCTCCAGTGCCCCCTGCAGCACGCCGTCCTCGCCGCCGCCATGCTGGCCATGCAGGATGTTGAACACGCGCGCGAAGCGTTCGGTGCGCAGCGCGTCGAGCAGCGCCGGGATGCCGTCGACCGCATGCGCGTCCACGCCGCGCGCCCTGAGCGCTTCCAGCACGTTGCGGCCGGAATCCAGCGAAACTTCGCGCTCGGCCGAGCTGCCGCCCATCGCCACGGCGACGCGACCAAACCGGGCAGGATCGCTGATGCGCTGCGCGCCGGGAGTCGGGAATCGGGAATCGGGAATCGTATGCGTGGCCATCATTCGACCCCCTTCGTCTTGAGTTGGCCGAGCTGGGCCAGTTCGACCGCCGCTGCGCCGATATCGCCGGCACCGAGCAGCAGCAGCAGGTCACCGTCGCGCAGCAGCGCCGGCAGGGTTTCCTTCAGCTCGCGCGGATGCTCGACCAGCACCGGGTCGACCTTGCCGCGCGCGCGCACCGCGCGCGCCAGGGCGCGGCCGTCGGCACCGGCAATCGGCGTCTCGCCGGCCGGGTAGACGTCGGTCAGCACCAGCACGTCGACCTCGGCCAGCACGTTGGCGAAGTCGTCCAGCAGGTCGCGCGTGCGGCTGTAGCGGTGCGGCTGGAAGCCGACCACCAGGCGGCGCTCGGGCCAGCCGCCGCGGGCGGCGGCGAACACCGCGGCCAGCTCGCGCGGGTGATGGCCGTAGTCGTCGACCAGCAGCACGTGGCCCTGGTCCAGCGCGATCTCGCCGCGCCGGTGGAAGCGCCGGCCGACGCCCTGGAAGTTCTCCAGCGCACGCGCCAGCGCCTCCGCCTCCACGCCCAGCTGCCAGCCGATCGCGGACGCGGCCAGCGCGTTCAGCACGTTGTGCCGGCCCGGCAGGTTGAGCTTCACCGGCAACGCTGCGTCGCGACCCGGCAGCAGCAGGTCGAAGTGCATCTCGAAGCCGTGCTGGCTCACGTTCAGCGCGCGCACGTCGGCGTCCGCGGTGTCGATGCCGTAGGTCATCACGCGGCGGGTGGTGGACTTCGCCAGCTCGGCCACTTCGGGGTCGTCCACGCACAGCACGGCCAGGCCGTAGAACGGCAGCCGGTGCAGGAAATCGGCGAACGCCTTCTTCACTTCGGCGAAATCGCCGTGGTAGTTCTCCAGGTGATCGGCGTCGATGTTGGTGACCGCGGCGATCACCGGCGACAGCAGCAGGAACGAGCCATCGGATTCGTCGGCTTCGGCGACCAGGTACTGCCCGGTGCCGAGCCGCGCGTTCGCGCCGGCCGCATTGAGCTGGCCGCCGATCACGAAGGTCGGATCGTAGCCGGCCTCGGCCAGCACGCTGGCGGTGAGGCTGGTGGTGGTGGTCTTGCCATGCGTGCCGGCGATCGCCACGCCGCGGCGGAAGCGCATCAGTTCGCCCAGCATCTCCGCGCGCGGGATCACCGGGATGCGCGCCGCGCGGGCCGCGACCAGCTCCGGGTTGTCCTGATTGATCGCGCTGGAGGTGACCACCACGTCGGCGTCGCCGATGTTCTCCACGGCGTGGCCGACGTGCACGACGATGCCCAGTTGCTGCAGCCGCTGCGCGGTCGGCGAGTTTGCGCGGTCGGAACCCGATACCGCGTAGCCGAGATTGTGCAGCACCTCGGCGATGCCGCTCATGCCGACGCCGCCGATGCCGATGAAATGCACCCGGCGGAACGTGCTCATCGGGTCTTCGTGCGCATGCAGGCGACGCGGCGTCATGCGGCCACCTCCAGGCAGGCGGCTTCAATACATGCGGCAGCGATGACCTGCGCCGCGTCGGGTTTGGCCAGCGTGCGCGCGGCTTCGGCCATCGCCAGCAGGCGGCTGCGATCACCCAGCAACGACTCCAGTCGCTGCGCCAGAATCTGTACGTCCAGCTCGTTCTCCTGCATCAGCTCGGCGGCACCGGCCGCCATCAGTACTTCGGCATTGCGCGTCTGGTGGTCGTCCACCGCATGCGGGAACGGCACCAGCATGGCGCCCAGCCCGGCCGCAGCCAGTTCGGCCAGGGTCAGCGCGCCGGCGCGGCAGACGGCCAGGTCGGCCCAGCCATAGGTGCCGGCCATGTCGTCGATGAACGCCACCACCTGGGCCTCGACGCCGGCCTTCGCGTAGGCCGCGCACGCTTCGTCGAAACCGCGACTGCCGCACTGGTGCAGCACCTCGGGACGCTGCGCCGGGGTCAACTGCGCCAGCGCCTGCGGCAGCGCCAGGTTCAGCGCGCGCGCACCCAGGCTGCCGCCCAGCACCAGCAGGCGCGGCTTGCCGTCGCGCCCGGCCATGCGCTCGGCCGGCGGCGGCAGCGCGGCGATCGCCTCGCGCACCGGGTTGCCGACCCACTCGGCCCGCGGCAAGGCATCGGCGAAACCGGCCAGCACGCGTTTCGCCAATGCGGCCAGCTTGCGGTTGGTGAACCCGGCCACACGATTCTGCTCGTGCACCAGCAGCGGCCGGCGCAACAGCCATGCGGCGAGACCGCCGGGGCCGGCCACGTAGCCGCCCATCGACAACACGCTGCGCGGCTGCACCTGGCGCAGCACGGCCAGCGAGGCGAACAGCGCGCGCAGCAACATCAGCGGTGCCAGCAGCCGGGTCCTGATGCCCTTGCCGCGCAGGCCGCCGACCACCACCGTGTGCAGCTCGATCCGCTGTGCCGGCACCACCTTCGTCTCCATCCCGCCGACCGCGCCCAGCCACACCACCGGCACACCCTGCGCGCGCAGGCACTCGGCCACGGCGAGGCCGGGGAAGATGTGGCCGCCGGTGCCGCCGGCCATGATCAGCACGGGTGCTTGCGTGTTCATGCGGCCACCGCCTCGCGCGGCTTCGCCGCGACGTTCGCATCGGCCGCGGCCACCGCCGCCGGCATGCGCGTGGCCATCTGCCGCGCGTCCAGGGCGCGGTTGATCTCGTAGGTGGCGCGCAGCAGCACGCCGGCCATGGCGCAGGTGAGCGCCATCGACGAGCCGCCGTAGCTGATCAGCGGCAGGGTCAGCCCCTTGGTCGGCAGCGCGCCAAGGTTCACGCCGACCGACACGAACGCCTGCATCGCCAGCATCAGCGAGATGCCGAACGCGACGTAGCCGGCGAAGCGCTGGCCCACCTCGACACCCTTCAGGCCCAGGTACAGGCCGCGTCCCACCGCCAGCATGAACAGCCCGATCACCAGCATCACGCCGGCCAGGCCCAGTTCCTCGCCGATCACCGCAAAGATGAAGTCGGTGTGCGCCTCCGGCAGGTAGGACAGCTTCAGCACGCTGGAACCCAGCCCCACCCCGGTCCATTCGCCGCGGCCGATCGCCATCAGCGACTGGGTCAGCTGGAAGCCGTCGTTGAACGGGTCCTTCCACGGGTCCATGAACGAGGTCAGCCGCTTCATGCGGTAGCTCTCGCCGGTCGCCGCCACGTACAGCAGCGGCATCAGCGGCAGGCCCATCAGGAACAGGAAGATCGGCCGCGCGCCGCCCAGCCAGACCATCGCGATGGTGACCGCGATCACCAGCGTGGCCGAGCCGAAATCCGGCTGCGCCAGCAGCAGCAGCACGATCATGCCGGCGACCAGCACCGGCTTGAACAGGCCCAGGAACCTCGTCTCCACGTTCTCGCGGTGACGCACCAGGTAGCTGGCGACGTAGACCACCAGGATGAGTTTCACCGCCTCGACCGGCTGGAACGTGGTGACCAGCAGGTTCAGCCAGCGCCGCGCGCCGTTGATGCGCATGCCGAGGTGCGGCACGAACACCGCCAGCAACATCAGGAACGCCAGCGCCAGCAGCGGGAACGCGTATTTTTCCAGCAGCTTCAACTCGGTGCGCATGGCCAGGCCCGCCGCGAACAGGCCCAGGCCGAGGAACAGCAGGTGCTTCTTCAGGAAATAGAACGCGCCGATGTGCTGGCTGTCCGCCACCGCGATCGAGCTCGACGTCACCATCACCACGCCCACGCTGGCCAGCCCGACCAGCGCGACCAGCAGCCACAGGTCGAAGCTGCCGCGCGGTCCGGTACGGCGTTTGGCCTGAGTGGTGGCGTCAAACATTTGCCTGCTCCGCAAACAGGGAACGGGGAACAGGGAACAGGGACCGGGAAAAGCCACGCACGGCACGGCACGCCGGCACGTTCATGGCCGTTCCGTTCCCCGTTCCCCATTCCCTGTTCCCTGCTCTCATCATCAGCGCACCTTCAACGTGGCAAGACCGACCAGCACCAGCACCACGGAGATGATCCAGAAGCGCACGATCACGCGAGGTTCGGGCCAGCCCTTCAATTCGAAGTGGTGATGGATTGGCGCCATCCGGAACACGCGCTTGCCGGTGAGCCTGAAGCTCGCCACCTGGATCATCACCGACGCGGTTTCCATCACGAACACGCCGCCCATCACCAGCAGCACGATCTCCTGGCGCACGATCACCGCCACGCAGCCGAGCGCCGCACCCATCGCCAGCGCGCCGACGTCGCCCATGAATACCTGCGCCGGATACGTGTTGAACCACAGGAACCCCAGCCCCGCCCCGGCCAGCGCACCGGTGAAGATCGCCAGCTCGCCCGCGCCGGGAATCGAGGGGATGCCCAGGTATTCGGAGAACACCTTGTTGCCGGCCAGGTAAGCGAACACGCCGAGCGCACCGGAGACCAGCACGGTGGGCATGATCGCCAGCCCGTCCAGCCCGTCGGTGAGGTTCACCGCGTTGGAGAAGCCCACGATCATGAAATAGGTGACCACCACGAAGAACAGCCCCAGCGGCAACACCACGTGCTTGAACAGCGGCAGGTAGAGCGCGGTCTCCGCCACCGGCAGGCCGGCGGCCGCCGCATGCGGCGCGGTGTAGTACAGGAACAGCGCCGCGCCGAGGCCGAACACCGACTGCCAGAAGTACTTCCAGCGGCTGGCCAGGCCGCGGCTGTCCTTCAGCACCAGCTTGCGGTAGTCGTCGTAGAAGCCGATCGCGCCGAAGCTCAGCAGCACCGCCAGCACCACCCACACGTAGCGGTTGTGCAGGTCGGCCCACAGCAAGGTGGCGACGGCGACCGAGAGCAGGATCATCACGCCGCCCATGGTCGGCGTGCCGGCCTTGACCATGTGCGTCTGCGGGCCGTCGCTGCGCACCACCTGGCCGGCCTTCAGCGCGGCCAGCCGGTTGATCAGCCACGGCCCGCACAGCAGCGACATGGCCAGCGCGGTGAGCGCGGCCATGATGGTGCGGAAGGTGATGTACTGGAACAGGTGCAGGGCGGTGAAATGCCGTGCCATCCAGTCGGCCAGTTCAAGCAGCATCGGATGCGTCCCCCTTGTTCTTGTCCGCATGACCCGGATGACCGCCGAGCGCCGCCACCACCTGCTCCATGCCGGCCGAGCGCGAACCCTTCACCAGGCAGGTGACGCCCGCGTGCACGCGCGATTTCAAGACGGCGATCAGCGCGGCCTTGTCGTCGAAGTGCTCGCCGCCCGCGCCGAAGGCCTCGACCGTGGCCGCGCCGAGCGGGCCAACGGCGAACAGCCGCTCGACGCCGCGCTCGCGCGCTCGCGCACCGATGCCGGCATGCAACGCACGCGCATCCGCGCCCAGCTCGCCCATGTCGCCCAGCACCAGCCAGCGTTCGCCGCCGGCCAGCAGCAGGGTGTCGATCGCCGCCGCCATCGAGCCGGGGTTCGCGTTGTAGCTGTCGTCGATCAGGGTCCAGCCGCCGTCCATCGTCTCGCGGCGCAGCCGGCCGGCCACGCCGGGTACCTGCTCCAGTCCGGCCACGATGGTTTCCAGCGGCACCTCCAGCGCCAGCGCCACCGCCGTCGCGGCCAGCGCGTTGGCGATGTTGTGGCGGCCGGGCAGCGGCAGTGCCACTTCGGCATCGCCCTGCGGCGTGCTCAGCACGAAGCGCGAACCGTCCACGCGCTGCTCGATGATGTCGGCGCCGACGTCGGCCGGCTGCTCGAGTCCGAAGCGCAGTTGTCGGCGCGCGCCGGCCAGGCCGCCGAAGAAGCTGGCGAACGCGTCGTCGGCGTTGATGATCGCGATGCCGTCCGCCGGCAAGGCCTGGTACAGCGCGCCCTTGGCCTCGGCCACGCCCTCGATGCTGCCCATGCGCGCAAGATGCGCCGGCGCGATGAGCGTGACGAGGCCGATATCTGGCCGTGCGATGGCAGCCAGATAGGCGATGTCGCCCGGCTTGCCGGCGCCCATCTCGAACACCGCGTACTCGGTGTCCTGCGGCATCGAGAGCAGGCTCAGCGGCAGGCCCAGCTCGTTGTTGAAGTTGCCCGCGCTGACATGGGTGCGACCGTGCCGCGACAGGATCGAGGCCACCAGCGTCTTCACCGTGGTCTTGCCGTTGGAACCGGTGATGCCGACCACGCGGACGTCGCGCTGCGCGCGCACCGCGCTGGCGAGGTCGCCCAGCGCCAGCTCCGTGTCGTTCACCAGCACCTGCGGCAGGTCGCCGTCGACCTTGCGCGTGACCAGCGCAGCGACCGCACCGCGCGCGGCGGCCTCGTCCAGATAGTCGTGGCCATCGGCCCGCTCGCCCTTGATCGCCACGAACAGATCGCCCGGCTGCAGCTTGCGCGTGTCGATCGCGACGCCGGTGATCTCGGCATCGCTGCCCAGCAGGCGACCGTGGGTCCACACGGCGATGGCGCTCAGCGACATCATGCGCGCGGCTCCTGGCTGATGCGTTCCAGCACGGCATGCGCCACCGCCAGATCGTCGAACGGGTGCTTGCCGGTGGCGCCGTCCTGATAGGTTTCGTGACCCTTGCCGGCAATCAGCACGACGTCGCCGGCGCGCGCCAGCTGCAGCGCGTCGGCGATCGCCACCGCGCGGTCGCGCTCCACCGTCATCGCGCGCGCCGCGGCCATGCCGGCGACGATCTGCGCCACGATCGCGTCGCCGTCTTCGCCGCGCGGGTTGTCGTCGGTGACGATCGCCACATCAGCCAGCCGCGCCGCGATCTCGCCCATCAGCGGGCGCTTGCCCGCGTCGCGCTCGCCGCCGCAACCGAACACGCAGATCAGCCTGCCGGCGCAATGCGCGCGCACCGCGGTCAGCGCCTGTTCCAGCGCGTCCGGCGTATGCGCGTAATCGACCACGACCAGCGGCTGGCCGCGCAGGCCGCCGAGGCGGCTCATCCGCCCGTTCACCGGCTGCAGTTGCCCGACCGCCTCGACGATGCGCGCGAACGGCTCGCCCAGCGCGCCCAGGCAGCTGATCACGGCGAGCAGGTTGGCCACGTTGAAACGGCCGATCAGATGGCTGTGGATTCCCCGCGTACCCCACGGCGTGCGCAGCTGGAACGCCAGCCCTTCGGCCGAGGTGACGATCGCGCTGGCGGCAATCTCCGCCTCGCTGTCGTCGGCCATGCTGAAACGCAGTCGCTGCACGCCGGCAGGCAGTTGCGTCGCCAGTTCGCGGCCGAACGCATCGTCGATGTTGATCACCGCGCCGCGCAGGCCCGGCCAGGCGAACAGTTTCGCCTTCGCCGCGCCGTAGGCCTCCATGCTGCCGTGGTAGTCCAGGTGGTCGCGGGTGAGGTTGGTGAACGCCGCCACCTCGAAATCCACGGCATCCACGCGGCCCTGTTCCAGCGCGTGCGACGACACCTCCATCGCCACGTGGCCGACCCTGGCGTCGCGGAATTCCGCCAGCAATTCCTGGACCGTCACGGCGTCCGGCGTGGTGCGCTCGCCTTCGCGCAGCTGGCCATGCACGCCGGCGCCGAGCGTGCCGATCGAGGCCGCGCGATGGCCGAGCAGGGTCAGTGCCTGCGCCAGCAGCTGCACGCACGACGTCTTGCCGTTGGTGCCGGTGACGCCGACCATCCGCATCGATTCGCTGGGACGGCTGTAGAAACGCGCGGCGATCTCGCTGACCTGATCGTGCAGGCCGTCGATCCACAGCACGGGAACTTCCAGCGGCTCGACCTCGGCAGGCGCGGGTGCCTCGGCCAGCACCACGCGGGCGCCGCGCTGCACGGCGCCGGCGGCGAAGGTCA
>CAVPQF010000154.1:0-19995 GCA_963707225.1 uncultured Gammaproteobacteria bacterium
CGGCTACGGTTCGACCACGGTGATCTTCGCCGGCTCGACCTTGCCGATGCCGCGCACGGCGGGACGATACATGTCCTCGACCAGCGGCGGCGGCACGCTGTACGTGCCCGGCGTCACCGCGCGCACCAGGTAGAACACGCGGGCCTTGTCGCCGCGGCTGAGGTTCAGCGCGGCGGCGTAGCGGTCGTCGCGGTATTCCTCGTGCAGGATCTGCGCGGCGGCAGCATGCTCGTCCAGATCGATGCCGTCGATCACCACGCCGGACCACGACTGCGCGCCGCCGAGGTTGAGGTTCTCCACCTCCAGGCCGCCCGGCAGCAGATCGGTGACCAGGGCGTCGGGGACGTTCATGCGCGCCTCGATGTTCAGTTCGACGATCAGCGTGTCGCCTTCCTTCAGCTCGCTGCCGCTCCACGGCTTGCCGTCGGTGGTGAAGTAGCTGCGCCGCACGTCGATCTGGCTGGCGTCGGCCGGCGGTGCCTGCTGCGGGATGCCGGCCACGTCGAGCGTGGCGAAGATCGCCGCGTCGCTGGTCGGCTGCACGCTGACGCCGGCGCCGAGCTCGGCCACGCTGAGCGCGCGGCTCCACACGCGCTGGTCCGGCGCCTGTTCGGTCTTGCCGTTCACCGTGAGCGTGGCAGCCAGCGGGGCATTGCTTTTCGCATCGAACGCCGCCGCCACGCGGGCGATCGCCGCCTGTTCCTGCGTGCTCAGGTACGACCACGACCAGCGGTAATCCTTGTCCTGCTGCTGGCGCGCGCGCACGTTCGCGCTGGCGTTGCGCGCCCAATCCACGAGCTTGGCGTCGTAGGCGGGCTTGCTCATGCCGTAGGTGTGGGTGAGCGCGACCATCAGCGCCAGGTCGCGCAGGTCCGAGCCGTAGTCGCCGACGTACCAGGGGCGTTCCTTGCTCCACGCGAACGCCTCGTCGACGGCTTTCTGCGCGCGCTCGGTGTCGCCCATCAGCTTCAGCGCGATGCCCAGATGCACCAGCGGCAGCGGCGCGACCAGCTTCTGCCGCTCGTTGTCGAAGATCGCGCGCAGCGTGCCCAGCGGCGCGCGGTTGACGCGCGCCAGCACGAAGCCGGAGTACGCCTCGTCGGCGAGGCGCAGGTGATCGTGCTGCTCGTACTCGTAGTACGGGTGGCCGCCGGCGAGCAGGTCGTCGTTGAGCCGCTGCAGTGATTTCTGCAGCACGTCCTGCGGCACCGCGAAGCCGGCGTCGCGCGCATCCAGCATGAAGTCGACCACGTACGGCGTGGTGAAGGTGACGATCGGGCTGGTGCCGCCCCAGAAGCTGAAGTGGCCGTTGCTGGCCTGGAACGAGGCGATCCGCGACAACGCGCCGTCCACCGCGGCCTTGCGCACGTCGTCGCTCATCACTTGCGCACCCAGCGCCTTGGCCGTCTGGCCGTCCAGGATCAGCGCGGCGTAGCCCTTGCTGGTGGTCTGCTCGATGCAGCCGTACGGGTAGCGCAGCATGTCGCGCAGCGCGGCCGCGTACGGCAGCGGCGGCAAGGTGCTCAGGGTGATCCGCGCGTTCACCGTGGCCGGCAGCAGGCCGGCGACCGCGGCGGCGGCGAAGCGTTCGGGCTTGCCGGCTTCCAGCGCCATGGGCGTGGTGCCCACCGTTTCCGGCCAGGCCGGGCGCACCGCGAATTCGAAGTGGCGGTCGACCTGGTAGTCGTTCAGTTCGGCGTGGATGTCGACCGTCGCCACCGCCGCGCCCGCCTGCGCGGTCACCGGCATGTACACGGTGCTGCCGGCGCCATCCTTCAACGCCACGTTTTGCACGGCCTTGTCCACCGTGATCGGGCCGCCGCCCTTCACGCCGACCCTGGCCGTACCGTCCTTGCCGGACAGGTTCTTCAGGTCGAGGCTGATCACCGCCTTGTCGCCGGCCGCCATCACCCGCGGCGTGCTCGGCTCGACCACCAGCGGCGCACGCACGGTGACCGCGCCGTCGGCGTTGCCGTAGCGGCTGTCGGTATACGCCAGCGCGGCCAGGCGCAGGCTGCCGTTGAAGTCGGGCACGTCGACGCGCAGCGTGGCCCTGCCCTGCGCGTCGAACGCCACCGGGCCGGCGAACAGGTCGACGATCTGCACCTTCGGATTGAGCCGGGTGGCCTTCGGCAACGCCGCACCGCTCATGTCGCCGCCGTAGCGCAGCTTCGCCTCGGCGCCGTCCATCGCCTCGATGAGGCGGCTGTACAGGTCGTACGCATCCACGCTCAAGGCACGTTTGGCGAACAGCCACGCCCACGCGTCGGGCACCGGGTAGTCGGTGATGTTGAGCACGCCCTGGTCGACCGCGGACAGCGTGACGAACGCCTTCTGCCCGGCCAGGCCGGTGGCCTGCACGCCGACGTCGAGCGGGTTGCCCGGGCGCATCAGCGCGGGCGCGTCGAGCTTGAGCGGGATGCGCCGGTCGTTGCGGTCCATCGCCACGTATTCCACGCCCATCGCGCGCGCCGGCGTGGTGTGTTCGGCCGCCTCGCCGCCGCGGAACACCAGCGCGGTCACGTAGACGTCGTGGCGCTCCCACTCTTTCGTCACCGGGATCTCGAAGGTGGCACCCGCTTTCGCGTCGATGTTCTTCGTGTAGAGCAGGTGATCCGATTCCACCAGCAGCACGCCGGGGCCGTCATGCGGCGGCGTCACCGTGACCTTCATGCCGTCGCCGGCGCGGTAGCGCGCCTTGTCCAGCTGCAGCTTCACCTTGTCCGGGCGCGCTTCCTTGCCCAGGTTCTCGTCGTCCCAGCTGTAGCCGGCGAAGAACGGGAACACCGTGGTGAGCTTCGTCTGCGGGTCGTACACCTCGACGCGGTAGCTGCCCCACTGCACCGGGAATTCCACCTGGGCCGATTTGCCGGCGGCCACGTCGACGTCCTTTTCCTCGATCAGCTGCAGGCGCTGGTTCGCATTCGACTGCCAGCCGCCATCGCGCTCGTACAGCCAGTAGAAATCGCGCAGCTCGCGCTGCAGGCGCACCTTCAGGTGCGCGCCGGCGACCCGTTGGCCGTCCGCGTTCGCGCGCACGATCTCGAAGCCGACCGGGCTTTCGCTTTCCGCGCCCTGCTTCGGGTCGAACAGCGGGCGCACGCCGACCAGCGCGTCGGCCGGCCAGTAGGTGCGCTTGAGCAGGCGGGTCACCGCGCGGCCGCCGCTCTCGTACACGCTGCCGGACAGGGTCACCGCCAGCGGCGCGATCGGCTTCACGTCGTCGGGCAGCGCCACGTCCTGCTGCAGCGCGCCTTGCGCGTCGAGCTTCGCATCGACCACGTCGTCGGCGCTCCTGGGCAACTCGACCAGCGGGTCGCCGAAGAAGGTGTCCTTCATCGATGCGATGGGATGCACTTCCGGCGCCACCAGCAGTTTCGCGGTGAAGCGGTTGCCGTCGGCCGGCGCGCCGTACAGGTAGCTGGAGGCGACCTTCAGCTTCAGCGGCTCGCCCGGCGCCAGCCGCTGCTGCGGGCTGGACAGTTCCACCTTGAGCCGTTCCGGCAGGAACTCCTCGACGTGGAACGGGAACGCCTGCACGGTCTCCTTGGCTGAAGGATCGAGGCGGAATTCCAGCTGCCACAACCCGGTCGGCGCGTCGGCGGGAATTGCCTGGCTCAGCTCGAAATAGTTCAGCTGCCGCGGCTCCAGCCGCTCTTCCACCAGGGTGCGGCCGTCCGGCTGCTTCACCCGCACGAACAGCGACTGCGCCTTCATCGGCTTGCCGTCGTCGTCGCGCAGCAGCGCCGAGGCGCGCAGCGTCTCGCCGGGACGGTACAGGTCGCGGCCAGACCAGGCGTACACCTCGAACGGCGTCTGCTTGCGGCCGCTGATGTCGAAGTTGGACACGTCCAGCGCCGGCCGGTTGAACGGCAGCACCGAGACGTCCTTGCCGTGGCGCGCCACCAGCACGTCGGAGGCCTTGACCTTGTAGGCGAGCAGCGCGTTGCCGTCGGCATCGGTGCCGGCCTTGAGCTTGCTGCGCCCGGCCGCGTCGCGGATCTCGATGTCCACCGCATTCACCGGCGTGCCGTCGCGCAGCGAGGCCACGTGCAGCAGCACGTTGTCGCGATAGACGCGCAGGTGCAGGCCGAGGTCGCTGACGAAGAAGGTGGCGGTGTCGTAGCCGCCCCTGAACGTGCCGCCGGCCTTGACCACGGCCATGTACACGCCCGGCTGCGCCAGCTCCTTGATGTTCTGCACCGGCAGGTAGGTGACGGTGCGCTCGTTCGGCTCGCCGCCCAGCGTGTAGTGGTTGGCGTAGACCGACTCGGCGATCCCGGTGATCGGCATGCGGCTGCGCCGGTCGTCGCCCTCGCCGCAGCTGTTGTAGTAGGCGACGTCGTGGTCGAGTTCGTAGCTGTCGCGGTGGCCGTTGCGCGGGTAGGCGCAGAACAGGTCGGACAGCGCGTCGTCGCGCACGCGGAAGAACTCCACGTCGGCGTCGTGCACGTTCATCGACACCAGCGGCAGGCCGCGGGCGCCGCGCGCCGGCAGCACGCTGCCGTGCGAGGCGAAGCCGACCGCCGCCGGCAGGTTGCCGGAATACACTTCGTGCTTCACCGCGTGGCCCAGCGTGCGGCCGTCGGCGGCGAGCAGGCCGGCTTTGAGCTGCACCACATAGCGCGTGTTCGCCTGCACGAACGGGAAGCTCAGCGTCTTGCCGTCGTTGTCGAGGCTCCAGCTGCCGCCGACCACCTCGCCGTTCGGGCCGGTCACCGCGATCAGCGTGTCGAACGCCTGCGCCGAAGCCAGCGGGGCGTTGAAGCGCAGGGCCAGCGCGGTACGCGAGTCGCCGGTCTGCGAGCTGGCCGAGACCAGCGCGAACTCCGCCTTCGCCTTCGCCGGCGCGGAAGCGCTGCCGGCCGGCGCACTTTGCAGGGCCGGCTTGCCGCTGTCGGGGCCACGATGGCAGGCCGCCAGCAGCAGGCCGAGCAGCAAGGTGATCAGGACACGCGACAAGGCTCGGCGCGAAAGGCACTCGTACGATCGACGTGACATGAAACCTTCTCCTGGTAGGTCTGTGTCGGAGTATCGCCGGAATTCATGGCGGCTTCGAGGCGCGATCGGGCGCGCCGTCGGACGTCGCGGCCTCCCGCCGTCAGGGCCGCGCGGACAGCGTCTGCCGGCCCAGCCAGTCGGCCAGTTGCATCAGCACCTGGCTGCGCCCCGGCTCGGCTTCGTTGAACAGCTCGTGATACAGCGTCGAGAAGAAGCGCGTGGTCAGCTGCCCGGTCGATGCGGCCTTGCGGGCAAACGCGCGGCTGCCGGAGGGATCGACCAGGCCGTCGCTGTCGGCCACCAGCAGCAGGGTCGGCAGCGGGAGCGTGGCGGCGTCGGCGATGCAGCGGGCGCCGTCGCGGAAGATGAAGTCGGCCAGCCGCGGCGTGATCCAGCCGTGCCGCAGCGGGTCGCTGCGATAGTCGGCGACCACCTGGCGGTCATGCGAGAGCTTGTCGAAATCCAGCCCGTTGCGCAGCGGCAGGTGCGGCGCGATGCGGCCGAGCACCCGCGCGAGGCGGATCATCCGCGGCGATTCCCAGCTGCGCAGCGCCGGCGACGACAGCACCAGCGCCGGCGGCGTGATGCGGCCGTCCAGCACCGCGCGCAGGGCGACCAGTCCGCCCATGCTGTGGCCGAGCAGCAGCGGCGGATGCGGCAGGCCGTTGGCGTAGTCGTGGTAGACGGTGGCGAGGTCTTCCAGCAGGTCGTCGCCATGGCGCAGGCTGCCGCGGCGCCCCGGTGTCTGGCCGTGGCCGCGCTGGTCGTAGCCGCGCACGGCATAGCCGCGCTGGTTGAACCATTGCGCCAGGCGCCGGTAGCGGCCGCTGTGCTCGCCCAGCCCGTGCACGATCAGCACCGCGCCGCGCGCCTGCGGCAGCGGCCAGTCGCGCAGGAACAGCGTCTGGCCGTCGGCCATGTCGAGCCGGGCCGTGGATTCGGTGCCGTCCGCAGGACGGTTCTGCAGTGCCGCGTGCATGGGTGGTTCCGCGTCCGTTTGTCTGCCCCGGCGCCGGCGCGCGGGCCGGCGCCAGGCATCAATGTTCCGTGACCTGCATGTCCTTCGTCAGCAGGTCGAGCCTGCCCTTCATGTCGGCCTGCGGCTGCGTGCCCGCCGTGCCGTAGAAGGCCGTGTACAACACCGCCGACGACTGCTTGCCGGCAGCCGCCGGGGCGACCACGGTGTCGATCATCATGAGGTCGTTCTCGTAGCGCGCCACGCCATTGTAGGGATACTGCCGCTCCGACAGCTTGCGCCAGCGGCTGCTCATGTCTTCGTCCAGCCCGGGCGGTGGCGCGACGTAGCGCTGCACGTTGACGTTGTTGTGGTCGTCGGAGGCGGTGTCCTTCCAGATGTCCACGTCGCCCACGTCCCACACCGGCTTGCCGTCGTCCAGGAAGAAGCGGAAGCCCAGCCACAGCAGGTTGTCCGGCTTGACCACCTGCAGGCTGGACGGATAGGAGAACGCCACCCGCGGCGAGGCGTAGCTGAAGCGGCGGCCATAGTCGAAGTCGATGCGGATGTCCTTCAGCGTGGCCGGCTGCAGCGCCGGGTTGCCGAGGAAATCCTTCCACTGCGTGAGCGTGCCCTGGTAGGTGACGTAGACGAAGCTGCTCATCTCGTCCAGGTCCAGCATGGTGTCGTGCGCGTGGGCGGGCGGCGCAAAGCGCACCAGCATCACGCTGCCGTCCGGCACCAGCAGCGCATACGTCACCACCAGGACATTTGCGTAAGGCAGCGGCCACACGCCGATGCGCCAGGTGCGCTGCCAGCGGTCGACGTGGGTCGATTCGCGGATCGGCTTGCCCAGCGAGGTGATCTTGACCTTTTCGCCGGCGACCTCGCGCTGGAACATGCCGGTTCGCGTCAGCAGGTCCATGCGTGACTTCGCGTCGCCGTAGAACGTCGCCGCGGCCATGCCGTCGGGCCGGCGCAGGCGGATCAGCCCGTTGCGCGCGACCCCGCCGGTGGCTACGTAGCCGTTGCCATCCAGCGCGAAGGATTGCGACTGCTGGCCGACGCGCTGCCATTCGCCGTCGCTGCCGCGCACGATCAGCGTGGGGAAGCCGTTCAACTGCGTCTGCTGGTGCAGCAGGCGCGCCGAGCCCGCGCCGTTCGGGAACAGGTTGGCGGACTCCCTGGCGAGCAGCGCCTTCAGCTGTGCGTCGCTGTTGCTGTCCATGCGCGACTGGAATTCGCGGTAGAAATCGCCCAGGCCGACGGGCAGCGCGAACTGCGCCTTGAGCTGGCCGTTCTGGATCGTGTCGAACAGGTCGAGCTGGTAGGAAAGCCGCGATTCCATGACGGCCCGGCCCGACGGTGCGTCGAGCACGTCGTGGATCGGCAGCGCGTAGTTGAGGTTCTCGTTGGCCGACTTCATCAGCACCACGCCGATCAGCTTGCCGTCCTTGTCCAGCAGCGGGCCGCCGCTGTTGCCGGGCGAGGCGGCGGCGGAGAAGCGCATCCACTTCCAGGCGCCGTCCTGCTGCTCCGGCGTGTCGGAGGTGTACAGGCCGTCGCGGATCACCACGCCGGTGCCGAGCGCGTTGCCCACCGCGTACACCACCTGGTTGAGCGCCGGACTGGCGTCGACCTCCAGCGCCGCGTCGCCCGCGGGCGGCTGCGCCAGCGTGAACACCACGAAATCCTTGCCCAGCGAGAACTTCTCGATCTTGCCGATGGGGTACACGCGGCCGGTGGCGTCGCGCAACTCGGGCGGCCCCCACAGGCTGTCCGCGCCGGCCAGCAGCACATGGGCGGCGGTGACGTAGCGGTTGTGGCCGATCGCGAACGCGGTGCCGATGGAGTAGTACTTGTCGGTACGTTCCTGGTAAGGCAGCAGGTCCAGCGGCAGCGGCCTCTCGTAGGTCAGCGGGTCGCTGGTCGGCTTGGCCTGCACCACCTCGAAGGTGGCTGCCTGGATCTTCGGCAGCATCGCGGGATCGAGGCTGGCCGCCCCTGCCGTCGACACTCCCGCCAGCCCCGCGCCGGACAGCAACAGCAGCATGCCGAGCCGGCGGATCATTCCCTCGCACCGTGTACGCATAGGTTTCCTTTGCCCCGAGGCGGCCACCCGCGGACTCCCCTCGGCATCCACGCGGGCAGCGGCCGGCATGCATCTTGGCATGACCGCCCGGCGCTTGCATGGCATGCGCGGGGCGCTGCGCGGGCGGCGTGCCCGTGCCCCGTCGCGCGGGGCTCCGGGACGCCTCCGGACAGGCGCTTACAGCTCGGCGCGGAATTCCACGCCGATGATGCGCGGATCGTTGACGAAGGCGGTGCGGTTGTTGAAGTCGATCGCGCCGGTGATCGCCTGCTTGTTGGTGACGTTGCGGCCGTACAGGGCAACCTCGCGGCGACCGTAATCCCAGTTGTAGCCGAGCCGCAAGCCGCCTTCCAGCAGCGGCTTGCCCTTGAACTCGGCCGAGTCGTACAGGAAGAAGTTCACCTCGCTGCGGTAGTTCCAGTCGGTGTAGACGAAGAACTCGCCGCTGTCGCCGTACGGGATGCCGTAGCGCGCGGTGAGCGTGCCGATCCACTTCGGCGCGTTCGGCAGGGTGTTGCCATAGACCAGCGCGTTGCCATTGGCGCTGAGCGGATCGAGGATGGTGCAGCCGGAACCGCACACGGCCACCGCCAGGTTCGGGTCCTTCAGCTCGGTGTGGTTGTAGCTGCCGCCGGCGGTGAGTACGAAGTTCGGCGTGAGGTACGCCTCCAGGTCGAACTCGGCGCCGTAGCCCTGGGTCTTGCTCGCATTCAGCAGGCGCGTCACGTTGATGTCGCCACCCACCGCGGTGAGCTGCTGGTTGTGCATGTTGTAGGTATAGACGTCCGCGTTGAAGCGCACGTGATTGTCCATGCCGGTGGTCTTCACGCCCAGCTCGTAGCTGGTGATCGTCTCGGGCTTGGCCTGCGAGATGAAGTCGGCGAACAGCACGCGGCCCTGCACGCTGGGCGCGCGGAAGCCGTTGGCGACGCGGGCGTAGACGTTGACGTTCGGGCTGAGCGTCCAGGTGCCGGTGAGGTCGCCGCTCCAGCGCGCGTCATGCGGCTGCGCGGTCTGCAGCAGCGGGCCGCCGCCGATCGGCGACAGCACGCGATCCACCTTGAAGTCGCGCGAGTCGTGCGACCAGCGCGCGCCGGCACGCAGCTCGAAGTCGTCGGCGAGCTGGTAGTTGGCCGAGCCGAACACCGCCCACGCCCTGGTGCGCTGGGTCTGCGTGGCGTAGCCGTCCAGCGCGTGGTTGTTGAAGGTGGCGTAGTCGAAGTTGCTGATCGCGATGTCTTCGTCGAAATAGTAGGTGCCGACCTGCCAGTTGAGCTTGTCCTGCCCGTTGCTGGCGAGGCGGAATTCCTGGGTGATCTGGCGATCGTGCGGCAGCGCGTCGGCGGTCTCGGACGGGAACGGGATGAAGCCCGGGCCCATCGGCGGATGGAAGCTCGCGCCGTAGCCGCCGTCCACGTCGCCGAGGCTGTAGGTGGTGGCGCGCTCCAGCCCGGTGATCGAGGTGAAGGTGGTGTCGCCCACGTTCCACGCCAGGTGCAGGTTGCTGCCCCAGCTGAACAGGTGCTGCCGGTTGCGGCCGTCCTGCGAAACCTTGTCGCGGTCGAAGCCGGGCACGAAGCTGGGGTCGCCCAGTTCGATCGCATTGGCGCGGTTGACCATCGCGCTGCCGTCCAGCCAGCGCGCGTGGCCGTTGATCAGCGCGCTGAAGCCGCCGTTCTCGTACAGCGCCTGCAGCCGCACGGCGCGGTCGTTGTAGCCGCCCAGCACGTTCTTCCGGCCGGTGAAGGTGTTGTCGATCCAGCCGTCGCGATGCTGTGCCAGCGCCGATATGCGGCCGGACCAGTGCGCGCCCAGCGAACCGCCCAGCGCCGCCTCGACGTTCGCGGTGCCGAGCGAGCCGTACGAGACGCGGGCGTAGCCGCTGGTTTCCTGGCTGGGCTTGCGCGAGTCGAACTTGATCACGCCGGCCGGCGAGTTGCGCCCGAACAGCGTGCCCTGCGGCCCGCGCAGCACTTCGACCTGCTCCAGGTCGAACAGCGGGAAGCCCTTCAGGATCGGGTTCTCCTGCACGATGTCGTCGTACACCATCGACACCGGCTGCGAGGCGTTGAGGTCGAAATCGCTGTTGCCCAGGCCGCGGATGTAGAAGCGCGGAAACTCGCGGCCGTACGAGGTCTCGGCGTACACGCTGGGCGCGCGCGAGGCCAGCTGCAGCACGCCGTCGCCGGCCTGGCCGAACGCCTCCAGCTTGTCCGGGGTCAGCACGGTCATCGACATCGGCACCTTCTGCATGTTCTCCACCCGCTTCGAGGCGGTGACGTTCACGGTCTGCAGCTCGGTGGTCTTGGTCGCCGGCGCCTTGGCCGGCGGGGCCGCTTCCTGCGCCAGCACGGCGGAAGCCGGCAGGCCAAGAGCGAGCGTGATCGACAAGGCAAGCACGGCGGAATGCGACGGGCGGGCGACGGACATCAGGTTTTCCCCGGCTGGAAAGGCAACGGTGCGTAGCCGTATTGTCATACAAGGGTGAAGATGGCGAAAGCATCGGCTTTCGATCCATTGGCAGCCGCCCGATCCGTCCCCATCTGGAATCGGTCCCTGCCCCTGTCCTTGCGGGCCCGAACGCATGCCACTGCACGATTTCCACCCCGCCGTCGCGAACTGGTTTCGCGCCGCCTTTCCCGCACCCACCGCGGCGCAGGCGGCCGCGTGGCCGTCGATCCGCGCCGGCCAGCACACCCTGGTCGCCGCGCCGACCGGCTCGGGCAAGACGCTGACTGCCTTCCTCGCCGCCATCGACGCGCTGGTGCGCGAAGGCGTGGCGCATGGCGGCACGCTGGCCGACGCCACCAGCGTGCTCTACGTGTCGCCACTGAAGGCCTTGTCCAACGACATCCACATCAACCTGGAAGCGCCGCTGGAAGGCATCCGCGCCGAGCTCGAGAAGCTCGGCCTGCCCGACGTGGCGATCCGCACCGCGGTGCGCACCGGCGACACCCCGCAGGTCGAGCGCAACCTGCTGCGCAGGCAGCCGCCACATATCCTGGTGACCACGCCGGAGTCGCTGTACGTGCTGCTCGGCTCGGCGTCGGGCCGTTCCATGCTGGCGGGCGTGCGCTCGGTGATCGTCGACGAGATCCACGCCATCGCCGGCAGCAAGCGCGGCTCGCACCTGGCGCTGTCGCTGGAGCGGCTGGAGTCGCTGTGCCAGCGACGCCTGCTGCGGATCGGGCTGTCGGCGACGCAGAAGCCTATAGAAATGGTCGCTGACTTTCTGATCGGCACCGGCGGGAATCCCGCTCTTGCTCCTCCCCCTGCCAGCAGGGGAGGGAGCACAGCAACGATCATCGACGTGGGCCACACTCGCCCGCGCGACCTCGCCATCGAAGTGCCGCCGGTGCCGCTCGAAGCGGTGATGTCGAACGACAGCTGGGAGCTGGTCTACGACCGCCTCGCCCAGCTGGTGCAGGCGCACCGCACCACCCTGGTCTTCGTCAACACGCGGCGCATGGCCGAGCGCGCGGCGCGGCATTTGTCCGAACGGCTGGGCAAGAAGCACGTCGCCGCGCATCACGGCAGCCTGGCGAAGGAACTGCGGCTGGATGCGGAACAGCGGCTCAAGCGCGGCGAACTCAAGGTGCTGGTGGCCACCGCGTCGCTGGAGCTGGGCATCGACATCGGCGAGGTCGACCTGGTCTGCCAGCTCGGCTCGCCGCGCTCGATCGCCGCGTTCCTGCAGCGCGCGGGCCGCTCCGGTCACAGCATCGACGGCACGCCGAAGGCGCGGCTGTTCCCGGCCACGCGCGACGACCTGATCGAATGCACCGCCCTGCTCGACTGCGTGCGCCGCGGCGAACTGGACGCGCTGGTCATGCCACCGCAACCGCTCGACGTGCTGGCCCAGCAGATCGTCGCGGAGGTCGCCAGCGTCGAGTGGGACGAGGACGCGCTGTACGCGCTGGTGCGGCGCGCGTATCCGTATCGCGATCTTGCGCGCAGCGAATTCGACGCGGTGATACGCATGCTGGCCGAGGGCTTCACCACCCGCCAGGGACCGCGCGCGGCCTATATCCATCGCGACGCGGTGCACGGCCAGCTACGTGCGCGGCGCGGCGCGCGGCTCACCGCGCTGACCTCCGGCGGCACTATCCCCGACACCGCCGACTACAAGGTGGTGCTGGAACCGCAGGCGATCATCGTGGGCACGGTCAACGAGGATTTCGCGGTCGAGAGCATGGCCGGCGACATCTTCCAGCTCGGCAACGCCAGCTACCGCATCCAGCGCGTCGAGCGCGACCGGTTGCGCGTGGAAGACGCGCACGGCGCGCCGCCGAGCATCCCGTTCTGGCTGGGCGAGGCGCCGGGGCGCAGCAACGAATTGTCGTTCGGCGTGTCGCGGCTGCGTGAGGAAATCTCCGCTCTGCTTGAGCCCCTCTCCCTGCGGGAGAGGGGTTGGGGTGAGGGTTCGGTTGTCGCGGAAGATTCCGGCACGCCCGTACCCTCACCCCCAACCCCTCTCCCGCAGGGAGAGGGGAGCAAAGCGCGCGCACTCGCCTGGCTTCGCGACGAACTCGGCCTCAACGAATCTGCCGCCCAGCAACTCGTCGACTACCTGGCCCGCGCGAAAGCCGCGCTCGGCGTGCTGCCGAGCCAGCGCACGCTGGTGCTGGAGCGCTTCTTCGACGAATCCGGCGGCACCCAGCTGGTGATCCACACGCCATGGGGCAGCCGCATCAACCGCGCGTGGGGGCTGGCGCTGCGCAAGCGCTTCTGCCGCCAGTTCAACTTCGAGCTGCAGGCGGCGGCGACCGAGGACGCGATCGTGCTGTCGCTGTCGACCAGCCACAGCTTTCCGCTGGAGGAAGTCGCGCACTACCTGCACTCGAACACCGCCGAGCACGTGCTGGTGCAGGCCCTGCTCGACGCGCCGCTGTTCCCCGCGCGCTGGCGCTGGAATGCCGTCACCGCACTGGCGCTGCCGCGCTTCACCGGCGGCAAGAAAACCCCGCCGCCGCTGCAGCGCATGAAGAGCGAGGACCTGCTCGCCGCGGTGTTCCCCGACCAGGTCGCCTGCCTGGAGAACATCGTGGGCGAGCGCGAGGTGCCGGACCATCCGCTGGTCAACCAGACCATGCACGACTGCCTGCGCGAGGCGATGGACGTGGACGGGTTGCTGGCGATCCTGCGTTCGATCGAGAGCGGCGACATCGCCATCGTGGCGCGCGACCTCACCGCACCCAGCCCGCTCGCCGCCGAGGTGCTCAACGCCGCGCCGTATGCCTTCCTCGACGACGCGCCGCTGGAGGAACGCCGCACCCAGGCGGTGCAGACGCGTCGCTGGAATGCGGACGACGCCGACGACCTGGGCCGGCTCGACCCCGACGCGATCGCCGCCGTGCGCGAGGAAGCCTGGCCGCAGGTGCGCGATGTGGACGAAATGCATGAGGCGCTGACTTTGCTGGGGTTCGTCACCGCCGACGAAGTCGACGCGAATCGCGGCTGGAGCGAACGGCTGCAGACACTGGTGAAAGCACAGCGCGCGACGCAACTACTCCCTCTCCCCGGGCCGCAGGCCGGGGGAGAGGGCTGGGGTGAGGGGGAAGCTCTTGCTGTTGACGCAGAGCCAGAGCGCCCCCTCACCCAACCCTCTCCCCCGGCTGCGCCAGGGGAGAGGGTTAAAGCGCGGCGCTCCGATGGTGTGTGGATGTCCGCCGAACTGCTGCCGTTGTGGCAGGCGCTTCATCCTTCCCTCTCGATGCAACCGCCGATTGCCGCGCCGACCGAACACGCCGCGCAAACCTGGACGCGCGAGGATGCTTTGCTGGAACTGGTGCGCCATCGCCTCGGCGGGCTCGGTCCCGTCACGGTGAACGGATTGGCGCAATCCATCCACGTCGACGCCGGTGAAGTGGAGCAGGCGCTGCTGCGGCTGCAGTCCGAAGGCTACGTGATGCAGGGCCGCTTCACCGCCGACGCCGGCGACACCGAGTGGTGCGAGCGGCACCTGCTGGCGCGCATCCACCGCTACACCATCGGCCGCCTGCGCCGCGAGATCGAGCCGGTCAGCCGGCGCGCGCTGATGCGCTTCCTGTTCGACTGGCAGCACGTGTCGGCGGCCACCCGGCTGAGCGGGCCGGACGCGCTGGTCGCCACGCTGGCGCAGCTGGAAGGCTACGAGGCCGCGGCCGGCGCGTGGGAGACCGAGCTGCTGCCGGCGCGCATCGAGGACTATTCGATCAGCTGGCTGGACGAATTGTGCCGTGCCGGCCGAATCAGCTGGGCACGCCTGCGTGCCGGCAGCGGCGGCGGGGGTGGCCCGGTGCGCAGTACGCCGATCGTGTTGCTGCCGCGGCGCGAAATGGCCGTCTGGACGTCCATCGCCGCGGACGATGATACGCAGGAAACGCTGCTTTCGTCGCGCGCGCAAGCCGTGGCCGATGCGCTGCGCGAACGGGGCGCATTGTTCTTCGACGAGCTGCTGGAGGCGACCCGGTTGCTGCGCACCGAACTGGAGGACGCGCTCGGCGAGCTGGTCGCCGCCGGCCGGGTCAGCGCCGACAGCTTCGCCGGCCTGCGCGCGCTGCTGCTGCCGGCGGCGAAGCGCGATGGCGGCCGGCACCGACGCCTGCGCCGGCATCAGTTGAGCGGCATCGAGGATGCGGGTCGCTGGTCGCTGGCGCGCGTCGCGACAAGGAGCGGCCCGCCCGCTCCCGCCGTCAAGGGTCCGAGCAGGACGGATCCCGAAGCGATCGAACACATCGCGCGCACCCTGCTGCGCCGCTACGGCGTGGTGTTCTGGAAACTGCTGGAGCGCGAGGCGCCATGGCTGCCATCGTGGCGCGAACTGCTGCGCGTGTATCACCGGCTGGAAGCGCGCGGCGAAATCCGCGGCGGGCGTTTCGTCGAAGGCCTGGTCGGCGAGCAGTTCGCCCTGCCCGAGGCGATCGCGCCGCTGCGCGCCGTGCGCCAGCGCGCGGACGATGGCGAACTGGTCTGCCTCAGCGGCAGTGATCCGCTGAACCTGGTCGGCACCGTACTGGTTGGCGACAAGGTGCCGGCGCTGACCGGCTCGCGCGTGCTGTATCGCGATGGGGCAGCGATCGCCGCGCTGATCGGCGGCAAGGTCACGCCGTTGATCGAGCTCTCCGTCACTGACACGCAACTGGCGAAGCACGCCTTGCTGCGATATCCGCCTTCGCAGCCCGACGTGCTGGCTGCCGCGCACTGAAGCCTCCCGTCCGACTCTCGGCATGCAGAGAAGGAATACGCGCAGTTCGCGCGCATGGCGGATCAGGCGCGCATGGCGAATCAGGGCGTGAGCGTGGCCCGGCCGATCGCATACAGCGGCCCGTCGATGGGTGCGGTGTAGATCAGGCACAGCGCATGTTCGCCCTGTTGTGCCGGCAGTTTCGCGTCGAGAGCGAAGTGGCGTTCGCTGTGCGCGGGATCGGGCAACGGCAGGCTGGCCAGCACCGGCCCGTCGCACTGGTCGGCATGCACCACCAGCTCGCCGAACGGCGTGGCATGCGGGCGCGACACCACCAGCTTCTGCTCGTGCGCCAGCGCGAAGTTGCGCGGCAGGCGTACTGCATCGACACGGATCGCGGCGACGCCATCCATCCACGTGGCGGGGAACTGCTGGCAGCTGTCGAACACGTTCACCGCGTACACCGGCTGCGCGCTCTTTGCGTCGGGCGTGGGCTGCAGGCGCAGGCGGAAATCGCTGCCGGGGCAGTTCGGCAGCATGTCGCCGGGCAGGCTGAGCAGGGCGGCACGATCCAGCACGCGCTCGCGCGGCGCGGCGAGCCCGCTGCCGTCGGCGGCGAAGCTGGCAGCGCGCACGCTGACCGGCAGGTTCACGTTGAACGGCGCGGCGTAGCGCGGCGAGGCGGGCGTGGGCGCGCTGCCGTCCAGCGTGTAGTGGATGGTGCCGACGCCGACCTGAGTCGTCAGCGTCACCGTGGCCTTGCCGGTGGCCAGCGCCAGGTTGCGGTCGGTGGCGATGTCCACCGCGAAGGCGCTGTCGGCCACGTCGACGTGCTGTGCGCGGTAACGCTCGAACTGCGCCGGCAGGCGGGCGAGAAAGCTCGGCCAGTGATTCGTGGCGGGCGGCGACCAGGCCACTTCGCCGAGCGCATCCAGCCGCGGGAAGGCCCCGTGTTCGACATGGGCGAAGGTGGGCATGTGCTCGGTCCACAGGTTGGCCTGCACGCCCAGCACATGCTTCGCCTGCGCCGCGTTCAACACGGCGGGCACGGCCTGGAAGCCGTACACGTCCTTCAGCGATTCCACGCCGAGGCGGCCGGCGTAATCGTCGGCGAGATCGCTTTGCACGTGATCGAAGTAGAGCCCCGGCGAGGGCGACATCACCACATCGTGACCGAGCAGCGCGGCCTTGATCGCGCCGTCGATGCCGCGCCAGGACATCACGGTGGCGTCGGCGGGCAGGTTGTCGCCTTCGAGGATCTCGTCCCAGCCGATCAGCTTGCGGCCGTGCCTGTCGAGGTACTGCCCGATGCGGCCGATGAACCAGCCCTGCAGCGCGTCCTCGCTGGTGATGCCCAGTGCGCGCATCTTCGCCTGCACGGCGGGCGAGGCTTGCCACTGGTCCTTGATCGCCTCGTCGCCGCCGACGTGGATGTAGGTCGACGGGAACAGCGCCATCACTTCGTCGAGCACGTGGTCGATGAAGGTGAAGGTGTCGTCGTCGACGTTGTACAGATACGGATTGACGCCCCAGTCGGTCGATACCGACGGACGCCTGCCGGTGACGCCGAGCTGCGGATACGCGGCCACCGCGGCCTGGGCGTGGCCGGGCATGTCGAGTTCCGGCACGATGGTGATGTGGCGCGCGGCGGCGTAGGCCACCACGCGGCGGATGTCGTCCTGCGTGTAGAAGCCGCCGTAGCGCGGCGGCTCGCCGTCGTGCCCGGCCTCCGGCGGCGTGCGCCAGGCGCCGATGCGGGTCAGCTCGGGATAGCGCTTGATCTGGATGCGCCAGCCCTGGTCGTCGGTGAGGTGCCAGTGGAAGGTGTTGAGCTTGTGCTGCGCCATCTGGTCGAGCAGGCGCTCGATCTCGTCGACCGTCTGGAAATGCCGCGTGGAGTCCAGCATCAGGCCGCGCCAGGCGAAGCGCGGCTGGTCGCGGATGGACAGCGCAGGCACCTGCACCGCGCCATGCTGCGCATCCGGCGTGAGCAACTGCCATGCGGTCACCGCACCGTAGAACAGGCCGGCGGCATCGCGCGCGCTGATGCGCATGCCCGCGGGCGTGACGTCGAGTGCGTAGCCTTCGCGGTTCGCCACCGGCGCCGCCGGGTCGAGCCGCAGCACGATCGCGTGCGCCGTAGCCGTGCCATGTTTCAACGGCAGCTGCAGGCCGCGCGTGCGCGCGACCAGGTCGGCCAGGTAGGCGCCGGTGCGCCGGGTCGAGGCCGCGTCGTCAGCGAGCACGATCGGCGTGTGCGCATCGACCGTGAAGTGGCCGGCGTCGACGCGCAGTTGCGCCGGCAACGGCAGCAATGACATGGGCGCGGCGGCGGCATGGGCGAACCCGGCCAGTCCCATCGCCATGGCGGCCCAGCCCGGCAGGATCAAGCGGCGTGTCATCGGCAATCTCCGTGGCGGTGCGTGCACCACGCTAGCAAAAAAACGGGCCCGACAACTTTTGCCCGGGCCCGCGTTGGGGAGAAGTGCGAAGCCGTCCATGGCTCGCGTCAAGTGAAACGGCTCAGAGCTTGAAGCGCAGGCTCAGGTAGTACTGGCGACCGTTGTCGTAGAACGCATACGGCTGCTTCCCGTAGGCCGCGTTCTGGGTGTAGTACTTCAGCTTGGGCTTGTTGAGGTTCATCGCATCCAGCGACAGCGACATCCAGTCGGTGAACTGCACGCCGAACGACGCGGCGAGGTTGCCGATGCCCTGCTGGAAGTAGGTGTCGGTACGGCTCACGCCGGCATAGAACTGCGAGCGGTAGGTGTAGCTGACGCGGGCGTTGAAGCGCTTGTTCTCGAAGTAGCCCGACACGTTGTAGGTGTTCTTCGAGGTGCCCTGCAGCGGCTTGTCGCCGGTGGCATGGCCGTCGGCGTAGGTGTAGTTGGCCTGCACGCCGAAGTTGTCGCCGATGGGCTGGATGTAGTTCAGCTCCACGCCGCGGACCTGGCCGTTGACGTTGCGCGGCACGCTGATCAGGTAGTTGTTGTAGACGTCCGTACCGGCGGCGGCGGATGCCTGCATGTCCTTGAAGGTGCGCACCTCGTTGCCGAAGTTGACGTAGTCCTTCAGGTTCATCGCGTACACGCCGGCCGACAGCAGGCCGCGCGGCGCGAAGTACCACTCCACGGAGGCATCGAAGTTGCTCGATACCAGCGGCTTGAGCTGCGGATTGCCGCCGCTGCCGGTGTGGGTGAGGTCGTCGGCCGACACGTAGCCCGCCAGCGCCGAGTAGTCCGGACGGGTCATCGTCTGCGACGCGGCGAAGCGCAGCAGCAGGTCGTCGGTAACGGCGAGCTTGAGGTTGGCGCTGGGCAGGAACTTGCCGTAGTCGTGCTTGTAGGTGTTCCAGTAGTAGTCGCCGAAGGCCGAGCCGGTGATCGGGCCGGTCACCGCGGTCGCTTCCGCATCGGGCGCCGTGCTCGTATAGCCAATGTTCTCCTTGGTCTGCACGTAGCGCACGCCGACGTTGCCGCTGGCGATGCCGGAATCGAAGTTCAGCTGCAGGTAGGCGGCCGAATCCTTCTCCTCGACCTTGTAGATGTCGTTGAAGTAGAAGCGCGAGACCGGATCGCGGTTGGCGAACTGCGCGTCGATCTGCGCCAGCTGGGCCGGCGTCCAGTACCAGATCGGGCCCGGGAAGCTGCCGCCGAGCGAGCCGTTGAAGCTGCCCGGATAGTTGCTGTAGGTGCCGGTCGGATAGGCTGCCGGATTCTGCCAGTCGGAGGCCCAGTTCGGGCCTTGCGCGACCTCGAACGGATTCTCGCGCGTGTGCTTCGCGTAGCGGCCGCCGAACTGCAGCGAGGTGAACGCGCCGTCGTCGAAGTTGAGCTCGCCGTCGAACTGCGCCCAGTCCTCCTTGTCCTTCACCTTGATGCCCTGGCCGCCGAAGATCCAGCCGGCTGCGGGCAGGATGCCGGACGGCGAGGCGTTGTCGCCGCCCAGCGTCCAGTTGATCGGCTTGCCGAGGCCGCGCATGTCCCAGCTGGCGCCGGCGCCGCCGGCGGTGCCCAGCTCGATCACGTCCTGGGTCGGGCTGGTGCCGGTGCCGCGGGTGGTGCCGACCTGGCCGGTGAGGGTGAGGTGGTCGGTGGCGCGCCAGTTCGCGCTGAGCGTGAGGTACTTCGACTCGGAAGCCGCACCCGGACGGGAGATCTGGTCATACACGCCGTAGGCGCCGGTGCCGCCGGCGATCGAGCCGCTGGTGACCACGTTGTTCTGGATCGAGTTGGCCGTCAGCACGCCGCCGCCCGCCAGCGCGCTGCTGGCCCACATCATGTAGTTGCGGTTGTAGTTGTCGGCCTTGAGCTTGGAGTAGAAGCCGTTGAGGTCGAGCGTGAGATTGTCGGTCGGCTTGACCTGGAAGTCGATCACGCCGCCCTTGCGTTCGCGCTGCTGGGTGAACAGCACCGCGCCGATTTCGTTCGGGTAGTAGACGGTATTGCCGCCGACCGTCGTGGGCAGGTAGCCGCCCACCACTTCCTGGCCGTTGCGCTGCAGGCTGCGCTTCTCGTAGAAGCCCTGCACCATCACGCCGACGGTGTTGGCGTCGTTCTTCCAGTTGAACAGGCCGCTGAACTGCGGCTTGGTGTCGCCGGGAAGGTCCGAATACACGCCGCCGATCGAGGCCTCGGCCGTGACCGGCTTGGCGAACTCCAGCGGCTTGCGGGTGATGATGTCCACCGAACCGGCGCTGCCGCCTTCGACGATGCTTGCCTCGGAGGTCTTGTGCACCACTACCTGGCTGACGATCTCCGACGGCAGCAGGGTGTAGCTGAC
>CAVPQF010000155.1:0-9919 GCA_963707225.1 uncultured Gammaproteobacteria bacterium
AATCTCTCCTGCATGGTCGCCGTGCTGCTGCACCTGCTGCCCGGCACCGTGCAGCAGAACCAGCCGTGGCTGCTGTTCGCCCTGCCGTGCTGGCTGGCGCTGGCCTGGAGCCTGCGCCGCCATCGACGGTAATCCAATTGCCCCGCCCACGGGCGCGGGGCATGATGCGCGCATGAATCCGATCACGCCGTCGAGCGCACCGTCGACCAGCGACCAGCCCATGGTGGTCAACTGCATCGCCTACCGAAAGGACGGCAGCCGGATCGGCGACGTCACCATCGACGCGATCAGCGATGTGCTGGCCGAACCGGACACCTTCGTCTGGGTCGGCCTGTACGAGCCGGACGAGGAGCTGCTGGAGAAGATCCAGGACGAATTCGGCCTGCACGACCTGGCCATCGAAGACGCGCACGCCGCGCACCAGCGCACCAAGCTGGAAGCCTATGGCGACTCGCTGTTCCTGGTAGTGCAGACCGCGCAGCTGATCGGCGGCGAACTGGCGTTCGGCGAAACGCACGTCTTCTTCGGCCCGCGCTACCTGGTCACCGTGCGCCACGGCGCCTCGCAGTCCTACGCGCCGGCACGGCGCACCTGCGAACACGCGCCGGAACTGCTGGCGAACGGCCCCAGCTACGGGCTGTACGGCGTACTCGACTTCATCGTCGACAACCTGCTGCCGATCGTGCGCGACTTCCGCGAGGAGGTGCAGCAGCTCGAACACGACATCTTCGGCGAGACGTTCAAGAGCAGCACGATACGCCGCCTGTACGACATGCAGCGCGACCTGATGACGCTGCGCCTGGCGGTGGCTCCGCTGCAGGACATCATCAACCAGCTGGTCCGGTTGCACCCGAACCTGATCCCCGAAGTGCTGCACGCGTACTTCCGCGACGTCTACGACCACGCCTTCCGCGTCAACGAGGCGATCGGCGCGATGCGCGAAATGCTCACCGCCGCGATCAACGTGAACCTCTCGCTGGTCAGCCTGCGCCAGAACGAAGTGATGAAGAAGCTCGCCGGCTGGGCCGCCATGCTCGCCGCGCCGACCCTGCTCACCAGCTGGTACGGCATGAACTTCGCCCACATGCCCGAGCTCGACCGCCCCTGGGCCTACCCCGCGATCATCGTGGTGATGGCCAGCGTCGTCGGCGGCATCTACATCGGGCTCAAGCGCGCGCGGTGGCTGTAGCGCAGGCCGCGCCGGTTGTCGCGACCGCCGGGAGCGGTCACCATGTCGACCGGTCTTCCTGCACCCGATGAGCCATGAACGACTCCGCCAGCTGCATCCCCGCCGACGCCAGCGCCCCGGTGGAAACCCTGCATGAAGGCCGCTGGCTGAGCCTGCGCAGGCGCGGCCGCTGGGAATACGCCGAGCGCAACAACCCCGGCGGCGCGGTGATCATCCTGGCGGTGACGCCCGCGGACAGGGTGCTGTTCGTCGAGCAGTACCGCGTGTCGATCCTGCAGAACACCATCGAGATGCCGGCCGGCCTGGTCGGCGACCTGGCCGGACAAGCCGATGAAAGCGCGCTGCTGGCCGCCCGGCGCGAACTGGAGGAAGAAACCGGCTGGCGCTGCCAGCGGGTGGAATTCGTCCATCGCGGCCCATCGTCATCTGGCATGAGCACCGAGATGATCACCTTCGTGCGTGCGTGGGAACTGGAAAAAGTCGGTCCCGGCGGCGGCGACGAAACCGAGAACATCGTGGTGCACGAAGTCCCGCGCAACGAGGCGGGCGCCTGGCTGTTCGCACGGGCCGCCGAGGGCTATTCGATCGACCCGAAACTGTTCGCCGGGTTGTGGTTCATCGAGCACCCCGACCGGTAACGACCCGGCAAGGTCCCGGTCGGCACACCGGCCGTACCCGCCCTTCTCGACCCATCACCGCGCAATACGCGGTGCGTTGTCGTGCACCGCCCCGCCCTGCACGAACGGGACTTCATGGCGAGTCTAAAGATTCCGGCGCAACGGCCGACATCTGAGGATGTGGACCTTTGTCGCTCCCCGGCCGGTCCCCTACCTGGCTTCCCTGGACCTACGGATTCGTGCCCATGAAAACGCTGCTTCTCTCCGCCTCACTGCTCTTTCTCCCGCTGGCTGCCCACGCCGCCTGTGCGCCCACCGATTTCGCCATCAAGGATGTCAAGCTGTCCGCCAATGGTGTCGGGGGAGCGACCCGACTCGTCCTCAGCGGCGAAGTGGTGAACAACTGCGCCGAACCGGCCGCCGCGCAGATCAATATCGATGTCAAGGACTCCAGCGGCAAGGTGATCCAGAGCAAGCAGGGATGGCCGGCCGGCACCACCAACATCGCCCCTGGTGCGACAGCGAGGTTCGACTTCGGCAAGCGTTTCCGCTACCAGTCGGACATGGCCGCCTATACGGTCTCCGTGGTTTCCGTGCGCGCCTGGTAGACCCTGCGACTGCAACTGCCGCAACATGAAGGCCCCGCGAGGGGCCTTTTTGCTGTCTGGCTCGCGCAGCTCGAGCGGACTGATGATGTGCCCCGCATTGTTTTCAATGCAGGACGAACAACTTGTCGAAGCCGGCCACACGCAGCGTGCTGCGCAATTCGTTGCCGGCATTGACGATGCGGATCTCGGCGCGATCGGCGCCGGCATGCTCGCGCAGCAGCAGCAGCATGCCCAGCGCCGAGCTGTCCATGCTGGTCACCTCGCCCAGGTCGATGACATAGCTGCGGGCCGCCTTGCCGCTGTCCAGGCAGGCCTCATGGAAATCGCGATGGATGCTGAAGTCGAAGCGCGGGCCCAGTTGCAGGGTCAGGCAATCGTGTTCGCTGTCGTGATGGACGATCATGCTGTGCTCCTCAAAGTTTGTGAAGAAAACCACTTCCTGTGGTTTTCTTCTGTCGCGAGTCCGGTACATGTATGCATGCCATCCTGGCATGCACCCTGCGGGCCAGCCTGCGGCTGTTCAAATCCGCTTCCGGCGGATTTGTCCGGACTCGCTCACGCGAATCAGGCACTGGCGTGCCCGATCCGCGCCCGGCCATCGGGCAACCCGCTCCTGCGTTGCCTCAACTCGGGCATCCATGCCCTCGCCATGGCCGGGCTTCGAGGTTGAAAAATTCACAACCTCTCAGAACAATTCGATCTCGCCGGCGTCCATCGAGCTCTGCAAGGCCGGCCCGCGCGAACGCAGGCGTGCCTTTTCGCGCTGGATGGCCAGCCGGCTGCGTACCCGTTGGGCGTGTCCTGCCAGCGCATCGGCGTCGATCGGGCCACAGGCCAGTTCCTCGATGTCGCGCGTGCACTCGCCCACGACCTCCTGCAGCTCGACCAGCCGGGTGCGGGTCTGTCGCAGCAACTGGCTGAGGATGTCCTCGAACTGCAGCGAGCGGATGGTGGTGGAAACGTCGCTGCCGAGGCCGCGATTGATCTCGACCACCTGGTCGGCGACCGCGCTGGTGCGTGCGTCGCTCTCGGTGACGTGAGCCATCATCGCGTCGATGCCGCCCTTGGCCGACAGCGCCACGTTGAGATCCTGCGAGGCCATGGCGCCGACCAGGCCGCGCAACTGCTCCATCGCCGCGCGGGCGCGTTCGACGTGGCTGCCGATCTGTTCGTTGAACTGGTTGGAGTTGCTGGCCAGGCTGCGGATCTCGCCGGCAACCACGGCGAAGCCGCGGCCGGATTCGCCCGCGCGGGCCGCTTCGATCGCGGCGTTGAGCGCCAGCAGGTTGGTTTCCTCGGCGATCGTGCTGACGTTCTTCAGCAGGCCGAACACCGCGTCCATCTCCTTCGCCATGCCGTCGATACGGTAGACGATGCGCAGGCTTTCGCGCGACATCTGCACGACCATGCCCACGAAATGCTGCAGCAGGTCGCTGGTGCGGGCGGCAAAGTCCTGCACCGACACGCCGCCGTTCTGCACGTCGATGATCTGCTTCAGCAACGACTGCTGCAGCCCGGTCTTGTGCGACAGGCCGTCGAAACCGCCACCCAGCTCGGACACCGCATCGCGCAACAGGTCGAGTCCCTGATGCAGCTCGCGGGTGGCGTGGCCCAGCTCGTCCACCAGCGCGCCGCGGACGTCTTCCAGCGCCTCGCGCACGGGAGTGCTGTTGCCGGGTACGGCCACCGGTGCAGCCATCGGCGGCCGGCGCCGGCTCTCGACGATCCATACCGCGGTGAGCACGACGATCAGCAGAGGCGCCAGCCATGCCGGATGCCACAGCAGCGCCAGCAGCAGCGCGAACGTGCTGGCGATCCAGCCGTAGAGCGGACGGGTGGCGAAGATCCGGGCAATGTGAGACAGGAAAGCCATGAGCCGATATCCGAGGTCAGGTGCGTGAAACACCGTCGTGGGGTTGGCGCGCCAGTGCAAGCAGGCGCGCGGCAATGTGGTCAAGCGGCAGCATCTCTGCGGCCGCACCGAGTTTCCAGGCAGCACCGGGCATGCCCCATACCACCGAGCTGGCCTCGTCCTGCACCAGCGTCGCGGCACCGGCCTGCTTCAGTTCGAGCAGGCCGCGCGCACCGTCGTCGCCCATGCCGGTCAGCAGCACGGCGATGGTGCCCACGCCGGCGCTGGCCGCCATCGAGCGGAACAGCACGTCCACGCTGGGCTTGTGCCGGTTGACCGGCGGGCCATCGTGCAGCCGGCATACGTATTTGGCGCCGTCCCACATCACCAGCAAATGGTGGCTGCCCGGCGCGATATAGGCATGACCGGTCTGGATCGGCTGTCCGTCCTGGGCCTCGCACACCCGCATCGCCGAACAGCGGTCCATGCGCGCGGCAAACGGACCGCTGAACGCCTCTGGAATGTGCTGGGTCACCAGGATCGGTGGCGCATCGGGCGGCATCGATTCCAGCACCACGCGCACCGCTTCGGTGCCGCCGGTCGAGGCGCCGATCACGACGATCGGACTGCCTCCGCGGGTGCCCGAGGTCTGCACCCGCGGCAACACCGCATCCGCCGACAGACGCGGAGGCACATCCAGCCGGCGCACCGCCGTGCGTGCGCGCGGCCTGGCCTTGGCGGCCAGCTTCACCTTGGCGCAGATCTCCTGCGCGCTCTGGCCGAAGCTGTTGGCCAGGTCGCTGCTCGGCTTGGCCAGAAAATCCACCGCGCCAAGCTCCAGCGCGCGCAAGGTCACTTCGGTACCCTGCACCGTCAGTGACGACACCATCACCACCGGCATCGGCCGCAGCCGCATCAGATTTTCAAGAAACGTCAGGCCATCCATGTGCGGCATCTCGACGTCCAGCGTCAATACGTCCGGATTGAGCAGCTTGATCTTTTCGCGGGCGATCAGCGGATCGGCAGCAGTGCCGACCACTTCGATCGCCGGATCGCAGGCAAGCATCGTCGTCATCAGCTTGCGAACCAACGCCGAATCGTCGACCACCAGAACACGCACTCTTTCCATTGCCATCCATCTCGTTGCCATGAAGCTCAAGCCGCGTCTCGATCGACGGCGGTCTCGCCGTTATTCCGCGATGAAGCCGCCGCTAGAAAAGCTCGACCTCACCCTTTATCGGGTCATTTGCCAAACGCTTGAGGTAGCCGGGCTCATCCGCCACCAGTTGCACATCGTCGTGTCGACGCAACAGCCGCACGCGTGCGCGGCCGCTGTTGGGAAAGAACTGCACCTGTCGCGGATACATGTCGCCGAGATCCGAAGCACACAGGTTCAGTCTTTCGGTGGCGATGTAGTGCCGCACGAAATCGATGTTGCGCTGGCCGATATCGGTCAGCTGCGCCAGCACCCGGCCACCGCCGAATATCTTGACCTGCAGGTCGGCGCGCTGGCCGCCGGCGACGAGGATCGCGTTGATCAGCTGTTCCATCGCGTCGCTGCCGTAGCGCGCCGCGCGACCCGCAGTGGCGGTCCAGCCGTCGCGCTCGCCGCGCGGCTCCGGCAGCATGAAATGATTCATGCCGCCGATGCCGCGGCGCGCATCGTGGATGCACGCCGATACGCACGATCCGAGCACGGTGGTGACCAGCTCGTTCTGCGTGCTGACGTAGAACTCGCCAGGCAGCACTTTCACCGTCATGCATGCCTGCGCCGGATCCCAGTACCGGCGCAAATGCTCGAAGCCCGGCAGCACCGAAGTGCGGGTGTCCGTATCGGTGCGGCGATCAGTCAGCAGGCTCATCCGCCGATTTTCCGGTGGACTGTGCGGCCGATGAGCTCGAACTCGTCGTTCACGCCGTGCAGCGATTCGGAGTGGCCGAGAAACAGGTAGCCACCTGCCGGCAGCAGCTCGGCGTAGCGGCGAAACAGCCGCTGCTTGGTCGGCTGGTCGAAATAGATCACCACGTTGCGGCAGAAGATCGCGTCGAACGGACCGCGCATCGGCCACGGATGCAGCAGGTTCAGCGGCTCGATGGTCACCAGCTCGCGCAGGCGCGGATGCACGCAGGCCAGCCCGTCGTACTCGCCCTCGCCGCGCAGCATCCAGCGCCGGCGGCGCTCGGCGCTGATGCCGGCGAGGCGTTCCAGCGGATAAACGCCCTTGCGTGCGGTTTCCAGCGCCTGCGGCGACAGATCGGTGGCCAGGATTCTGGCGTCCACCTTGCTGCCGCTCTGCTCGATCGCCTCGGCCAGCAGCATCGCCAGCGCGTAGGGCTCTTCGCCGGTGGAGCAGCCCGCCGACCAGATCCGCAGGCGATCGCCCTCGCGGCGCTTTTCGTGCAGCCAGCGCGGAAGCAGCTCGTCGGCCAGCAGGTCGTAGTGGTGCACTTCGCGGAAGAACGCCGTCACGTTGGTGCTGATGGCGCTGGCCAGCTCGCCCAGCTCGCTGTACGGATCGCGCCGCAGCAACTCGCAATAGCTGGCGAAATTCGACAGGCCCAGCGCGCGCAGCCGGCGCATCAGCCGGCCCTGCACCAGCTGATGCTTGTGCTCGCCCAGCGCAATGCCGCAATGCTCCAGCACGAAGGCCCGCAGGTACTCGAACTCGGCATTCCCCAACAGCGGGCCGACGCTGGCCATCGCGACGGTGTTGTCATCGAGCACGCCGTGCACCGCATTCACTTCAGAACTCCTTCCACACGCCGGTTGCGCTGGCGGGTTCGACAGGCGCGCGCGCCAGGCGGATGACTGCCGGCGCGGTGTTGCGCGCGGTGGCGACCACCGCCTCGGCCTCCGCCGCCACGGTCTGCGCCCGCGTGGGCGCAGCCGACGCCGCGGAGCCGGCGCCGTCGTCGCCGAGCTGGAAGAAGCCGACTTGGCGGGTCAGCTCGCCCGCCTGTTCATGCATGGCGCGGGCAGCGGCCGCAGCCTCTTCGACCAGCGCGGCATTCTGCTGGGTCATCTCGTCCATCTGCATCACGGCGTTGTTGACCTGATCGATGCCGGCGGACTGTTCCTGGCTGGCCGCAGCGATCTCGGCCACGATGTCGGTGACCTTTTTCACGCTCTCGACGATCTCGGCCAGTGCCTTGCCCGACTGGTTCACCAGTTCCGAGCCGCTGCGCACTTTTTCCGCGCTGTCGTTGATCAGCCCCTTGATCTCCTTCGCCGCGCCGGCGCTGCGCTGGGCCAGGCTGCGCACTTCGGTGGCCACCACGGCAAAGCCGCGGCCCTGTTCGCCGGCACGGGCTGCCTCGACGGCCGCGTTCAGCGCCAGCAGGTTGGTCTGGAAGGCGATCTCCTGGATCAGCCCCACGATGTCGGCGATCTTGCTGCTGGACGCATTGATCTCGCTCATCGCGATGATCGCCCTGCCGGCCACCTCGCCACCGCGCTCGGCCTGTTCGCGGGCACCGCGGGCAAGCTGGTTGGCGTGGCTGGCGTTTTCGGCATTCTGCTTGACGGTCGAGGTCATCTGCTCCATCGACGAGGCGGTTTCCTCCAGGCTGGAGGCCTGCTCCTGCGTGCGCTGGCTGAGGTCGTCGTTGCCGTGCGCGATCTGCTGCGCCGCCGTGCTGACAGCATCGGAGCCGCGGCGAACTTCGCCGACGGTGAGGGTGAGCCGGTCGTCCATCATCCGGAACGCTTCCAGCAGGCGCCCAAGCTCGTCCTTGCGGCGGGTGACGATGTGGTGACCCAGCTTGCCCTGCGAGATGGCGTTCGCCACCAGCACCGCCCGGTTGAGCGTGCCGACGATCGAGCGGATCAGGAAGAACGCCATCAGCACGGCCAGCAGCATGCCGGCACCGAGTGCGGCGAGAGTCATCAGGCGGATGCGCTGGTAGCTGCTCACGGCCGATTCGTAGTGCTGCCGACTTTCGTCGACCTGCATGGCGATGAGCTTGTTCATCTCCGCGCTCATGATCGTCACGTTCGGCAGCACGTCGGAGTAGAGCAGCGCATTGGCGCCGTCGTCGACCTGGTTCAGCGCATCGGTGATCTCGGTCATCGACGAGTCCACGTCGCCACGGGCGCTCTCGAACGCACTCCACTGCTTCTTGACCGCCGGCGACATCGTGCCCGCACCCAGTTTCTTCAGCAGCGCCGCGTCAGCCACGCCGGCCTTGGCCACCTCCGCGAGCTTCTGCTGGACGATCGCCTTGTCGTCCTTGTGGAAAGCTGCCTCGCTCAGCGAGATGAAGCTGTTCAGCGACCCGCGCGCCACCTGGTTGATGCTGGTCAGCGGAATCAATTCGTCCTGGTAGATCTGGCGGGCGCTTTCATTCGCCCTGGCCATGCCACCCAGTCCGATCCAGGCGCCGACCAGCAGCATCACGCACAACAGGCCGAGCACGCCGATCAGGCGCATCTTGACGGTCAGCGTGGTCAGTCTGGCCAGGTAAGCCTTCAAATTCTTCATCTTCATCTCGATTTCCCGGGTCAGGCGGCGACTTCAACGTCCTGGACGGCCGGCAAGGCCGCGTCCAGTGTTTCCACGTCCTCAGGACGCATCAGTTTTTCCACGTCCAGCAGCATCACCATGCGTTCGACGTGAGTGGCGAGCCCTTTCAGATAGCGGGTGTCCACTACCGCACCCATGTCGGGCACCGGCTTGATCGCCGCCGGGTCGATGTCGACCACGTCGGATACCGCATCCACCACGATGCCGAACAGGCGCTCGGCGATGGCGACGATGATCACCACGGTGCTGTCACCGTAGCTTTCCCGTTCCAGCCCGAAACGCAGGCGCAGATCCATGATCGGCACGATCGCGCCACGCAGGTTCAGCACGCCCAGCACGTAATCCGGGGTCTGCGGAATGCGGGTGACGCGCGACCAGCTGCGGATCTCGCGTACGGCCAGAATGTCCACGCCGTACTCTTCGTCGGCCAGGCTGAAGGTGAGTTGCTGCAACGGCGGTGCCGCGGCTTGTTTGTCTTCGTACATGGGGCGATGACCTCGTGACAGACGTCTGCGCGTCCTGCTGCTTTCTGTGTCGGCGTGAGCGGCTGGAACTTGAGTACCGCGCGCGTTCGATCCGACGGATCAGGCTGCCTTGCTGCGCTGCCCCAGCCGCACCACGCCACCCACGTCGACGATCAGCGCGACCGAGCCGTCGCTGAGGATGGTCGCGCCGGAGATGCCCTGCACGCGCCGGTAATGCGCTTCCAGCGACTTGACGACCGCCTGCTGCTGGCCGAGCAGGTCGTCGACCAGCAGGCCCACGCGCCGGCCGTCCTCCTCGATCACCACCACGATGCCGTGTGCGATGTCGGTGACCGCATCGCTGCAGGCGAACGCGCAATGCAGGCGCATGACCGGCAGGTACTCGTCGCGGAAGTGGAATACTTCGCCGCCGCCGGCGATCTTGCGCACCGCGTCGGCGCGCAGGCGTAACGATTCGACGATCGAGGTCAGCGGCACGATGTAGCGCTCGCTGCCCACGGCGGTGACCAGGCCGTCGATGATCGCCAGGGTCAGCGGCAAGGTGATCGTGAACGTGCTGCCTTTGCCGGACACGCTGCGCACGCCGACGCTGCCACCCAGGTCGCGCACGTTGCGGCGCACGACGTCCATGCCCACGCCGCGGCC
>CAVPQF010000156.1:0-9539 GCA_963707225.1 uncultured Gammaproteobacteria bacterium
GGAATTACGACCGCAAGATCCGCAAGGCGGCGCGCAGGGAGCGGTGGGCGGAGAAGAAGCGGTTGAAGGCATTGGGCAAACCGCAGACGGCGTGATCCTGCGGGCCGGGCTCATCGCTCCTCCTGGCCGATGAACCTGGCCCTTGGGCTGTGCGGCTACGCCGGACTTGCTAAGGTTGACCCCTTTCCAACGAAGGGATCGCCCATGCATTTGCGCCCGGCTGCCTTGCTCGCTTCCCTCGCCCTGTTGGCCGCGCTGGCGCCACCGCCCCTGACGGCGGCCGAGCTGGACATCCCGCCGATCCCGTACCAGCAGCGCACCCTGCCGAACGGCCTGCAGGTGCTCAGCGTGGAGGACCACGCCAGCCCGAACGTGGCGGTGCAGGTGTGGTACCACGTCGGCTCGAAGGACGACCCGCCGGGGCGCTCGGGCTTCGCGCATCTGTTCGAGCACCTGATGTTCAAGAGCACGAAGCACATGCACGCCGAGCAGTTCGACCGGCTGACCGAGGACGTCGGCGGCGCCAACAACGCCTCCACCGGCGACGACGTCACCAACTATTTCGAGGTGGTGCCCAGCAACCACCTGCAGACCCTGCTGTGGGCCGAGGCCGAGCGGCTGTCCAACCTCAACGTGGACGAGGCGAACTTCAAGTCCGAGCGCGCGGTGGTGCAGGAGGAATACCGCCAGAGCGTGCTGGCCAACCCGTACGGCAAGCTGTTCAACGCGATCGACCCGAAGTCGTACACGGTGCATCCGTACAAGCGCCCGACCATCGGCAGCATCGAGGACCTGGACGCGGCGACGCTGCCGGACGTGATCGCGTTCCACAAAACGTTCTACCGGCCGGACAACGCCACCCTGATCGTCGCCGGCGACTTCGACCCGAAGCAGCTCGACGCCTGGGTCGACCAGTATTTCGGCTGGATCCCGAAACCGGCCACGCCGATGCCGCAGGTCACGGCGCAGGAACCGAAGCGCAAGAAGAACCTGCGCTACACCGTCACCAGCGAGACCGCGCCGCTGCCGGCGGTGGCGATCACCTGGCTGCTGCCGCCGGCGTCCGACACGGCCGACAGCATCCCGCTGCAGGTCGCTGCCGCGCTGCTGGCGCAGGGCGATTCCTCGCGGCTGTACCAGTCGCTGGTGTATCGCCACCAGGTCGCCCAGCAGGCCGCCGCCGATGCCGACCGTCGGGTCGGCCCGGGCCTGTTCACCGCCTACGCGATTCTTGCCAGCGGCCACCAGCCGGCCGCGGCGGAGAAGCTGCTGCACGAGGAAATCATCTGGCTGGCGACCCAGCCGATTCCCGCCGCCGAGCTGGACAAGGTGAAGACCCAACTGCTGACCGGCGAGCTCAAGCAGCGCCAGACCGCGCAGGGCCTGGCCTTCGCGCTGGGCCAGGCGGCGCTGATCGACGGCGACCCGGAACACGTCAACACCGACCTGGCCGCACTGCAGAAAGTCACCGAACAGGACGTGCACCGCGTGCTGCAGAAATACGTGACCGGCGCGCATGGCGTCACCATCGACTACCTGCCGCAGGCCGCCAAGGGAGAAGTGAAATGAGTCGCCGGATGAGTACCTTTCGTCTGGCCGTCTTTACGGCCATCACTGTCTATGCAGGGATCGCCGCGGCAGCCGACTTCCCGGCCGCGCCTCCCGCACCGGGTCCCGCACCGCAGCTGAGCGTGCCGACGCCGTCGACGCAGACCCTGGCCAACGGACTGCAGGTGATCAGCGTGCGTCGCGCCGGCCTGCCGCTGGTCACGGCGCAGCTGGTGCTGCGCCGCGGCGGCGAGATGGACCCGCCGTCGCTGGCCGGCCTGGCCGACCTCACCGCGAGCCTGCTGACCAGGGGCGCGGCCGGCAAGGGCGCACCGCAGATCGCCGCCGCCGCCGAGGCGCTGGGCGGCTCGCTGGATGCCGATGCCGGCTGGGACGAAAGCGCGGTCGGCATCACCGTGACCACGCCGAAGTTGCCGCAGGCGCTGGGCCTGCTCGCCGAGGTGGTGCGCCAGCCGGACTTCAGCGCGGCCGAATTGAAGCGGGCGCAGGCGCAGGCGATCGACGACCTGCGCCTGATGCTGAGCCGGCCCACCGCGCTGGCCTCGCTGGCAGCCAGTCGCGGCGTGTTCGGCGACGGCGCCTACGGCCATTCGCGCGGCGGCACGCCGGCCTCGCTCGCGCGGATCGGCCGCGCCGACGTGCAGCGGCTGCACGCCGCGCTGTACCGGCCGGACAACGCGATCCTGATCCTCGCCGGTGACATCACCCCGGCGCAGGCGCAGCAGCTGGCGCAGGCCAGCTTCGGCGACTGGCCGAAGCCGGCCACGCCGCTGCCGGCGCGGGCGGCGGGCAAGGCCGCCAGCCGCGTGCCGGCGATCCTGCTGATCGACCAGCGCGGCGCCGGCCAGGCCGGCGTGGTCGCGGCGCATGTGGCGCCGTCGCGCGGCGATGACGGCTACTACGTGGGCACGCTCGCCAACGCGGTGCTCGGCGGCTCGTACTCGGCGCGCCTGAACGAGGAGATCCGCATCAAGCGCGGCCTGTCCTACGGCGCCGGCAGCCGGCTGCAGCCATTGCGCGACGCCGGCTTGTGGCTGGCCTCGGCGCAGACCAAGAACCCGTCCGCGGCGCAGGTGGTCGAGCTGATGCTGGGCGAGTTCAAGCGGCTGGGCGGCACGCGGGTTTCCGCCGACGAGCTGGCCGCGCGCAAGGCCACCCTGATCGGTGGCTACGGCCGCAGCCTGGAAACCACCACCGGGCTGGCCGAGCAGGTCGGCGAGCTGGCGGTGTACGGCGTGCCGCTGGACGAGATCGGCCGCTACATCGCGCAGGTGCAGGCGGTGACGCCGAAGCAGATCGAGAAGTATGCGGACAAGCACCTGGATGCCGGCGCCAGCACGGTGGTGGTCGGCGACGCGGCGCAGTTCGCCGCGGACATCCGCAAGGCGCATCCGCAGGCCGCGCTGCTGGAATCGACCGCGCTGGACCTGGACAGCCCGACGCTGCAACCCGCAAGCAGAAAAAAATAACGCCTTCGACCGCGCTTTCACCCGACCCCGGCCAACATGCCGGGGTCTTCGTGTCACCAGCGCAACGATCTGTTGCCGGAATCGACCCGAGAGGGACTCCTCGCGGCGACGATTATTTCATAAACTATGCAGTACAAGAATAACCGCACCCTGCGAGGCTTCCCTCATGTCTTTCCGCTCCCTTTCCCGTAGTGCCATCGTGCTGACGCTGATGGCAGCCAGTTTGCCGGCTGCCGCCGCGCGGTTCGAAGTGCAGGCCGGCCGCAGCAACATGGGCAGCCACGGCGCGAACGCTGCCTTCGTCGAAGCGGTGTTCACGCCGCGCCAGCTCGGCCACACCCGCTTCACCTGGTCGCCGGATGTCTCGCTCGGCTGGATCGATGGCCGCCACCTGGCGGGCTACGACGACAGCCGCTACGGCGTGCGCCATGCCGTTGCGCTGGCCGCCGGTGGCGTGCGCCTGCACGTCGGCGAGCCCGGTGCGTGGTACCAGCCGCTCTACTTCAGCGAACAGGTCGCCGCCATCAACCACACCACGCATGCGCTTTCCAGCCACTACCAGTTCGTCAGCACGCTGGGTTGGCAGGCGAAGCATTTCAGCGTGGCGATCCGGCACATTTCCAATGGCGGCCTGCACCGTCCGAACACCGGCGAAACCATGGCGCTGGTCGGCTTCGCCTTCGACATCTGAGGCCTGTCCGCCGGACGCGCGGGCAGACCTCAGTGCCCGCCGGATCAGTGCCCGCCGGAAACGGCGCGTGCCTTCGGCGTGAATGGCGGCCTGGCCAGCCAGATCACCAGCACCAGCGCCAGGAAGATCCAGCCCAGCGCGTGGAACACTTCGTTGAACGAGATCTGGTAGGCCTGCTGGGTGATCATGTCGTTGATCACGCTGGCGCCAGCCTGTGTATCGCCGTGGCCGATCTGGCTGAGCGCAGTCTGCGCGGTCGGGCTGTAGGCGGTGATGTGCTCGGTCAGCTGCTCGTGGTGGCTGACCGCGCGACGCTCCCACAGCAAGGTGGTGAGCGAGGCGGAGAAGCTGCCGCCGAGCGTGCGCAGGAAGGTGGCCAGGCCGGAGCCGCCGGCGATCTCGTTCTGCTGCAGGTCCGACAGCAGGATGGTCAGGATCGGCATGAAGAACAGCGCCACGCCCAGGCCCTGCAACAGCTGCACCATCGCCACGTGGTGGAAGTCGACGCCGATGAAGAAGTCCGAGCGCATGAAGCAGGTGCCGGCCATCACGATGAACGCTATCGAGGCCAGCATGCGCAGGTCGAAGCGGGTGGCGTACTTGCCCACGAAGAAGGTCAGCAGCACCGGCAGCACGCCGATCGGCGCGGTGGCGAAGCCGGCCCAGGTCGAGGTGTAGCCGAGGTTGCGCTGCAGCCACAACGGCACCAGCAGGCCGATCGCGAAGAATGCCGCGTAGGCCAGCACCAGGGCGATCGTGCCGGCGGTGAAATTGCGGTGGCGGAACAGGCGCAGGTCGACGATCGGATCCTTGTCGGTCAGCTCCCAGATCAGGAAGATCGCGATGCCGATCGCCGAGATGATGCTGGTGACGATGATGAAGGTGGAGTTGAACCAGTCCTCGTCGTTGCCCTTGTCCAGCACGATCTGCAGCGCGCCCACGCCGATGATCAGAGTGATCAGGCCGACGTAGTCGACCTTCGGCCGCTCGATCTTCTCCACCTTCCCGCGCAACTGGTTCGCCACCACCATGCTGGCGAAGATGCCGATCGGCACGTTGATGAAGAAGATCCACGGCCATGAGTAGTTGTCGGTGATCCAGCCGCCGAGGATCGGGCCGGCGATCGGCGCCACCACCGTGACCATCGCCAGCAGCGCCAGCGCCATGCCGCGCTTGGCCGGCGGATAGATGCCGATCAGCAGGCTCTGCGTGATCGGGTACATCGGCCCGGCCACCGCGCCCTGCAGCGCGCGGAACAGGATCAGCATGCCCATGCTCTGCGAGATGCCGCACAGGAACGAGGTCAGCGCGAACAGCAGCGTACAGGCGGTGAACAGGCGCACCTCGCCGAAGCGGCGGCTGAGGAAGCCGGTCAGCGGCAGCGCGATCGCCATGCTCACCGCGAACGAGGTGATCACCCAGGTGCTCTGGTTGCTGCTGACGCCGAGGTTGCCGGCGATGGTCGGCAACGACACGTTGGCGATCGTGGTGTCCAGCACCTGCATGAACGTGGCCAGCGACAGACCGATCGTGCTCAGGGTCAGGTTGGGTGGGCGGAATTCGGTGGTCATCGGGATCAGTCAGTGAGGGGGCTGCCTTGCTCCTCCTCCTGCGCAGCAGGGGGAGGTTGGGAGGGGGTAAAGCTCTTGAGTCAACATCAAGAGCCACCCCTCCCCCAACCCTCCCCTGCGACCGAAGGAAGTCCCTTGCGGGCAAGCAGGGGAGGGAGACAACGTTATTTCGCGCCAGCCATGTTGGCGTGGACGATCTGCGTGATCTCCGCATCGGCCTTGGCCAGCTGCTGCTTGTACACGTCGGTGCTGAAGGCCGGCTGGGTCGGCGACTGCCGGGCCAGGGTCGGGCCGCTCTGGTCGTGCAGGCTGACGTCGACGGTCAGCGACATGCCCAGCCGCAGCGGGTGCTTGTCCAGCTGGGTCGGATCGTCGAACACGATACGCACCGGAATGCGCTGCACGATCTTGATCCAGTTGCCGGTGGCGTTCTGCGCCGGCAGCAGCGAGAACGCGCTGCCGGTGCCGACGCCCAGGCTCTGCACCTTGCCCTTGTATTCCACCGCGTCGCCGTAGACGTCGGACTCGATCGTCACCGGCTGGCCGATGCGCATGCGGGTGAGCTGGGTTTCCTTGAAGTTCGCATCCACCCACACGCCGTGCAGCGGCACCACCGCCATCAAGGCGGCGCCGGGCTGCACGCGCTGGCCGACCTGCACCGAGCGTTTGGCCACATAGCCGTCCACCGGCGCGATCAGGGTGGCGCGCACGTCGTCGAGGAAGGCGGCGCGCAGGCGGGCCGAAGCGGCCTGCACGTCCGGGTGCGAGGCGACCACGGTGTCGTCGACCAGCACCTTGCTGGTCTGGTACTGCTGCTGCGCCGCGATCAGCGCGCTCTCGGCGCTGGTCAGCGCGTCGCTGGCGTGCGACAGCTCCTCGGCCGAGATCGCGCCGGACTTCGCCAGCGCCACGCGCCGGTGGTAGTCGGCGCGCGCCTTGTCCACCGCGGTCTGGCGCGTGGCCACGTCGGCGTGGGCGCCGTTCACGCTGGAATACAGGCCGCGCACCTTGCGCACGGTGTTGGCGAGGTTCGCCTTCGCCTCGGCCAGCGCCACGTCGGCATCGCTGGGGTCGAGCTGCACCAGCACGTCGCCGGCGTGCACCAGGTCGCCGTCATCGGCGCCGATGCTGACCACGGTGCCGGGCACCTGCGGGGTGATCTGCACCACGTTGCCGTTGACGTAGGCGTCGTCGGTATCCTCGTACCAGCGGCCGTCGAGGAAATACCACAGCGCCCAGCCGATCACGGCGAGCAGTACCACGATGCCGAGCAGGCGCAGCAGCAGGCCGCGCGGGCTTTTCTTCGGTGCCGCCGTGTTCGGCGCGGCCGTCATTGGCGATGGAGCGGCCGCCGTGCTTTCGGCCGTGGTTGGATTCTGGCTGGACATGGGGCTGCCTCAGGAACGTGATGGGGTGGAAGACGGGGTATCGGCCTGCGGCTGGAATCCACCGCCGAGGGCCTGGATCAGCTGCACCGAAAGATCGACCTGCTGCGCCTCGAGCGCGGCGGTGCCGCGCTCGGCGGCGAGCAGCTGCTGGCGCACGCTGAGCGCTTCCAGGTAGCTGCCGATGCCGGCCTTGTAGCGCTGCTCGGCCAGGTCCCAGGCCTGTGCTGCCGCATCCTGCGCGCGCTGTTGCGCGTCGATCTGCTGCTGCAGCGACTGCAGCGCGGACAAATCATCGGCGACCTGGTTGAGTGCGCCGACCAGGGTCTGGTTGTACTGCGCCACGGCGAGGTCGTATTGCGCATCCCTGCCGGACAGGTTTGCGCGCAACTTGCCGCCGTCGAAAATCGGCAGGCTCAGCGACGGCCCGAACTGGTAGAAGCGCCCCGGCAGGCTGAACGGGTTGCCGCCGCCCATGCTGATCACGCCGGCCATCGCGCCGATGCTGATGTTCGGCAGGAATTCGGTCTTCGCCGCCTTGATGTCCTTGCCGGCGGCCTCGACGCGCCAGCGCGCGGCGACCAGGTCGGCACGATGGCCGACCAGATCCAGCGGCAGGTTGGACGGCACCGCCAGCTCGGCCGGCTTCAGCAACTGCGGCCGGGCGATCTGCAGCCCGCGATCCGGACCCTTGCCCAGCAGTACCGACAGCGACGAGCGCGCGGCATCGACCGCGCGGCTGGCCAGCGCCACCTGCTGTTCGGCGCTCGCCACTTCCGCATCGCCCTGCTCCAGCGCGATCTGGTTGTCGATGCCGGCGGCGACACGCTGGCGGGTCAGTTCGCGCGCCTGGTTCGCGCGCTTCAGCTCACCGGCGGCCAGGTCCTGCTGGGTGAACGCATAGCCAAGCTGCGCATAGGCGCGGGCGATATTGCCGGAAAGTTCGATGCGTGCGGCGCGGGCATCGACCTCGGCGGCACGCGCCTGGCCCACCGCGGCTTCCCATGCGGCGCGCTTGCCGCCCCACAGATCCAGATCCCACTTGAAGCTGGCGTAGCCGTACTTGGCCATCGCGAAATGCGCCTTGTCGCCGAGCAGCGCGGCCGGCGGCCGGGCGCCGGAGACCGCGGCGCTGCCATCCACGCTGGGCCCGCGCGCGGCATCGGCGATGCCCGCCTCGGCCTGCGCCGCGCGGGCGCGCGCGTCGGCGACGCCGAGGCCGGGATTGTCCCGCAGCGCTTCAGCGATCAGTGCGTCGAGCTGCGGATCGCCGAGGCCATTCCACCAGTCGGTGGATGGCCACGCGGCCGCGGACAGATGGGCGAGGCTGTGTTCGGCCTTCAGCGTGGCCGGATCGATCGGCGTGCCGTCCGGGTGCAGGCCGCCGCTGCTGGTACAACCGGCCAGCGCGAGGGTCAGGGCGGCGGCAGCCGCAAGAAGATGCAGACGCATGGGAAGATCCACGGTGGAAGAGGTCAGTTCTTGTGGCGAAGCGCGTGCAGCACGCGCTCCAGGCAGTCGTGCAGTTGCGCCTGTTCGGCGGCGTCCAGCGAGCGTAGCGCCGCCGCCAGCACGCGCTCGTTGCAGTCGGTCAGCTCCTGCCACAACGCGTTGCCGGCATCGGTCAGCTCGATCCGCAGCGCGCGGCGATCCTGCTCATGCGGGCAGCGGCGCAGGTAGCCCTTGTGCTCGAGGTGGTCGAGCTGGCGGGTCATCGCACCGCCGTCCAGTTCGACCGAACGGGCCAGTTCGCTGGCCGACATCGGACCGAGCCGGGCCAGCCGCTTGAGGATCAGGAACTGGGTGAAGCGCAGGTCGAGGTGCTTGGCCGCCAGCTCTGCCTCCATCGCGCGCACGATCTCCCCGCGCACCAGGCCGAGCAGGATGCCAAGGCTTTCCCTGGGGGTGGCGAAGGCAAGCGATTCGGTATTCATGGCCGCGCATTCTATTGCCTCAAATATATTTGTCAAGGCAAATATATGCATGGCATGCATTTGCTTCAGCAAGATGTCAGGCAGCACGCATCCGGTGCGCCTGCAGTTCGCCGTGCACCAGTGCGCGCAGCGCCAGGTCGCGGATGGCGAACAGTTCGGACACGCCCAGCGCCTGCAGGGTCGGCAGTTGCGCCAGCAGACGAGGTTCGGCTTCGCGGCGCACCGATTCCGGGGTGGCCGGGTCCAGCATCAACTGGGCATGGATCACGAAATCGGTGAGCGCATCGATGCGTGGGGCATGGACGGGGGTGGGGACGGGGAGTAACGACATGTCGATCTCCTGCATGGGTTGGCACAAGGACGTCGGCCTGCCGCGCGGGCCGCGACCGCTGCCAGCTTCGCCCGCGTCGCCCGGCGCCTCGCCGCGGAACAGGCGGCGCAACCGGCATGATGCGGCGAGCGGTCGCGCAGGGGCGATAATCCACGCCCGTGCCCACAGGAAACGCCATCATGCCCGCCATCCCGGTGCCTTGCCTGCCCCAGCCACCGTGCGATGGAAGGAGATGACGATGCAGCGTCCCGAGGTGCAGGCCTTCTTCGACGAAGCCAGCCACACCTTCAGCTACGTGGCGTGGGACCCGGCCACGGGCAGGGCGGCGGTGTTCGACAGCGTGCTCGACTACGACGCCGCGTCCGGGCGTACCGGCCATGCATCGGCCGATGCGCTCATCGCGTTCGTGCGTGCGCGAGGGCTCGCCGTGGACTGGGTGATCGACACCCACGTGCACGCCGACCACCTGTCGGCGGTGCCGTACGTGCAGGCGCAGCTGGGCGGCCGGCTGGGCATCGGCGAGCATGTCCGCACGGTGCAGGAGACCTTCGGCAGGCTGAGCAATACGCAACTGAGTCCAAGCAGAGGG
>CAVPQF010000157.1:0-31230 GCA_963707225.1 uncultured Gammaproteobacteria bacterium
TCACGGGTCAAGGTGAGGCCCAGCGCGGTGATGCCCAACTCGGCCAGCCGCTCGGACTGCAGCAACCGGCTGCTGCCGAAATCGGCCAGCTTCGATTGCCAACCGCCGCCATGCGGCTGGATCAACACGTTGGCCGGCTTGATGTCCCGGTGCAGCACGCCCACGCCATGTGCCGCGGCGATGCTGTCGGCGATCTGCAGGAACAGCCGCAGGCGCTGCTGACGATCCAGACTGGCCAGGCCCGGCTCGCCATCGGCCCAGCTCGCCAGGTCGGGGCCGCCGTACTCGCACTCCAGGAAAAACGGCACGTGCTCGAAATTCCAGTCGAGTACGCGCACGACATCGTCACGTTCGCCGAGGGTGTCGTGCAGTACGCGGTAGATGGTGGCCTCCCGCTTGAGGGATGCCAGCCGCTCGCCATCCTTGGCGAACTTATAGACACGCAACTCGCCGGTCTTGTCATGCCGGGCCAGCCACACTTCATGGCCGCGCGAAGGACCGAGCTGTCGGCGCAGCAGGAAGTGCTCGCGCCCCGGCACCGGCTGGCCGGCCACCAGTTCGAAACGGCTGCGCAGGCGCCGGCCGGACACCGTCCGCCCGACCGGGCCGTTCAACCGGTAACCGACCCGCGGCACGTTGACGATGCGATCGTGTCCGCTGGCGCCGATCGCCTTGCGCAGCTTGGCCACGGCATTGGCCAGCACGTTGTCGACCGTGGGGCGCCCGGCCCACACCGTGTCGAACAGTTCCTCGCGCGGCACGACCTCGTCAGCGTGCTGCAGCAGACAGGCCAGCACTTGCAGGGGTCGCTGCTCCAATTCGGCCACCAGCCCGCAGACGCGCAGCTCGCTGCGCGCCTCGTCGAACTCGACGCTGCCGAAGACGTAGCGGTAAAGCGGTTGCTCGTCGTGCTGCCCGACCGGTTGCATAAGCACCCCCGCGGCGACTATGCCGCATCAGCGGCACTCTGCGAAACGCGTCCGGCGCCCGGGTGGCGGCCCGTTAGCCGTCCGTTAGACCGCCGTGACGACTTTGCCGGTCCCGCATGCGCCAATTTGCGACGCCACCGCCATCAAGCGACCGGAGCGAACCATGCCGCACGCCCATCCATGGATCCGCCTGCCTGCCCTGCTCGTGCTATGCGCGCTCGCCAGTTGCGGCGGCCGCACCAGCTGGGTGGATGTCGATGCCAGCGGTTGCAACGAGGCCAGAGTCAGCGCGATGAACCGCGATGCCGAGTTGGTGCACCAGATGGGGGCGGTCTGCGCCGTGAACGGCAAGGTCGCCGCCGCGGATCGGCTGCGCTGCCACGGCAACACGTTGCAGGTGGCCTGCAAGGGATGAAGGCCGAAACACGTATCCACCGTTCGCCCACACCGTCAACGAGGTGACTCTGATGTCCACGCCCACCACTGAGCAAAACCATTTCCTGTCCGCGCTTGAGGCCCTGCGCAGCCCGGCCAACGTGGCCCTGGTCGCCATGGCGGCGATTCTGGCCCTGCTGATCCTGGCGCTGGCCATGGCAGGCATGGCACGTGGCGGCGTGGCGACCACCTTCGGCCTGCTGCTGATCGTGCTCGCCTGGCTGGTCGGCGAAGCCGGCTATTGCGGAGTCACCCTGCGCCGGCTGCAGGCCGGTCGCGGGCAGGCGCCCACTGGCATCATGAGCTCGGCCGTCAGCGGCTTCTTCGCCGCGATCAAGGTGCTGCTGGCGATGCTGCTGCTGGGCGCCGCGGTACTGCTGATGATGCTGGCGGCCAGCCTGCTGTTTCTTGTCACGCAAATTCCCGGCCTCGGCCCGGCGTTGAACTATCTGATCTTCCCGATCGTCGCGCTGATCATCGGCGTAGCGTTGTACGCACTGTTGTTCATCGCCGCGCCGCTGGCGGCAGTAGCGGCCTGCGATGGCCGTTCGGTGTTCGGCATCGTTGCCACCGTCGTGCTGGTGATCCGCTCACGCCTGTTCGACACGGCCTTGCGCGGCGTCCTGCTGAACCTGATGGCGGCGTTCGTGATCGTGCTGGCGCTGATCATCGTCTCGCTCGGCGTCGGCGCTTCCGGCGCACTGCAGCACATGGTGCAGATTGGCCACGGCAGCGCGAGCAGTTATGGCGGCATGGACGGTTACGGCCACGGCGACATGTACGGCGCGCTTGGCGGCATGGGGGGTGGCGTACCCGGTGCGCTGGCCGCTCTGCGCTCGATCGGCGCGGCCTCCATCGTGCTGTATTTCCTCGCCTTCAGCCTCGGCTTCGTGGTCTACGCCGGCGGCTGGGTGGTGATCTTCAACGACACTGCGCGCGACCTCGACCCCACGACACTGGAAGCGCAGATGCGCACGCAAGCCGAGCGTGTGCAGCAGAAGGCACGCGAGGCGCAGACACGCGCCGCGCAACTGGCCAGGGAGCACGCCGGAAAATCCGACGACACCACATCATCAAAAGACACGACGACGCCGGGCCCGTGAGCACAACGACGCCCGCCTGCCGCTCCGCGCGGCGGCGGGACCAAACCTGGCCATTTCGCGAGGAGTTCGACCATGCACATCAGGTATCCCGTCATCATCGCCCTGGCTGGCGGCACGCTGACCGCCTGCGGCGGCGGGCAGCAGGCCGCGCAAGATCCCGGCCCGGTGCGCACCGAACAGGCCGCGCCGGCTTCGGGCGACGCCAGCGCCGAACAGGTGGCCCGCGAAGCACGCGGCGACGTCCATTGCCCCGCCGATGCCGGGCCGGCGGGTACGCCAGTGGATGACATCGTGGGTGTGCGCCCCGGCATGAGCTACGAACAGGCGGCCAACGCGGTGATGTGCAGCAACCCGTTGCTGGTGGTGAAGGCCGAGACCGGCCGCGGCTTCGACATGCAAACCTATGGCCAGACCATCCGCCAGGGCTTCAGCGCACGCTTTGCCGAACCACGGGTACAGAAGACCGGGCGACAGATCGTGCAGGAAATGGAGCGCGATGCGATGGATCGCGGCATGAACGCGGTACGCCACGACATGAAGGCCGGGCAGTCGAAATGGTTCGTCGGCAGCATGGGCATGCCGGGCCAGGAAAAAGTCATCAGCGCAGCGCGCGACCAATGGTTCGACGAAGGCCACAACCCGACCATCGACAGCGTCGAGCAGGCTCTGCTTGCCAAATACGGCACGCCCACGCAGCGGATGGACCAGGGCAGCAGTCACCAGTTGCGCTGGGCCTACGACCCGCGCGGCCGGCTGATCACCGAAACCTCGCCGCTGTATGGCAAATGCAACGGCGCCGCCTCGCCGGACCATGGCGTGAACCTTTCGGCCGACTGCGGCATCGTCGTGGCAGCGCAGATCCTGCCCCTGCTCGACAATCCCGCGTTGGGACAGAACCTGCAAGTCGGCGTGGTCGACGAAGCCGGTGGCTACCAGGCGCTGACCGATACTGAGCGGGGGCTGCAGGCGATGGATGCGGCACGCCGCGCCAAGCAGGTGCAGGACGCCAGCCAGAACGCGCAAGCGCCGCAACTGTGAGGAGACCATCATGCGCATGAACCCGTTCAACGCCTGCGCACGAAACAGGCAAGCCGTTGCCCTCGCCGTCTCACTCACCGTACTCGCGGCAGGGCTCGCCGCTTGCGGCAAATCCCCCGCGGCACCGGCACCCTCCGGCAAAGGCGCCGCCACGTCGAATGCAGCCATCGCGGCGGAGACTGCGCAACCGGCCGCCGCAGCCGATGCGGATGCCACCGGCCTGGCCGCCCGCACCGGCGAACTGAGCAATCCCGACAACCCCACCATGGTGTTTCTCTACTACGACCTCGCCGGCATCGCGCCACCGATCGGCCAGTGGGTCGAGCAGGACAACCGCGTGCGATTCGCGCGCGGTGCCGACAAGGCTACGCAACGCAAGACGGTCACGGCGGAGTTCGAGGCGGGCATGGCCGCCGTGCGCGGAGTCGGCGTGCTCCATCTCACGGTCAATGCCGGCCTCAGCGAGTACGACCCCGGCTACGCCGAGTTCACCATCGGCGCCTTCGCGCCCAGCGCGGTGTACGAGTTCAGGACCCTGGGGCAGGAGGTGGCGCTGAAGTTCGACAACGGTCTTGCCGCGCAAAGCTGGAGCGTGCCGAAAGCCCGGGCCCAGGCCATCGTCGACAGGATCGGCAACGACCCGCTCAGCCTGGATACCACACTGAAGATCCACCAGGTGCTGCCCGGCCCCGGTGGCGGCACCCTCGTGGCGCACATCGTGTCGTGGAACCTGCGCGATACCCGCGACGGCACCACCATCGCGCGCGCGCAAGTACCGAGCGGTTGAACAGCGTGAGACATGCCCTCGGCACGGCACGCACCCGATCGCCAACCGCCCATGCCACCGAAGGAGGTGCCCGATGAACTCCCACCACTGCGGCAAGCCTGTCGCCCTGGCCCTGATCACGGCGATGTTGCTCAGCGCCTGTGCATCGAGCCTGTCCGACACTTATGTCGACCAGACCGGCGACGTGCAACTGGATTTCCAATCCGGCGACATCGTCGCACTCCGGCGTAACGGCAGCACCATGCAGTACAGCTACGCGATCAAGGGCGACAAGGTGACCGTAGGCAGCACCGGCGGCACCGTGGCGATCTTCCAGATCGAGGCCAATGACTGCCTGCACAGCCCGTTGTTCACCGAACTGTGCAAACCGAAGTCGCCCTGATCCGGCCTACCACATGCAGGGAGCGTCCATGACTCGGTTGAAAACCATCCAGGTCGGTGCACGCAGCGTCGAGATCCACAGCTTCAGCGGTGAAGTGATGGCCTCGGAGAAATGGTCCACCATCGAAGTATCCGGCGATGACGGCCGTGGCGTGGTCAATCAGGGCAGCGGCTGTATCGAACACAAACCGATAACGTCGAAGACCACCACGCATGACCAACTCTTCGTGCGGGCGGCCAATGGCGACGAGGAGTCCCCCACGCTCGAAAACGTATCGCCAGCCGGTTGATCCCGCGCATGGAGACGCTGTCAGACCGCCGGCGCCAGGCTGCATTCAGCACGGAGGACGCCGACAGCGGACGACATGGATTGTCCACCGGGGCTTTCGACCATATGTGGAGTTTGTCCATCCCTCATATCGAGGGGCTCACGGAGAACTTTCATGACCAGCACGACCGCGCCAACGCCTCTGCGCATCGACTTCGTCTCCGACGTATCCTGCCCGTGGTGCGCGATCGGCCTGGCTTCGCTGCAGCGGGCGCTGGCGAAGCTGGACGGCGAGGTCAGTGCGGAGATCCACTTCCAGCCGTTCGAGCTGAACCCGCAGATGGCGCCCGAAGGGGAGGATTCCACCGAGCACCTGGCACGCAAGTACGGCAGTTCGGTCGAACAGGTCATGGCGAACCGGGAGGCGATCCGCACCCGCGGTGCGGCGCTTGGTTTCACCTTCAACATGGACCGGCGCAGCCGCGTCTACAACACCTTCGACGCGCACCGGCTGCTGCACTGGGCCGGGCTGGAGGGTCGCCAGCTCGCGCTGAAGCAGATCCTGTTGCGCGCCTATTTCACCGATGGCGAGGACGTGAGCGCGCACGACACGCTGCTGCGGCTTGCCGTCGAAGCGGGACTGGACGGCGAGCGTGCGCAGCAAATCATCGACAGCGACGAGTTCGCCGGCGAGGTGCGCGCGCGGGAGCAATTCTTCCTGTCGCGCGGCATCCACTCGGTGCCGGCGACGATCATCGACGGCCAGCACCTGATTTCCGGCGGGCAGCCGCCGGAGGCGTTCGAGCAGGCCCTGCGGGAGATCGCTGGCGCGGGCTGAACGGCTCAGGCGTCGATGGCGCGCGGCGTCTGCCATTGGGCCATCGGCGCGGGGTGACCGAGCAGATAGCCCTGGCCCATCTCGCAGCCCATGGCCTTCAGTGCGGCGTACTGGATGTCCGTCTCGATGCCTTCGGCGATCACCTGGATGTTCAGCGCGCGTGCCAGCGCCAGGATCGCCGCCACCACCGTGGTACTGCTGGTGTTGGCGCCCTTGTCCAGCTCGTTCACGAACGCGCGGTCGATCTTCAGGATGCGCAGCGGCAGCGAATGCAGGTAGCTGAGCGACGAATAGCCCGTGCCGAAGTCGTCCAGCGCCGCGCCCACGCCGATCAGGCGCAGCCGGTCCAGCGTGGCGCGCACGCGGTCCGGATTGTCCAGCAAGGCGCCTTCGGTCACCTCGACCACCAGCCGCGACGGCGCCAGGCCGGTGCGTTCCAGCAACTGGATCAGGCGCCGGTCGAAATCCGCATGGCGCAGGTGCAGCGCCGAGACGTTCACCGTCATGAAGGCGTCGGCGCGGCCATGCTGCAGCAGCAGGGCGCAGCTCAATTCGAACATCTGCCAGTCGATCGCCTCGACCAGCCCGCTGTCCTCGGCGATCTTCAGGAAGTCGCCCGGCCGCAGCACGCCGCGTTGCGGATGGTTCCAGCGGATCAGCGCCTCGTAGCCGAGCACCTGGCCGGTACCGTCCAGCGCGCAGATCGGCTGGAAATACGGCTCGAACTGGTCGCGCAGCAATGCCTGACGCAACTCGCCCTCCAGTGCCAGCACGTCGACCACGTTCTTCGCCAGGGTCTCGTCGAACAGCTCGAAGCGCTTGCGCCCCAGTTCCTTGGCCCGGTACAGCGCAATGTCGGCGTCGCGCAGCACCTCGTCGGCCGCCGCGTAATGGTCGTCGCCGATCGCGATGCCCACGCTGGCGGTCACCTGCAATTCCTTGCCGGCGACCAGCATCGGAGCACCCAGCGCATCCAGCACGCGCTGCGCCACGGTCGTGGCCGCCTGCGGCAGGTCATCCTGTTCCAGCAGGATGGCGAACTCGTCGCCGGACAGGCGCGCCACCAGGTCGGGATGGCGCACGCAGCCGGCCATGCGCGTCGCCACCTCCTTCAGCACCTCGTCGCCGGCCAGGTGACCGAGGCTGTCGTTGATGATCTTGAAGCGGTCGACGTCCAGGTACAGCAGCGCGCACCGCTGCTGCGGCTCGCGCCGGATGGTGGCCAGCACGCGGTCGATGCGGTCGCGCAGGTAGCTGCGGTTCGGCAGGCCGGTCAGCGAGTCGTGCATGACCTGGTGGCGCAGCTGGTCCTGCATGCGTTCGCGTTCGATGATTTCCTTGCGCAAGGCCAGCGTGCGCTCTTCCACCCGGTGTTCGAGCTGCTCGTAGGCGCGCTTCAGCGACTCGGCGGAACGGCGCCGGGTCAGGCTGTTGGCGATCTGCGAGGCGACGAAGCTGAGCAGTTCCTGGTCGGCCGGACCGTACACCACGTCGGGCCGGTAGCTCTGCACGGTGACCAGGCCGATCACCTCGTCGGCCACGATCAGCGGCACGCCCAGCCAGCACATCGCCGGCGAGCCCATCCGCCCCGGCGCGATCTCGCCGCGCCGGTCCAGCTCCTCGATGTCGGCATTGTCGACACGCAGCGCCCGGCCCAGGCGCAGCACGTACTCGCTCAGGCCGCGCCCCAGGGGACGCTCGGCCGGCGGCGCCAGCACCGCGTCCACCGAATAGGGGAATGTCAGCCGAAGGCGATCGTCGGAAAGCAGGGCGATGAAGAAGTTTTCCGCGTTCAGCAGCTCGCCGACCACCGCGTGCACGCGCCGGTAGAACGCGTCCTGGTCGATGTCCGCCGTGGCCAGCTCGGCGATCTGGAACAGCGCGGCCTGCAGGTGCTCGGCGCGCTGGCGTTCCAGGATCTCCAGCTGCAGGCCGCGGTTCGCTTCGGCCAGTTGCCGGGTGCGCAGCTGCACGCGGTGCTCCAGGTCCTCCTTGCCCTGCTTGCGCTCCAGCGCGGTGAGGATGTGGCTGCCGACGAACTCGAGGAGGGCCAGGTCCTCCTCGCTGAAGCCGATGTCCGGCCGGTAGCTCTGCACCACCAGCGCGCCGCACGGCTGGGCATCGCGCAGCATCGGCACGCCCAGCCAGTCGTAGCTGTCCGGGCCGATCAGCGTCACCGGCCCGGTGACCTGCTTGCGCAGTTCCTCGGCATCGCCCATGCGTGCCTTGCCGTCGCTGATCACATACCAGGTCAGCGAGTGCTCGATCGCGCTCAGCGGCAGGTCACCGCCAATCTCGAACGGGGGCGGCGATTCGACATCGACGAAATACAGGAAGCGGATGGTGCCGCGCGCGGCGTCATGCAGCACGATGAAGAAATTTTCGGCGTACATCAGCGTGCTGACGATCGCGTGGATGCCGCGCAGCATGTCCGGCATGTCGCGATCGGAGCCGGCGAGGTCGGAGATCGCGAACAGCGCGCGTTGCAGGTTCTCCGAACGCTCGAGCTGCTCGTGCGAATCCTGCAGCTCGGCCCACTCCAGCGCCCGCCGCAGGTGCTGGCCGGCCAGCTGCAACGGCACCTCCAGTTCCGCGAAGAACCCTGCGTCGGCATGCGCGGGTTGCAGTTGCAGCAGCAACACCGCCGGCTCGGGCTTCGCGCACAGCCGGATCGCCACGCGCTGGCGGTCCGGGTGCCAATGCAGCCCTTCGGCACGGCTGGCGGTGGCCAGCCAGGGTGCGTCGGCCGCCGCGAACGACGCCGGCGCCGCGCCGGACCCGGTCGCCATGCCATCCAGCCCCCACAGCACGCTGGCCGTGACGCAGCCAGGCCTGGCCTGCGCCAGTGCGGCAATCGCCTCGGCCACCTCCTCGGGGGTGTGCGCGACGATCAGCCGGGCCAGCCAGCTCAGCTGCAACGGTCCGCCGTGCGGCATCGGCTCAACAGCATCGGCGTGCTTCATCGATGGAGCTCCCCCGGGCGCGGGCCCGCCAACCGATGGGTCAGCACTCTTCAAAAGGTGCACCATGCTGGCGTCGGGCTTTGCTGAGCCTGCCCCCATGCGGGCGTACGCGCAATACCGATAAACTGCCCGACTGCACCGACCGGCCCGGCGCCGTCGGCCACCGCCATGTTTTACGCGGCTTCATGCGCCACCCGCAGTACAGGTTCCCGCTTCGTCCATGCTCGCCGATACCACCAAGGATGCCATCCGCGCCGCCTATGCACGCCTGAAGGACGGCTTGCCGGGCTTCCGCGCGCGCGCCTCGCAGGGACGGATGATCGCCGAGGTGGCCAAGGCCTTCGGCCGGACCGGTGGCGTGGCGGTGATCGAGGCGCCCACCGGCACCGGCAAGTCGATGGCCTACCTGATCGCCGGCGTGGAAGTGGCGCGCTTCCAGAAGAAGAAGCTGCTGATCGCCACCGCCACCGTGGCGCTGCAGGAGCAGCTGATGCAGCGCGATATCCCGCTGTACCTGCAGCTCAACGGCATCGAGGCGAAGGTGGCGCTGGCGAAAGGACGCGGCCGCTACCTGTGCCCGCGCAACCTGATGATGGCGGCCAACAGCATCAACGACACCGCGCAGATGGGCCTGGCCGGCTTCGACGCGGACATGGTGCTGTGGACCAAGCCGCCGCAGGCGCGCGACAAGCAGGCGCTGGCGAAACTTCGCGCGGCGTTCGATCGCAACGAATGGAACGGCGACATGGACAGCGCGCCGGAGCCGGTCAGCGACCTGCTGCGGCCGATGATCACCACCAGCGCCGGCGGCTGCACCGGGCGCAAGTGCGGCCAGTTCATGATCTGCCCGTTCTTCGCCGCGCGCCGCGCGGTGGACGACGCCGAGATCATCGTGGCGAACCAGGACCTGGTGCTGGCCGACCTCACCATGCCGGGCGAGGGCGAAGGCGGCTCCCCTCCGGCATGGGGCGGGGTGATCCTGCCGCGCCCGGACGAGACGCTGTACATCTTCGACGAAGGCCACCACGTATCCGGCAAGGCAATCGATCGCGGCGCGGCCGAGGTCCACATGACCGCCACCGTGCGCCAGCTGAGCCGGCTCGGCCGGCAGGTGCATGCAGCGTATTCGCTGACCGACAAGGAGCGCCTGGGCAAGCTCGGCCTCGACCAGGGCGACGGGAAGCTGCAGGAACTGAGCAACACGCTGGAGGAACTGGAAAAGGAAATCCGCCTCGGCTGGCTGCCCGATCCGGCCGAGACCGAACCGATGTACCGCGGCTCGCTGGGCCAGTTACCCGAGCCGTGGGTGGAACACGCGCGCGTGCTGGACGTACTCACCGGCGAAGTGCAACGCTGGCTCACCGCGGTGCGCCGCGCGGTGGTCGAGATGACCGACGGCGGGCCGACCCAGGAAGCGCTGTCGCGCGAACTGGGCATCGCGCTGGAACGCATCGGCAAGCAGGCCGGTTGCTGGCGCGCGTGGTCCAGCGACGATCCCGACGACGCGCCGCCGCTGGCGCGCTGGGTCACCCTGGGCGCCGATCAGCAACTGGTCTGCCACGCCTCGGCGGTATCCGCCGCGGGCCTGCTGCGCAACGTGCTGTGGAACAACGCCAGCGGTGTGCTGATGACCTCGGCCACGCTCAGCGCCGGCGGCAATTTCCGCGGCTTCGCCGATGCCGTCGGCCTGCCAGACGACGCGGTGACCCTGAGCCTGCCCTCACCGTTCGACCTTGCGTCGCAGGCACGACTCGAGGTGCCGGCGATGCGCACGCTGCCCGACGCGCGCGAGGCACACGCGGAGGAGATCAGCGAATGGCTGGCCGAGAACCTCGACTGGGACGCCGGCAACCTGGTGCTGTTCACCTCGCGCGTGAAGCTCGACCGCGTGCTGCAGAAGCTGCCCATCGCGCAGGTGCGCAAGGTGCGCGCGCAGGGCTCGCTGGGCAAGTCGCAATTGATCGCCGAACACTGCGCCGACATCGAGGCCGGCAAGGGCAGCACGCTGTTCGGCCTGGCCTCGTTCGGCGAGGGCCTCGACCTGCCCGGCAAGCTGTGCGAGACCGTGGTGATCACCCAGCTGCCGTTCGCGGTGCCCACCGACCCGGTCGGCGCCACCTACGCCGAGTGGCTGGAATCGCGCGGGCGCAACCCGTTCATCGAGGTCAGCATCCCCGAGGCCACGCGCCTGCTCACCCAGTACTGCGGTCGCCTGATCCGCAACGAGACCGACCGCGGCCGCATCGTGCTGCTGGACCGCCGCGTGGTCACCAGGCGCTACGGCAGCGGCATGCTGAAGGCGCTGCCGCCGTTCCAGCGCGTCATCGAGAGGACCGCATGATCATCCGCCTGGCCGACTGCCCTTCGCAGCCGTGGAAGAACGGCCTGGGCCGCACCCGCGAAATAGCCGTCCAGCCGTCCGCGGCCGGCGGCGACGGTTTCCTGTGGCGGGTGAGCGTGGCCGAGGTCGACAGCGCCGCGCCGTTCTCCACGTTTCCCGGCATCGACCGGCAGATCGTGCTGCTCGACGGCGCCGGCTTCACGATGACGCTGGACGACGATCACGTGCATGCGCTGACCACGCCGTTCGTGCCGTTTGCGTTTCCCGGCGAGGCGACAGTGGACGTGGCGCTGGCCGGCGGTCCCACGCGCGATTTCAACCTGATGCTGCGCCGCGGCCACGTGCGCGGCGGCATCGAGGTGTGGCGGGACGCGGGCTCGCGCGCGCCCGATGCCGCCACCGCGCTGGTGTACGTCGCCCGTGGCACGATCGAGTGTGCCGAGGGCACGCTGCACCCGGGCGATGCCTGGCGGCCGTCGCCCGGTGCCGCGGCGCCGCGCCTGGCGTCGGGCGCGCTGGCGCTGGTCGTGCGGGTCGAGGCCATCGCCTGACGAATGCCACTATGGCGCCAGGCTGCGCGTCTCTATTCTTGTCACTCACTGTCTCCACTGGAGCTTCGACCATGCCCGTGCTGATCCTTGGTCTCGTACTGTTTCTTGGCCTGCACTCGCTGCGCATCTTCGCCGACGGCTGGCGCACGCGGCAGATCGCCCGGCTGGGCCTGAAGCGCTGGAAGGCGCTGTATGCGGTGCTGGCGATCGTCGGCTTCGCGCTGATCTGCTGGGGCTTCGGCCTGGCGCGGCAGCACCCGGTGCTGCTGTACGTGCCGCCGCTGTGGCTGCGCCACCTCAATGCGCTGTTCACCCTGGTGGCCTTCGTACTGTTCGTCGCGGCACGGGTGCCGCGCAACGTCTTCAAGGCACGGCTGCACCATCCGCAGGTGCTGGCGGTGAAGGTGTGGGCGTTCGGTCATCTGCTGGCCACCGGCATGCTCCACGACGTGCTGCTGTTCGGGGCGTTCCTGCTGTGGGCGATCGTGCTGTTCGCCGCCTCGCGCCGGCGCGATCGCGTGGCCGGCACCGTCTATCCGGCCGGCACGCTGCGCGGCAACGTGCTGACCGTGGTGATCGGCGTGGTGGCCTGGGCGGTGTTCGCGCTGTGGCTGCACCTGTGGCTGATCGGCGTGAATCCGATGGCATGAACCGATGCCGCGGGGGTGCCGTGAGTCACACACGCACGCGTGCCGATCTGCGCTAGAGTCTGCCGCATCCCCACCCGCGAGGAGCGACGCATGACCGGTTTCCTGCTCTGGCTGTTGCTGCTGGTGTTCTGCTGGCCGCTCGCACTGCTGGCGCTGGTGCTGTACCCGATCGTGTGGCTGCTGTTGCTGCCGCTGCGCCTGGTCGGCATCACGGTGAGCGCCGTGTTCGCCTTCCTCGGCGCCCTGCTGATGCTGCCGGCGCGCGTGCTGCGCGGCCATCCGGCCTGAGCCGGATCGAAGTGTGGAAAAGCCGCACTCGCCTGCGTGCGAGCGCAACCGCGAACCGATCCTCGGCGTATTGCGCGAGTATCTTGCCGGGCGCCGCCACGTGCTGGAGATCGGCAGCGGCACCGGCCAGCACGCGGTGCATTTCGCCGCGGCGCTGCCCGGGCTGACCTGGCAAAGTTCCGATCGGGCGGAGAACCTGCCCGGCATCCGCGCCTGGCTGGATGAAGCGGCGCTGTCGAACACGCCGGCACCACTGGAGCTGGACGTCAACGACACCTGGCCGCCGGGGCCGTTCGACGCAGTGTTCAGCGCCAACACCTTGCACATCATGGCCTGGCCCGAGGTGCAGCGGCTGTTCGCGCAATTGCCCGCGGTCACCACCGACGACGCGGTCCTGGTCGTCTACGGTCCCTTCAACGACCACGGGCGCTACAGCAGCGAGAGCAACGCCGCGTTCGACGAATGGCTCAAGGCACGCGGCGCGCACATGGCGATCCGCGATGCCGACGCCGTTGACGCCTTGGCCAACGCCGCCGGTTTCCGCCTGCTCGCCGACATCGCGATGCCGGCCAGCAACCGCTGCCGCGTGTGGCGGCGCGGGCACAACTGAGTACCCGCCTGCACAAATCCACCGAACCGGGTACAAAGGCGGCATGAAGTCGATCGACACGCTGACCCCCTGTCCCTGCGGCAACCCGGCCGGATACAGCCAATGCTGCGGGCCGTTGCACGACGGCGCCATCGCCGCCACGGCCGAGCAGCTGATGCGCTCGCGCTACAGCGCCTACGTGCTCAAGCGTGAGGACTACCTGCTCGCCAGCTGGCATCCCGACACGCGGCCAGCCTCGTTGCGGCTGGCCGCGCAGCAGCCGCCGCCGACCTGGCTGGGGCTGGAAGTGCGGCGCCAACAGGCGATCGACGACCACCACGCCACCGTCGAGTTCGTCGCCCGCTACCGCCTCGGCGGCGGCCGCGCACAGCGCCAGCACGAGACCAGCCGCTTTGTCCGTGTGGACGACCGCTGGTATTACCTCGACGGCGAACTCAAGAGCTGAGGCTCAGAAGCCCTGCACGCCGGCCGCATGCAGGCGTGCGGCCTGCGCGCGCACCTCGGGGCAGCCGAAGAACGCGACCAGCTGGTTCGCGCGGCCGGCGCCGATGCCGGCCAGCGCCTGCCAGTCGCTTGCTCCGCGTGCGCTCAGTGCGGCCCAGCCGGGTAGTCCGGCAGCGACGTCGGATGGCACGCCGAGCGCCTGCAGCCAGCGCGCGAACGAACGGTCCCGCGCATGCGCAAAACTGCGCGCCAGCGCCGCTGCGCGGCTGGCGCCCAGGCCGGGCACGGTCGCCAGCTGTTCCGGCGTGAGGCTCATCCAGTCGAGCAGGTGATGGACCAGCCCGGCATCGATCAGGGCCTGCCAGGTATCCGCACCGAGGCCCTCCAGTTGCAGGCCCTGCCGGCCGCCCAGCCACACCAGCCGCGCGCGGAACTGCTGCTCGCAGCCCGGCGTGGCCTGCCAGCAACTCAGCGGGCCGTGCGCCTGCGGATCGGGCGGCGTCACCGGCGCGCGCTGCTGCGTGCGCCACGCCACCGACTGCAGGCGCGGGATGGTCAGCCCGGCGAGCACCACCTCGACCTGGTCGCCGGGACGGATGTCGAGCTGTTGCCAGCGCTTGAGCGAACCCACGCTGACCCGCTGCACGCGGTGGTCGTCCAGCTGCACCGGCACCAGTTCCAGCACCGGCGTGATGCGGCCGCTGCGGCCCACAGTGAAGTCCACCGCGCGCACCTCGGCCAGCGCCGACGCGGCCGGATACTTCCACGCCACCGCCCAGTCCGGTGGTACCGCCTGCCAGGTCGCGGCCGGCGGCCGATGACCCTGGCGCAGCACCGTGCCGTCGGCGGCGAACGGCATCGCATGGCGATACCACTGCCCGCGCCACTGCTTCACTTCATCCAGCGTGGCGACCGGCCGCGTATACGCCACGCTGTCGGCCAGCCCCATCGCCGCAAGGCCGGCCAGCCGCGACGGCATGTCGGCCGGGCCGCTGGGCCAGTCCCACACGAACAGGCCGATCTGCGCCACGCTGTCGGCATCCAGCGCATCGCGCGCCAGCGCGCCGGCCACCGCCGAGCGCGCATTGGCGCCGCCGTCGTCGGCCTGCACGTGGCCGGGCAGGCGCCAGTACAACTCGCCCTGCAAGACCACGCGCGCCGGCGCCTGCGGCAGCCGCTTCGGTATCGCCTCGATCCGTTGCGCCAGCGCCGTCCAGTCCGAACCGTGCAGGCCATCGCCGCGGCTGCTCGCCTGGCGCAATTGGCCGTCCACATACAGCAAGGTGACCGCCACGCCGTCGGCCTTCGGCTGCACCCACAGGTCGCGGTCGCCGTGCGCGTGCATCCATGCGCCGATCGCGGCGGCATCCGGCAGTTTGGCCAGGCCGGTCTGCGCCACCGGCGAACGTATCCGGCCGCCGGCATCGGCAAGATGCGCCAGCGGCGCCGGTGCCTGCGCGGGGAAACAGCGCTGCCACGCGGCGAGGCGCTGCATGGCCTGGTCGTAGACCGCGTCGCTCACCGGCGATTGGCCTTCGACGCGATACGCATGGTTCCAGCCATCCAGCCGGTCGTGCAGCGCGGCGAGCTCCTGCCGCGCCCGCGCCGGCGACCAGTCCGGGCAAGCGGCCGCGTGCGCTGCATTGACGGCAGAAAGCACCATCCCGACGACCAGCGACCACCATCCCCTGTGCATGCGCGCGTTCCGTTTCCGTGGACCCGGCGACAGACTAACCGCCGGCCGCATGCGCCGGCAGCCGACGATGCCGATGACTCGCGTAGGCGTCGGGCTAGCGGAGCGCGGCCGGATTCCCGAAGCGCAGCATCGTCTCGCCGTGGAAGCGGCCATTCGGCCCGAAGCGCCGCTCGGCGATCACGCCATGGCCGTCGTGGCCGATCGCCACCACGGTGCTGGCGCGGGTGCCGTACTGCTCGCCGCGGATGAACGCCGACGACAGCCAGCGCTCGCGCTCCAGCCCCACGCCGGTATCCGGCAGCTGCGCGTCCGGCGCCTGCCGCTCGTCGGCGAGCGCCTCGAACAGCGGCACGAAGTCCGCGTCGCCGCCGGCATCGATCCACTGCTGCAGCCGCTGCATCAGCGCGCGCGTCTTCGGCCACGGCGTGTTGAAGTCGGCGTTCGACAGGCCGTGCACGCCGTCCGTCACCGCCTGCGCGCGCGGCTCGGGACGATTGCCGAGGTAGAACGCCGAGCGCGCATCGAAGGTGAGCAGGTTGAACGGGCGATAGCCGGCGGCCGTGTGCAGCAGTTGCCGCGCGTGCGCGGCGGCATCGGCGTCGCCATGCAGATAGTCGGTGGCCAGCAGGCCGCGCGAGGCGCCGAGCTGCGGGTCGCGCGGGTCGCGCACGTTGGTCACCACGCAGCAGCGCCCGCCATCGGTGACGCCGAGCCAGGTGCCGCCGGCTTCGAGGTCGCGGCCGCCGACGATCGGCGCGTCATCCCAACGCGCCAGCGCCGCGCTGGGCCGCGCGTGGAATTCGTCGCGGTTGCCGGCCAGCAGCAGGCGCCAGCGCGGATGCGTGTTCCAGGCGAACGCGATCAGGCACATGCGCGAAACCTACGCCCCACAGGCCATCGCTGCCAGGGGAAGTTCGCTGAGCATTTGCGCGATCGAGGCCGCCGCCTCGCGCCCGTCGTGCACGGCGCGCACGACGAGATCGGCGCCGCGCATGTTGTCGCCGCCGGCGAAGATCTTCGGGTGGCCGGTCTGGAATGGCAGCGCACCGGCGCCGCCGGCGCGGATGCGTCCGCCGGCATCCCGTTCGATGCCGTGGTCGGCGCACCACGCCGGCGGGCTGGGACGGAAGCCGAACGCCTGGATCACCACGTCGGCACGCAACTCGGTCTCGCTGCCCTCGACATGCTGCAATCGCGCGCGGCCATGCGTGTCGATGCCCACCTCGGTGCGGACCAGGCGCACGCCGCGCACCTTGCCCTGCTCGCCGAGCAAGGCCAGCGGCTGGCGATGGAACAGGAAGTTCACGCCTTCCTCGCGGCTGTAGCCGACCTCGCGGCGCGAACCGGGCATGCCGGCCTCGTCGCGACGGTATACGCAGGTGACCGAGGCGGCGCCGAGGCGCACCGAGGTGCGGTTGCAATCCATGCCGGTGTCGCCGCCGCCGAGCACGACGACGTGCTTGCCGTTGAGGTCGAGTGCAGGCGGCACCGGCTGGTCGTCGAGCAGGCGGTTCGCGTTGGCGATCAGGAACGGCAGCGCGTCGTGCACGCCGTCGAGTTCGCGCCCGGGCAGTTCGCCGTCGACGAAGGTGTAGGCGCCGGTGCCCATGAACACCGCGTCGTAGTCGGCCAGCAGTCGTTCGAACGCGATGTCGCGGCCGATCTCCACGTCGAGGTGGAAGCGCACGCCCATGCCTTCGAGTACTTCGCGGCGGGTGTGGATCACCGTCTTGTCGAGCTTGAACGGCGGGATGCCGAAGGTGAGCAGGCCGCCGATCTCGCGCTGGCGATCGAACACGTCCACCGCGATGCCGGCGCGGCGCAGGCGATCCGCGCAGGACAGGCCGGCCGGGCCGGCACCAATCACCGCCACGCGCCGGCCGGTTTCCACCACGCCGGACAGATCCGGCCGCCAGCCCTGGCGGAACGCCTCGTCGGTGATCGAGCGCTCGATGCTGCCGATCGTCACCGCGCCGAAGCCGCCCTGCTCCAGCGTGCAGGCGCCTTCGCACAGGCGATCCTGCGGACACACGCGGCCGCAGATTTCCGGCAGCGGGTTGGTTTCGTGCATCAGGGTGGCGGCTTCGAACAGACGTCCTTCCTGCACCAGCTTCAGCCAATCGGGAATGTAGTTGTGCACCGGGCAGGCGTGCTCGCAATACGGGTTGCCGCAGTCGAGGCAGCGCTCGGCCTGGCCCACCGCCGCGGGCGGTGTGAAGTCGCCGCTGATCTCGCCGTAGCCAAGCACGCGGATCGCCACCGGCACCGCCTTGGGCGGCTGGCGTGGAAGGTTGAGGAACTGGAAGAGTTTGTCGCTCATGGACAGCTCCAGCGCGAGGCCTTTGCTCCCTCCCCTGCTCGCAGGGGGAGGAGCAGAGCGCGGGCGCTCATGCCGCCCTCCGCAATTCGTCGGCCAGCGCGGCCAGGCTCGCCGCCTTCGGCTTGACCAGCCAGAAGCGCTGCAGCAGGCCGCGGAAATCGCCCTGCAGCTGGCGTGCCCACGCGCTGCCGGTGAGTTCGGCGTGGCGCGCGATCAGCCCGCGCAGATGCTGCATGTGGTGTTCCATGCCTTCGGGCGAGATGCGCACGATGTCGACCAGCTCGTGGTTGTAGCAATCGACGAAGTTGCGCTCGATGTCGAGCACGTAGGCGAAGCCGCCGGTCATGCCGGCGCCGAAGTTCAGCCCGCAGGCGCCAAGCACCGCGACCACGCCGCCGGTCATGTATTCGCAGCAGTGGTCGCCGGCGCCCTCGATCACCGCCAGCGCGCCGGAGTTGCGCACGCCGAAGCGCTCGCCGGCGCGGCCCGCGGCGAACAGCTCGCCGCCGGTGGCGCCGTACAGGCAGGTGTTGCCGAGGATGGAGGCATCCTGGCTGGCGAACGGCGATTCGGGCGACGGCCGCACCAGGATGCGACCACCGGCCATGCCCTTGCCGACGCCGTCGTTCGCCTCGCCGGTGAGTTCGATCTGCACGCCGCCGGCATTCCACGCGCCGAGGCTCTGTCCGGCGCTGCCTTCCAGTTGCAGGGTGATCGGCTCGGGCATGCCGTGGTCGCCCCAGCGCCGCGCCACGTCGCCGGACAGGCGCGCGCCGATCGCGCGGTCGGTGTTGGCGATCGCGTAGCGGAACGTGCCGCCGCTGCCCAGCTCGACCAGCGGCGCGGCATCGCGGGCGATGCGCGTGGCCAGCGCCGCCTCGTCGCGCATCGGGTTGCGCGGCAAGGTGCAGGCGCTGTCCACCGCGACGCCCAGGCCGTCGCTGGCGATCAGCCGCGACAGGTCGATCTGCTTCTGCACCGGCGTGCTGCCTTCGGCCTGGCGCAGCAGGTCGCTGCGACCGACCAGCTCGCCCAGGCTGCGCACGCCAAGTTTCGCCAGGTGTTCGCGCACATCCTCGGCGACGAAGCGGAAGTAGTTCATCACCATCTCGGGCAGGCCGATGAAATGGTCCCGGCGCAGCGTCTCGTTCTGCGTGGCCACGCCGGTGGCGCAGTTGTTGAGGTGGCAGATGCGCAGGTACTTGCAGCCCAGCGCCACCATCGGGCCGGTACCGAAACCGAAACTCTCGGCGCCGAGCAGCGCCGCCTTGACCACGTCGAGGCCGGTCTTCAGGCCACCGTCGGTCTGCAGCCGCACGCGGCCGCGCAGGCCGTTGCGGCGCAGGGTCTGCTGCGCCTCGGCCACGCCCAGTTCCCACGGCGTGCCGGCGTACTTGATCGAGGTGAGCGGGCTGGCGCCGGTGCCGCCGTCGTGCCCGGAGATGGTGATCAGGTCCGCACCGGCCTTGACCACGCCGGCGGCGACGGTGCCGACGCCCGCGTGCGAGACCAGCTTCACCGAGATCAGCGCGGCGGGGTTCACTTCCTTCAGGTCGTGGATCAGCTGCGCCAGATCCTCGATCGAATAGATGTCGTGGTGCGGCGGCGGCGAGATCAGGCCGATGCCGGGTTTGGCGTAGCGCAAGCGCGCGATGGTGGCGTCCACCTTGTGGCCGGGCAGCTGGCCGCCCTCGCCGGGCTTGGCGCCTTGCGCGATCTTGATCTGCAGCACCTCGGCGTTGATCAGGTATTCGGCGGTGACGCCGAAGCGGCCGGACGACACCTGCTTGATCTTCGAGGTCTTCTCGGTGCCGTAGCGCGCCGGGTCTTCGCCGCCTTCGCCGGAATTGCTGCGGCCGCCGAGCCGGTTCATGGCGATCGCCAGCGCCTCGTGCGCTTCCGGCGACAGCGCGCCCAGCGACATGCCGGCCGAATCGAAGCGCTTGAGGATGGCCTCGATCGGCTCGACCTCGTCGAGCGGAATGGCGGCACCGGCCGCCTGCGGCAGCAGCAGGTCGCGCAGCGCGGACGGCGGGCGCGCATCGACGTGCTGCGCGTAGCGGCGGTAGTCGGCCATCGCGCCGCTGCGCACGGCGGCCTGCAGCGTGTCGACCACGTCCGGGTTGTACATGTGGTACTCGCCGCCATGCACGAACTTGTAGATGCCGCCGGCGCGCAGCGGCTGCGCCTCGTTCCAGGCCTCCGCGGCGAGCAGGCGCGCGTCATGCTCGAGTTCGGCGAAACCGGCGCCGCCGATCCGCGACGGCGTGCCGGCGAAGCACAGCGCCACCACTTCCGGCGCCAGGCCCACGATCTCGAACAGCTGCGCGCCGCGATAGCCGGCGATGGTGGAGATGCCCATCTTCGACAGGATCTTCAACAGGCCCTTGCGGATGCCGCGGCGGTAGCTGCGGCCGATCTCGCGCGGGGTGCCGTCGCCGCGCTTGATGTGGCCGTCGCGGCCCAGCTCGAACAGGCTCTGGTAGGCCAGCCACGGATAAATGGCAGTAGCGCCGAAACCGATCAGGCAGGCGAACTGGTGTGCGTCGCGCGCGGTGGCGGTTTCCACCAGCAGGTTGCACTGGCAGCGCAGGCCAGTCTCGACCAGGTGGGCGTGGATCGCGCCGACGGCCAGCAGCGCGTGCGCCGGCAACGTGTCCCGGTTCGGATAGCGGTCGGTGATGAAGACCATCCCGGCGCCGCCGCGCACCCCATGTTCCGCCTCGCGGCAGAAGCGGCGCAGCGCCGCTTCCAGCCCTTCCTCGGGCGGGTAGCACAGGTCGATCTGCACGGTGGCGTCGACGAACTGCGGCAGCGCCAGCAGCTGGCGCAACTTGCGCTGCGAGCAGATCGGCGAGTTCAGCAGGATCTGCTTCGCGTTGTCCGCCGACAGCTCGAACAGGTTGCCCTCGCGGCCGAACTGGGTGACCAGCGACATCACCAGCCGCTCGCGCAGCGGATCGATCGGCGGGTTGGTGACCTGGGCGAAGCCTTCGCGGAAGCGGTCGAACAACGGCCGCACCTGGCGCGACATCGCCGCCATCGGCGTGTCGTCGCCCATCGCGCCGGTCGCCTCGGCCTCGGTTTCGGCGAGCACTTTCAGCACGCTCTCGCGCTCCTCGCGGCTGAGGCCATACAGCTTCTGGTAGCGGCGCAGCACCGTGGCCGGCAGCGGCTCGGCGGCGAGGCTGGGATCGATCAGGTCCGATTCGAGGTAACTGACGCCGGTGCGCAGCCAGTCGCGGAACGGTGCGCGGCTCTTGTTGATCGCGTCGATGTCGGCGTCGTGCAGCAGGCGCTTGCCGGCGAAGTCCACCGCCAGCATCTGGCCCGGACCGAGCCGGCCCTTCGCCACCACGCGCGACGGCGGCAGGTCCCACAGGCCGGCCTCGGAGGCGACGATCAGGTGGTTGTCGTCGGACAGCGCCCAGCGCGCCGGGCGCAGGCCGTTGCGGTCCAGCGTGCACGCCGCGTAGTGACCGTCGCACATCACCAGGCCGGCCGGGCCGTCCCATGGCTCGCTGTGCAGCGCGTAATACTCGTAGAAGCCGGTGAGGTCCTCGTCCAGGTCCTCGCGCGCCGCGTACGCCGGCGGCACCAGCACGCGCATCGCGGTGAGCATGTCGAGGCCACCGGCCAGCAGCACTTCCAGCGCGTTGTCGAGGCTTTCCGAATCGGAGCCGTCCTGGCGCACCAGCGGGCCGATGTCGGTGAGGTCGACCCGCGGCGAGCGCAGGATCGCCTCGCGCGCCTGCATCCAGCGGCGGTTGCCGCGGATGGTATTGATCTCGCCGTTGTGCGCCAGCAGGCGGAACGGCTGCGCCAGCCGCCACTGCGGCGTGGTGTTGGTGGAGAAGCGCTGGTGGAACACCACCGCGTCGCTGGCCAGCGCGGGATGCTGCAGATCGGCGAACACCTCGCGCAGGCGGCCCGGCGCGGCCATCGCCTTGTAGCCGATCACGTGGGCGGACAGGCTCACCACGTAGAACTGCGGATCGTCGGACAGCGCGGTCTCGGCGCGCCGGCGTGCGCGGAACAGCGCGCGCTCGAACGCGTCGTCGTCCATCCCGGCTGCCGCATTCACGAACACCTGGCGCACGCGCGGACAGGTGGCGCTGGCCAGCGGGCCGCAGGCCTCGGTATCGATCGCCACGTCACGCCAGCCGGCCAATGCCAGCCCGGCCTCGGCCAGATGCCGCTCGAACTCGATCGCGGCCGCCTCGCCGCCGGCCGGATCGAGGAACACCAATCCGGCCGCGAAACGCTCGCCCGGTGCGATGCCGTCGGCCGCCGCGAGCGCGCGCAGCCAGTCGGCCGGGCGGTGGATCAGCACGCCGCAACCGTCGCCGCTGATGCCGTCGGCGTTCACGCCGCCGCGATGCGAAAGCTTCGCCAGCGCGGCAAACGCAGTGTCGACCAGCGCGGCACTGGCGCGGCCGTCGATCTGCGCAACCAGGCCGAAGCCGCAGCTGTCGTGTTCGAAAGCCGGGTCGTACAACGTCGCCGAGCCGCTTGCCGCCATCTACCCCTCCGGACTGCGCAGGTCGCCGCGATGCCGAAGGCACCAATCGTTTTGCGCAGGATCGGCTCCGACTAAAACACAATTGTTGCGTCGCGTCAAAGAGGGGTATGGACGTCTAGACTTCTTAACGTTTGCCGCGGCCGGCGGACCGCACCGTGTGGCCATTGCGCGGACTACGCACGCCGGTTGCCCGGCGCGCGCGGTCCGCTGGCCGAAGCCTCCGCTCGGCCGCTCGGATTTACATCTTGTACTTCACGCCCACCGAGATGCAGCCCTCGCCGTTGTCCGGCGCGGTCATCGTGATGGCGCTGGTGTAGTAGAGCGTGCCGGTAACCGTGGCATGGCCGAAGCTGAGGCTGTTCGACCACGAGGCGCGATCGCGCGGCTCGTTGCTGTACACGCTGGCGCTCACGCAGGCCTCGCTGGTTCGGTGGAGTTGTACGGAAAGCCGCGGTCGCGCGCCTAGATGCGGTTGTCGTTCTGCGCCTCGATGCTGCCCTGGGCATTCCGGCCGTCCTTCGCGAGATCGCCGCCGCCGAACAGCAGGGTGGCGCGACGCGTGGTGCCGCCGCCCTTCTGCGACGTGCCGACGTCGGCCGTGGCCTGCAACCCCTTGAAGTCGTGCTTGAGAAGGATGTTGACGACGCCGGCGATGGCGTCGGCGCCGTATCGCGAGGAGGCGCCGTCTCTCAGCACGTCGATGCGCCCGATCGCGTTCACCGGGATCGTGTTGAGGTCGTTGACGGTCTTCAGGCCGCTGCGTCCGATCTGGCCGGTGGGCGCAGGCGGGTTTTTGCGTAGCCTGCGAATTCTGCGTAGCGGTCCGGGCCTGCGGGATATCGGTGGGCTGTGCGCTTTGCGCGAGGGCGGCAGCCATCGGGGACAGGGCCAGACCTGCCAGCGAAAAGACAAGCGCACGTTTCATGGACATGGCCTCCACTTGCGGAGCAATCACGAGTCGCTCGGATCGATCGGGCAATGGAGAAGCAGGCAGTTGGGGTGTGGGGAAGCCAGCTTCTGCAGCCGGCGAAAGGCCACGAGCGGGGGAAGGCCTTCGCAAGCGTTGTTTGATGCCTTCCCTGATTCACGCTCAAGTGCCTCATTCCACGAAGTATTTCATGCATGTTCCGGACCAGCGCAAGCGATCGTGCGCGGATCCCGGGTCGTGTTTTCCGGATATCCGGTCGGACCGGAAGCCGCGACTGTCTCGCCGAGCCCGCTCCGCTCGGGGATAATCGGCCGCATGCCCAAACCCGCCCGCTTCGCCGCCCGCCCCGTCCGCCGCCTGATATTCGCCGCATTGCTGGGCTGCCTGGCCATCGCTCCGTTGCAGGCACGCCAGGACAGCAGGAGCGAACAGGCCGAGGCGAAGCAGAAGCTGGCCGAACTGCGCCACAGGATGGAGGCGCTCGCAAAGGAGCAGGCCGACACCGCGGCCCGGCGCGACAGCGTCAACGCCGAACTCGCCAGGCAGGCCAACGCGCTGGCCGGCGCGGCACGCGTGGTACGCCAGACCGACGCCGCGCTGGCCGCCAAGCAGCAGCAGCTGGATCAACTGCAGCAACAGCGCAGCGCGCTGAAGCAGACGCTGGACAGCCAGCGCGCCGCGATCGCCGACCTGCTGCGCGCCACCTATGCGCTCGGCCACGGCTCGGACCTGCGCCTGCTGCTGGGCGACGAGGACGTGGCGCGCATCGCGCGCGCGCTGGTGTACTCGAAGTACTTCCAGCAGGATCGCGTGCAGCGCGTGCAGCGATTGATGGTCGACCTGGCCAAACTGCAGGAGCTGGAGGAGGCAATCACCGCCGAGCAGCAGGCTCTGCAGGCGACCCGTACCCAGCGCGAGCAGCAGGCGGCCGCGCTGGCCAAACAGCGCGCCGCGCAGCAGAAACTGGCCGCCGAGACCGACGCCCGGTACAGGGACCAGGCGCAGCGGCTGGCCGCGCTGAAGCAGAACGCGCAATCGCTCAACAACCTGCTCGACAAGCTGCAGAAGGCGATCGACGAGGCCGCCGCCCGCGCCGCCGCCGAACGTGCCGCGGCGATCAGGAAGCACCCCGGGCGCAAGCCGCCACCGCCGCTCGAGGTCGGCGGCGCCGGCGCCAACATCCGCGGCAACCTGCCGTGGCCGGCCAGCGGCGTGGTCAACAGCTACGGCAACGGCGTGCTGATCAAGGCCAGTGGCGGCAGCGAGATCCACGCGGTGGCGAACGGCCGGGTGATCTACGCCGGCTTCCTGCGCGGCTACGGCATGCTGCTGATCCTCAACCACGGCAACGGCTGGATGAGCATGTACGGCAACAACGAGACCCTGCTGCACGACGTCGGCGACCAGGTCGAGGCCGGCCAGGCGATCGGCACCGCCAGCCCGCCCACCGGCGCCAACACCGGCGTCTATTTCGAGCTGCGCCGGAACAACCAGCCGGTCGATCCGCGCAGCTGGCTGAGCCAGCGCCGTTGACGCGCCCGCCGCCGCATCGCAGGCTAGCAACGAGTTAACGCTGAATTACCCCGGCATCTGGTTGTCTCATGCCTGACCACTTTTTTCCGTCGCGCTCCGGCGCGGCGCTGCCTGCTGCACGGAGTCACACACATGCGTCTTTCCCCTTCTAGCCCGACGATCGGCATGGCGGTCCTGCTGCTGGCCGCGCCGTTCCTGCTGGCCGCGCCGGACGCCCGCGCGCAGAGCGCACCGGCCGCTGCCGCCAGCGTGGCGGCGCCGCCGGTCGACCTGCCGGCCACCAACAGCAGCGCCGACGCGCCGGCCGGCGCCAGCTCCACCGACCAGGTGGACCTGGACGACATCCGCAACTTCAGTCGCGTCTACGAAGTGGTGCGCCAGGCATACGTGGAAAAGGTCGACAACAAGACCCTGATGAAGGCCGCCATCACCGGCATGCTCAGCGGCCTCGACCCGCACAGCGAATACCTGGACAAGGACGGCCTGACCCAGCTCAGCGAGGACACCACCGGCGAGTACAGCGGCCTCGGCATCGAGGTGCTGCAGGTCGACGGCGGCCTGCGCATCGTCTCGCCGATCGACGACACCCCGGCGGCGCGCGCCGGCATCAAGCCGGGCGACAGCATCGTCAAGATCAACGGCGCCGTGATCGACGCGGAGAATGTGGACGAGATGTTCAAGCAGCTGCGCGGCAAGCCGGGCAGCAAGATCGACCTGACCATCGTGCACCAGAACAGCGACAAGCTGATCGACCTGCATCTGGTGCGCCAGAACATCTCGATCAGCAGCGTCAAGGTGCGCGAGCTGGAGCCGGGCTATGTCTACGTGCGCATCAGCCAGTTCCAGGACGACACCGCCGGCGACCTGGAACAGAAGCTGGGCCAGCTGATCGCCAGGAACGGCCCGCCGAAGGGCGCCGTGCTCGACCTGCGCAACAACCCGGGCGGCCTGCTCACCGCGGCCGTGGGCGTCAGCGACGACTTCCTCGACGCCGGCACCATCGTCACCACCCGCGGCCGGCTGCAGGACGCGAACATGAGCTTCAGCGCGCACCCGGGCGACCAGCTCGGCGGCGCGCCGATGATCGTGCTGACCAACAACGGCACCGCCTCGGCCGCCGAGATCGTCTCCGGCGCGCTGAAGGACAACCGCCGCGCGCTGGTCATGGGCCAGCGCACGTTCGGCAAGGGCGTGGTGCAGACCGTGCTGCCGCTGGATGCCGAGCATGCGGTGAAGATCACCACGGCGCGCTATTACACGCCGAACGGCACCTCGATCCAGGCCGAGGGCATCAAGCCCGACATCGCACTGGCCGACCTCACCGTGAACCCCTCCGACCGCGGCCCCGTGCTGATCAGCTCGGAGGCCGATCTGCCGAACCACCTGGTCAACGAGAACGCCAAGGCCGCTGCCGACGTCAACGACGACGGCAGCGCCGCCGACGCCAGGCTGGCCACCAGCGACTACGCGCTGTCGCAGGCACTGAACGTGCTCAAGGGCATGGCGCTGCGCCGGCCCGCCACCGCCCGGCGCTGATCCGTTGTGCGTCGATCGCCGCCCGCACACGGGGAGCGGCGGCGGCCGGCTCGCCATCATCGGCCGGATGACGATTCGGCAAGTGAAGCCGCATCGTCAACGGTGAGGACATCGCGGACGGGGATGCGGACATCCGCTGGAAGTGCCAGCCAACGATGATCAGGAGCCGCTGATCGAACCCTTCTGGCTGGCCAGTTGATCGGTCGACCAGCCGCCGCCGAGGGCACGAATCAGCTGCACGCTGGCGCGCAGCTGCTGGGTGTCGAGTTCGAGCAGGCTGCGTCGCGCGTCGAGCGCGGCGGTCTGCGCCTGCACCACGTCGAGGTAGTCGACCGCGCCCTGCTTGTAGCGGTCCATCGCCAGATCCAGCGAGTGCTGCGCGGCGTCGGCGGCATCCTTCTGGTCGGCCATGGCCGCGCCGACGTGATCGAGCTGGGCCAGGTTGTCCTCGACCTGTGCGAATGCGTTCAGCACCACCCCGCGGTAGCGCGCGCCGGCCTCGTCGGTGGCCGCCCTGGCCGCCGCGACGCCGGCCTTGCGGCGACCGCCGTCGAAAATCGTCTCGAACAGGATCGGGCCGATCGCCCAGAAGTGATTCGGTGCGGCCAGCAGGCCAGGATAGGCAGCGCTCTGGAAACCGCCCTGCGCGCTCAATGTCAGCGACGGGAAGTACGCGGCGCGAGCCATCCCGATGCGCGCATTGGCGGCGGCGACACGACGCTCGGCCGCGGCGATGTCGGGTCGGCGCTGCAGCAACGCCGACGGCACGCTGGCCGGCAGCTGCGGCAGACCGATCGCCGTGGTCTGCGCGACGAGCGTGAACTGGTCGGCGGAGTCGCCGACCAGCACCGCGATCGCATCCCTGCTCAAGGCACGCCGTGCCAGCGCCTGCGACCACAGCGATTTCGCCGAAGACAGCTGCGTCTGCGCCCGCGCCACGTCCAGGCCTGACGCGAGGCCGCCGTCGTGCCGGGTCTGCGTCAGTTGGAGGGCCTTCTGATATGCAGCGATGCTCTGCTGCAGCAACGCAAGCTGCAGGTCGGTACCGCGCAGCACGATGTAGTTGTCGGCAAGCTGCGCCTGCAGGCTGAGCTGGGCGGAGGCGAGATCGGCGGCGGCGGCGAGCGCCTCGTCCCTGCCGGCCTCGACCGTGTTGCGCACGCGACCCCACAGATCCAGTTCGTAATCGGCCTCGGCGCCGACGGTGAACGAGTTGTAGGTCGACGGCGACGCATTCGGACCAGTCAGCGGACCACGCAGCGGCTTGGTGTCCGACTGGCGATAGCGCTGGCCATTGGCGTCCGCGCTGATGGTGGGAAACAGTTCCGAGCGCGACTGCAGCTCGAACGCCTGAGCCTGCCGATAGTGCGCGAGCGCGGCAGCGAGGTCGGCGTTGTTGGCCAGCAGCTTCTGCTGCAACTGGTCGAGTTCGCGATCGTGGTAGAGCTGCCACCACTGGTCGCGCGGCAGCTGGTCGGACGGCTGTGCCTGCTGCCATGGACCGTTGTCCTGGTAGGCCGCTGCCACCGGCACCGCCGGCACCTTGTACGCGGGCGCCAGCGAGCAACCGTTCACCGCCACGCCGATGGCCAGCGCGAGCGCGATGCGGAACTCAGGCTTTCGCATGGGCTTTGGCCGGAGCGTCGGTCGATGCAATCTGCACGTGGTCGCCGTCGGCGAGACCGTCGGGCGGGCTGTCGATCACACGATCGCCGGCGGCCAGACCGGAGCCGATTTCCACGCTCTTGCCGTAGTCGTGCAGGATGGTGATGGTCTTGAAGCTCACGCGATTGTCGGTGCCGATCGTGGCCAGGCGCGTGCCGTTGTCGTCGAACACCAGCGCGCTGGCAGGCACGCGCAGTGCGGATTTGTCCGCGGCAATGTCGAAGCGCACGTTGGCGAAACTGCCGGGCATCAGCTTGCCGTCGGCGTTGTCGACCGCGAGTTGCACCAGGGTGCCGCCGGAAGCTGCGCTGACCGCCTGCGCGGACGATTCGACTTTCGCACCGAACGTGCGGCCGGGGTATTCCGGCACGCTGAGCGTCGCCACGGCGCCGGTCGGTATCGACGGCACGTAGCTCTGCGGCACCTGCACGTAGACACGCAGCTTGCGCACGTCGGACACCACGAAAAGCGCCGCGCCGTTGCCGCTGCTGCCGGCGTTGATCAGGGCGCCGATGTCGGTGTTGCGCGCGGTGACCACGCCGTCGAACGGCGCAATGATGCGCGCGTAGTTCTTCATCGCGTTGATGCGTTCGACGTTGGCCCTGGCCGCGTTCGCCAGTGCCTGCTTGGCAGTGAAGTCGCCGGTCTTCTCGTCCACCTCCTGCCTGGATACCGAGTCGGACTTGAGCATCGACTGCCAGCGCCTGGCCGTGGTCGACGCCAGCGCCGCGTTCGCCTGCGCGCTGGCAAGGGCGGCCCTGGCCTCCAGCAGTTGCTGGTCCAGATCGGGCGTTTCGATGACGGCAAGCAACTGGCCGGCTTTCACCCGGGCACCGATATCGACATGCCAGGATTTGAGGTAGCCGTCGATGCGTGCATAGATCGGCGCGCGCGCATACGCCTCGATGCGTCCAGGCAGTGCGAGCGGCGCACTGACGGAACCGCTTTCCGGCGAAATGATATTGACGGTCGGCACGCTCTGCGCATCGGTCCAGGTCTTGAGCTGCCGGGCATCGGAGATGCGGGTGGCGATGCCGATCGCCACCACGGCCACCACGACCACGGCGGCGATCACGCCGACCAGTCGCATGCGATGCGGCGATGGGCCGGCGGGAATCAGGGGATTGTCAGACATGGGCAGGTCCTCCAAGGACAGGCGCCGGATCATCGGGTTGGTGCCCGGGTGCGTGGACGTAACCCGCGTGGATGATGCGGAATACCACGGGCACGAAGAGCAGGGTGGCGACGGTGGCGAAGATCAGGCCGCCGATCACCGCGCGGCCGAGCGGCGCGTTCTGCTCGCCGCCTTCGCCGAGGCCGAGCGCCATCGGCGCCATGCCGATGATCATCGCCAGCGCGGTCATCAGCACCGGACGGAAGCGCACGAAACCGGCCTCAAGCGCCGCGGCCGTGCGCATCGCCATGCATGAACAAGCGCTCGCGCGCAGAAGCTGACGACCAGGATCGAGTTCGCCGTCGCCACGCCCATGCACATGATCGCGCCGGTGAGCGCCGGCACCGACAGCGTGGTGTGCGTGACGAACAGCATCCAGACGATGCCGGCCAGCGCGGCGGGCAGCGCGGTGATGATCACGAACGGATCGGCCCACGACTGGAAGTTCACCACGATCAGCAGGTAGATCAGCACCAGCGCGCCGAGCAGGCCGAACAGCAGGCCGGAGAAGGCGCGGTTCATCGTCTGCACCTGGCCGAGCAGTTCGACGTGCGAACCTTTCGGCAGCTCCTTCGCATGGTTGTCGAGCACCTTCTGGATGTCGCCGGCGACGCTGCCCAGATCGCGGCCCTGCGTGGTGGCGAAGATCTGCACTACCGGCTGGATGTTGTACTGGTCCACCACCGCGTTGGTGTTCTGCCGGGTCAGCGTCGCCAGCCCGCCGAGCACCTGCGACGTGCCGTTGGCGCCGGTGATCGAAAGATTGCGCAGCGCGGACAGCGAATCCAGCGTGTACTGCGGCGTCTGCATCACGATGGGATAGGAGATGTCGTTGGCCGGATTGAGCCAGAACGTCGGCGCGACCTGACTGGAACCGGCGAGGTTCACCACCAGGCTGTTGGTGACATCGCGCTCGGTGATGCCGAGCAGCTGCGCCTGGGTGCGGTCCACATTGATGTTGAAACCCGGGTTGGCCTGCGACTCCTGGATGCGTGCATCCGCCACGCCGGGGATGCGCCTGATGTCGCGCATCAACGCACTGGCGTACTTGAAATTGGCCGGCAGGTGGGCGCCGCGGATCTGCAGTGCGATCGGCGCGGGCGAACCGAAGTTCAGAATCTGGCTGACGATGTCCGCCGGCGGAAACGAGAACGTGACCCCGGGGAATTCGCGCGGCAGCCTTGCGCGCATCTCGCGCACGTAATCGGCGGTGGGGCGATGGCCTTCGTTGAGCGCGATCTGGATGTCGCCGTCCTGCTCGCCGATGGTGCCGGTGTTGTTGTAGGTATTGTTGATGCCGCTGCTGGACAGGCCGATGTTGTCGACCAGCGTGCCCAGCTCCTCGGCGGGGATGATGCGCTTGATGCTCTGCTGCACCTGTGCGAACAACTCTGCGCTCTGCTCGATGCGCGTGCCGACCGGCGCGCGCACGTGCATCAGGATCTGCCCCGCATCGACGTCGGGAAAGAAGTTGCGGCCGAGACCCGGCACCAGTGCGAACGACAGCACCACGAACGCAAGAAAGCCGATGACGAAACCGCGCCGGTGCGCCATAGCCATCGCCAGCAGGCCGTGGTAGCTGTCGCGGATCTTCTCGAACCGCGCTTCGAAACCGCGCTGGAATTGCACCAGCGGATTGCGCGAGCGCGGCAGCGTGGCGTTGTTGCCGTGCTCGTCGGTATGCGGTGCATGCGGGTGCAGCAGGTACTTCGCCATCGTCGGCACCAGCGTGCGCGACAGGATGAACGAGGCGATCATCGCGAACATCACCGACTCGGCCATCGGCACGAACAGGAATCGCGCGACGCCTTCGAGGAAGAACATCGGCACGAACACGATGCAGATGCACAGCAGCGAAACGAAGGCCGGCGTGACGATCTGCGCGGCGCCATCGAGGATCGCCGGCTCCACCTGCTTGCCCTGCTCCAGATGCCAGTTGATGTTTTCAATGGTGACCGTGGCGTCGTCGACCAGGATGCCCACGGCGAGCGCCAGGCCGCCCAGGGTCATGATGTTGAGCGTTTCGCCGATGGCCGACAGTGCGGCAAGCGAGGAGAGAATCGCCAGCGGGATCGATACGGCGATGATGACGGTGGAGCGCCAGCTGCCGAGGAACAGCAGGATCATCAGGCTGGTCAGCGCCGCGGCGATGATGCCTTCGCGCGCCACGCCGCTGATCGCCGCACGCACGAAGATCGACTGGTCGCCGATCGGCGCGACCTTGAGGTTG
>CAVPQF010000158.1:0-10058 GCA_963707225.1 uncultured Gammaproteobacteria bacterium
CACAGAAGAGGTATCGCTGGCAGAGCAATTGCCGGCGCCGGAAGCGGAGCGCCCGGATATCAAGCTGGAGTCGCGGGAGGCGGGCGAACAGCTTGCGGAGCTGATGACGGAGTTACCGGACCGGCAGCGGGAAATATATTTGCTGCATAAGCTTGAGGGGCTGAGCTATAAAGAAATCGCAGAGGAAATGGAAATTACGCTGGCCTCGGTCGAGTCGCTAATGCACCGGGCGAAGCAGAATCTGCAAAAGGTCATGTTGAAGCGATTCAAGAATAGGCGCAAGTAGTCGCGGGAGACAATTGTCCAATTTATGAATGATGGAGGAGATGCTTGAATAAGTGCAGTGACATAGAGAAGAGACTTCTGGAGATCGTTGAAGGCAGTCTTGGCCAGTCGGAAGTGGCGGCGATAGAGGCGCATCTGCGCGAGTGCCCTTCCTGCGGCGCGATGGTTGCTCATTATCAGGCAGTGTTTCAGACTACGACAGCGACAGCGGTGAAGGCGCCGGAATCGTTGTGGCGATCAATTCAGAATCGGATTAATGAGCTCGAAGAGGGCCATCAGTCACAGCCAACCCGGTTTCCCAAACGGCGGCCGTTATTCGGCCTGGCAATGCAGACGGTTGGTTTAGCGATAGCGATTGTCGCGGGAGTGTATCTTGGTCAAACGGACAGCGTTGAGCAGCGACCGAACAGATCTTGCCGGTACGCGACAGCCGGCCGAACAGATCCTGCCCGCGCAGCTCGGATTCGAACGCGAGATAGAAGCGCGTCTTGTCCGACTCGAACAGGTTCGGCGGCAACTCGGCCTTGTACAGCTTGCCGTCGAAGGTGAGCGTGATGCCTACCTCGGCGCCCACGGTGAGCGCCTTGACCAGGGTTTCCGCGCGCTGGAACGCGATGCGGAAACACGCACGCAGATTGTCGTGGTCGTACGGCGGCAACTCGGTCTCGGCCGGGTTCTCGCGCAGGCCGCCGGCAAAGCTTATTTCCTCGGAGAACACCGAGAACTCCGCCACCAGCTCGCGCAGCCGCAGGTACAGCGGGTACGGTCCCTCCACGCCGCCGCGCACGATTTCCTGCAGGTCGGCAATGTAGCGCGCGAAGGTCTGCATCATCACCACGCGCATCACTTCCTGCGCGCTGGTCGACGCGGCGCGAATGCCGCGCTGGCGCTTCACGCTGGAGAAATCCGCCCCGCGCGAGACCAGCAGGTCGCGCAGGCTGCGCGTCCAGCGGCTGAGGTTGACCGAAGCCTGCAGCGCCACCAGCGGCGGGATGTAATCGGGCGACGACTTGAAGCGGCCCGGACCGTTCGGCACGATCTCGGCGAACTTGTACGACTCGCAGGCGCCGAGCAGCGCGTCGGCGCCTTCGTCGAGACTGCTGATGATCTGCGCCTGGTAGCCCAGGAAATCCACTTCGGCGGCCGGTGCCTGCGGATCGTACGGATCGGCGCGCGATTCGCCATCGAGCCGATGACGTGCCGGCAACCGGCTGCCGCGTTCCTCGCTGCGCCCCAGCCCGTCGAGCGTGCGCTCGCGCTTGAGCACCAGGTACAGGGAAATCGGTTCGTTGTTCGGCACGCTCAGTTCAAGCAGGCTGCGCTCGGGCACCCGCGCGTTGCCGCCACCGTCGGCGGTGGCCGCCACGCCGCCGCTGATCAGTTCGCCCTGCCGGGTCAGCAGCACGAAGCGTTCCAGCGTGGCCATGCCGGTGGCCAGCGCGTCCTCGCGCAACACGAGCGCTTCGTAGCCCCAGTGATACGGCGAGAACTGCCGGTGCAGGCGCAGCGCGTACGCCTGCTGCCAGGCGTCCTGCGCCTGCAGGTGCTGCGGCGTGAGGAAGCCACCCTGTGCCCAATGAACTTGCCGTACTGCCTGCATGACGTGAATCCCGTGTCAGTGTTGCCGTGCGATGCGACGATGGCTCACCACGCCTGCGCGCTTACCGCGAAGCCGCGCCGGGCGAGCCCGACCAGCAGTCCATCCTTGCCGGTGAGATGAATGGCGCCGACCGCGACGAAGCAGCCGCCTGCGCGCAGCAGCGGCTCCAGCTCCTCGATCCAGCGTGCGTTGCGTTGTTCGAGCAGACATCTTTGCGCGCGTCGTTCGGCGCCCTGCGCCTGCGCGTCCAGCCCGTGCATGGCGTCGATGTCGGCCAGCCAGCCGGGCAGATCGCCGGCGCGGTAGAACGCCAGCGAGCGCTCGGTTTCGGCACGCAGTTCCTGCGGATCGGCCAGCCGCTGCTGCAGCACCACCGCATAGTCGGCCGCCGGCATGCAGTCGAGCGCGGCGAGCTGGTCCTCCAGCGTTTCCAGATGCACCAGCTTCAGTCCGTGCGCCCGCGCGGCTTCTTCCACCATGTCGTCGATGCTCCGGTGTTGCGCGCCGGCGGCATTCGGCAGCGGCGCATCCTGTCCTTCTTCCAGCAGCGTCATCGCAACCCATGGCTTGAACCGATCGAGCTGGAGGCCGTTGTGTTCGGGCAGCAGCGTGCCCAGTTCGATGAACTGGACCCCGCCGATGAGCCTGGCCAGGCTCTGCTCCGGAGCGAGGAAGCGGTAGCGGTCGTAGCGCTTCTGCCACGGCGTGTTGCCATCCACCTCGTTGATCAGGGTGTGTTGCCCGCGCACCGCGGCGCCCACGCGCTGCGGATCGAGGCCGAGTTCCGCCGGCGCACCGATATGGATGGTGCCGAACAGCAGGCTGTCTGCCGCGCCCGGTTGCGGCGAATGGATGCGGAACAGCACACCGCGCGCGGCGCGCCAGTCGAATGGCTCATCGGCGGATGCGGCGACGCTGGCCACTGCGGAAGTGGCGGGTGCCGATGTCGATGCCGTCGCCGGCGGTTTCGCCGACACTGCGCGGGCGGGGGCAGACTGCAACAGCGGCCGGGCCATCGTCGGCGCTCCCGCGAGCAAGCTGCAGCACAGCACGAGCAGGCCGTGCCAGCCTTGCCACCTTCTCGCCGTGAGCGCCATTGCCATGGCCGTTTTCCCTGGTCGTGATCATCAGCGATTCTCACGACGCATCACCGCAACGGCCATATCACGGAGAGCCTAGGCCGTTCGGGTTGGCACGGACGTATTGCCGCCGATGCCCACTGCGGCTATGTTGCCGAAGGGGTAGACAGGCGGCGGCGGGATGCCGTGATGCCACGGGAAACGGATATGCGGATATTGATCGCGGATGACCATCGACTGATCGTCGAAGGCGTCAGACTCAAGCTCGCCGAACTCGACCCAGCCACCGAGTTCACGGTGGCCATGGACGTGGACGAACTGCGCCGTGCGATCCAGCATGGACCCGCTCCGACGCTGGCGCTGATCGACCTGACCATGCCAGGCAGCCACGGCCACGAGCACCTGATCGAAACGATCGCCAGCCTGCCCGGAGTGCCGGTCATCGTGATCTCCGGCTCGGAGGACCCGGCGCTGATGAGGGAGCTGCTCACTCTGGGTGTGCAGGGTTTCATCCCCAAGGCCTATTCGCCCGACGTGATGCTGTCCGCCGTGCGGCTGGTACTGTCCGGTGGTGTGTACGTCCCGCCGATGCTGCTGGAAGGCGGCGCACCCGCTGCGACCATCCATGCGGAACCGGCCGCCTCTCTCGAGGAGCGCCTGCGCAAGCTGCTGACCGAGCGACAGATCGACGTGCTGCGATCGCTCTCGCAAGGCAAGCCCAACAAGGTGATCGCCCGCGATCTGGGCATCAGCGAGGGCACCGTGAAGATTCACCTGGCGGCGATCTTTCGCGCGCTCAACGTGCGCAACCGGGTCGAGGCGGTGGTCGCCTCGCGGCGCATCAGCGGGCTCTGAGAGCCTGTTCCAAGGTTCCGGCCGGCCGTGATGCATGTCCCAGGACATGTCTCCGGGGCCGTCGCCAATCGCCCGGCCTGTAACACATCGTACGACGACCGGCGGTAGACTTGCGTGCCGTACGAATGACCTTGCGCGCCGGATGCGCGCCATGCAGGCCACAGGGGAGGGGTTGGGCAACATGCGTCGGACATGCAGTTCCCGCGGGACACACCAGCCATGGCGGAACGCGCTTCGCCGCACCGCGGTCGTGCTGTTGTTCGTGCTGGCCGCACCGGTGCTGCGAGCCGCCCAACCCGCCACCAACCTGCCACAGGCGCCGCTGACGTTCGGAATACTGCCGATCGGCGGTGCTTCGGAATCGCTGGACGCGTGGCGACCGACCCTGGAAGACATGAGTCGTGCGCTGCAGCGGCCGGTCCGCAGCATCTCCGTGAGCACTTACGAGGGGCTGGCCGAGGCGATCGCGGAAGAGCGCGTGGACATCGCCTTCGTCTCCGGACGGCTGGCCTTGCAGGCGGTCGGCGAGCATCGCATGCAGGTGGTCGCCCAGCTCACCCGCGGCGATGGTTCGCGCGGTTACCACGCCGTGCTGCTGGTGTCGAAGAACTCGCCCATCCACACGATGGACGATATCTACAGCAAGCCGAACCACTGGCGTTACGCGCGCGGCGAGTCGCTGTCGATGTCCGGCTACCTGGTGCCCGAGACGCAGCTTTTCGCCAGCCACAAGCTCGATTCGGACACCTTCTTCGCCCTTGTCGTGGTGGGCAACCACCAGAACAATGCGCTGGCCGTCGCCAACCACGAAGTCGACGTGGCCAGCAACAACACCGCCGACCTCGAACGCTTCGCCCAGCATTTCCCCGAGCAGTACGCGCGCCTGCGCGTGCTGTGGAAATCGGAGCTGATTCCGCATGCGGTGATCATCGTGCGCGACGACCTGTCGCCGCAATTGCGTGCGGCGATCACCGATTTCATCACGCACTACGCCAAGAGCGGACGCAACGCCGCGGCGGAACTCGCCAACCTCAAGCTGATCCATGACATCAGCGGTTTTGCTCCGGCCGGCAACGCCGCCCTGATACCGTTCGCCGACATCGACTACACGCTGGATCGCCGGCGTGCGCTCAGCGCGCAATGGGTGAGCGATGCGGCGATGCAGGCGCGCCTGCAGAAAATCGAGAGCAGCCATCGCGCGCTGGTGAAACGACTCAAGGCCAACCAGCCGCTGGATCCGCCCAACCCCTGACACCCTGCCATTCGCGCACCCCGGTGGACGTTCCCCCTCCACTGCCATAGCGCGTCTGTGGTATGGCGGCGCCGGGCGCACTGGCGAATCATGCCCGGCATCCTTACGCATGGGAGCCCGCCATGACGTCACGCCCGACATCGCCGCCCCGGTCGCATGCCCTGTTCGCATCGGCCCTTGTCGCATTTGGCCTGCTGCTGGGCTTTGCCGGTTCGCCGGTGGCGCAGACGATGCCGACAGCGTCGTCTGTCGGCGTGCCAGCGGCGAACGGCAGCGATGCGCTGGGCCAGCCATTCGTGACGAAGTACGCGCGCTTTCAGCCGGTACCGTTCAGCACCCTGCCCGGCTGGAATACCGATGCGTTGCGCGAGAGCCTCGACGTGTTCAGCCGCAGCTGCAAGGTGCTGTCGCGCAAGAATGCGTGGAGCGCATCGTGCGGCGACCTGACCGGCGCCGATTCCGGCAGCGACGACGGCGCGCGCCGCTTCTTCGAGGCGCACTTCCAGGTCTACCAGGTGATGAACCCCGATGCGACGGCGGATGGCCGCATCACCGGCTATTACGAACCGCAGCTGGAAGGACGCAGCACGCGCAGTGCGCAGTTCCGCTTCCCGGTGCACGGCGCGCCGCGCGATCTGTACCAGCTCGACGCGCGCTCGCTGAGCGGCGCCAGCCGTCAATGGTTCCGCATCGAGGACAACCGTCTGCTGGCCGCCGCGCCCGGTACCGCCGATGCGCGCGAATTCGAGCTGGCGCTGGACAACGACCAGCCCGGCCTGGCCGACAAGCGTTATCGCGTGCGGCTGGATGGCGATCGCATCGTGCCCTACTTCAACCGTCAGCAGATCGAGTCGCAGGGCATCGACGCGCCGGTACTGGCCTGGGTGGACGACGCCTATGCGCTGTATTCGATGCAGGTGCAGGGCTCGGGCAAGATCAGGCTGGAGGATGGCCGGGTGGTCCGCGTGGCCTATGCCGAGCAGAACGGCCAGCCATTCCTGCCGAACGCGTCATCCAGCGACACCGCCATGGTCAGCAGCGCGATCAAGACACGCGGCCTGCGCCTGGGCTCGGCCAGCGCCGCGGGCGAGGCCGCCAACGCACCGACCGACGATGTCGCCTCGATCATCGCCCAGCTGCGGCACGGCGGTGGCAACACCGCAGACGATCCGGTACCGCGCATCGCCGCGCCAGTCAGTCACACGGCCGGCAGCACGACGCCATACAACCGTGACGTTCAGGCGATCATCGCGCAGCTGCGTCACGGCAGCGCACCGGCGACCGGCAGCGCATCCGCTCCGGCGGTCCAACCCATGCCGGCGGCCGCGTCAGCGGCGGCGCCGAAGGCTCGCGATCCGCAGGTGCAGGCCATGATCGCGCAGCTACTCGGCAAGGCGCCGCCGCCCGCGGCCGCCGGCTCTTTCAGCAGCGCTGCGCAAGCGCATATCAGCGGCAGCGATGCCGCACGACTGGCGGCCGACCCGCATCGCAAGGGCGCGGCCAAGAACATCGCCGCCAGCAACGGCATGGCCGCGGGCGGCGCACTCAGCGGCATCGGCGATCCCAGCTACGTGTTCTTCCGGGTGATACCGGACGGCCCGCAGGGTCCGCTCGGCGCGCTCGGCGTGCCGCTCACGGCCGGTCGTTCGCTGGCCGTCGATCCCCGCACCACGCCACTGGGCGCACCGGTATTCATCACCACCGCCGCACCCGGCGGCGCCGGCAGCATCGACCGGCTGATGTTCGCGCAGGACACCGGCGGCGCGATCCGCGGCAGCGTGCGCGGCGATTTCTTCTGGGGCTTCGGCGACGATGCCGGCAGCATGGCCGCGTCGATGAATGCCAACGGCCGCATGTGGCTGCTGCTGCCCAGGGGGCTCACCCTCGGCGCGCTCAATCCGAAAGTGCGCACGCGTGGACTCGGCAGCAGCGCCGCCGCGCCGGATTGCGTGATTCCGGATGACGAGAGCTGCGTCGAGAATTGAGCGAATTGGCCATCGATTTTCCTCATGGCGATAGCCGGCTCATGCCTCGCCAGGTGCCTGGGGATCGACGTTGAAATCCAGCTATCGAGAAGGTGACTCCCATGCCAAGAAAAACCCCGCCAGTCCCCCATCAGGTCGTCGAGCCGATGCTCCGGAGCAACGCCCTCCTGAAAGGCCGCCTGATCGACTTCGACACTGGCAGTGCTCTATTGGAAGAGCAGCACAAAGCATGGTTGCGGCAGAAGATCCTCGTTGCCCGCGCCAACTCGATGTACCGGATCTGGCTCGTCGGCTACGCATCGAAACTGGGAGACATCACGAAGAATGAAACGCTGTCCTATAACCGCATGGACAACGTCCTGAAATTTCTCCAGGCGATCGACAACCATGCCATGGATCGGGTCGAAACCTTCCGCGCCGTCGGCGAAGCCGGGTATCAGGCGAAAGAATCCGACGACTCCGCCGATTGGCGCGCCGTCGAAGTCCACATTTTCATAGGCGACATTCCTCCGCCGCCACCGCCGCCCAACGTAGAGCCGGTTCCCAGAAAAGTGGTGCCGCTTCCCGGTGGAGAGCGCTTTACGAAGTGGGAGGTCGCATCGCCCGGCGGCGTCTTCGTCGCGGAAGTCGTTGGCGGCGGCTTCAACATTTTCTTCATCCGGAATACGAAGCTGAGTGAAACGCGAGGCTATATCCAGCCCATCCTTGGTGCGGGCGCATCGCTGTCGCTCTCCGGCCTCAAGGTGGCCTGGAATATCGTTCAACAAATCATCACTGGCGCCCAATTCTCCATGCCGGATTTCACAGCCGTAACGACCAGTCTTCCCGTGACCTGGGAGGAAATGGAAGCTTCTCTGGTCCGGGTCAGCAGCGCGGGGGCCGGAGTCATCAAAGGAGTGGCGCTCGCCATCGTGACTTTTACGGCTGCGGGAGTGTGGCAATACGCTCCTTCGGGTACGCCGTTGAAGCTGCCGGGGGGAACTCTGTTCCAATTCACCTCCACGGGAAAGGATTGGCAATTCGGAGCCGGTGCATCTGTTGCGCTTGGCCCGATCGTTCGCGTTGATGGTTGAGTCTCTCGGCCGAGACGCTCGATCGCGCCGGCAAATCGGGCAGCGACGCCAATCTGCCACTCGACCATCGCATGCCCTGGCCGTGGAATCGCCACGGCCTGCCCGACGGCACACGTAACCGCCATAGGTTCTAGACCCTTCGTGGAATGGAGTGCGCCGGCAGGCTGACCGAGACTCTGGAAACTGCGGCGCACCTGCCGCGACCGGCGCCGGCCATGCTCGACGAACTGCTGCCCTACTACGAAAACGAGCTGACCAGTCTGCGCTCGCTGTCGAAGGAGTTCGCTGCGCGCTACCCCAAGATCGCCTCGCGGCTGTCGCTGGAAGGCGACGTCTGCGAAGACCCGCACGTGGAACGGCTGATCGAATCGTTCGCGTTCATCGCCTCGCGCATCCACAAGAAGCTGGACGACGATTTTCCGCAGATCACCGAAGCGCTGCTGTCGGTGCTGTACCCGCATTACCTGCGACCGGTGCCGTCGATGTCGATTGCACAACTGGCGCCGACAGCGGGCGCCGAGCTGACCGCGATGCAGGACGTGCCACGCGGCACGCCCTTGCTGACGCGGGCGATCCAGGGCATGCCGGTGCGCTATCGCACCGCCTATCCGGTGCAGGTGTGGCCGCTGCGCGTGGCCGAGGCCGCGTTCGAATCGGTGGAGCGCTCGGCATTCGCGGTGCGCGGCGCCGACGTGTCAGCCAGCATACGGATCCGGCTGGAGGTGGTCGGCAAGACCACGTTCGCCGCGCTCGATCCGCATCAGCTGCGTTTCTACCTGGACGGTGAAAGCCCGCTGGTGCATGCGCTGCACGAGCTGCTGCTCAACAGCGTGGAATCGGTGACCGCAGTGGCGCCCGAAGGCGCGCCGGCGGTGCCGCCGCAACGCCTGCCGGACGGCTGCATCCAGCCGGTGGGCTTCGGCATCGATGAAGGCCTGCTCGACTACGATCCGCGCAGCTTCCTAGGCTACCGGCTGCTGCAGGAGTACTTCACGCTGCCGGAGAAATTCCTGTTCGTCGACATCACCGGCCTCGACCTGAAACGCTTCGACACGGGCGTGGAGCTGCGCATCGCGCTGCGCTCGTTCGGACGTCCGGAACGCACGGCGCGGATGGAACAGACGGTGGGGCGCGACACGTTCCGCCTGCATTGCACGCCGATCGTGAACCTGTTCACCCAGCAGGCCGAGCCGGTCCGCGTCACCCAACAGGTGAGCCAGTACCCGGTCATCCCGGACGTGCGCCGGCCGCTGGGGCTGGAGGTGTATTCGGTCGATCGCGTGCAGCGCTTCCTGCGCAGCGGCGAGTCCAGCGTCGGCACCGAATTCCTGCCGTTCTTCTCGACCCGCCACGGTCTCGGCGGCGACGACAGCGGCTGCTACTGGTACGCGCAGCGGCTGCCTTCGGCACGTCCCAACGACGACGGTACCGAAGTGGCGATCGCGCTGGTCGACCGGCAGATGGATCCGCGTGTGCCGGCGGTCGAGACGCTATCGATCTCGCTCACCTGCACCAACCGCGACCTGCCCGCGCTGCTGCCGTTCGGCGGCGAGGACAGCAGCTTGCAGGTGGAGGATGGCGGCGTCATCGCCCGCGCCCGGCTGCTACGCGGACCTCACCGATGCTCCCCATCATCGGCCCGGATGTCGCCGAGATGGGCTGAGCGCGGAGGTCACTCGCGGCCCGGGTCCAGCGGCCGCACCCGTCGGCCGCGGACCCGCTGCAGCGCCGCCGCCGTGGCCGTCGCGCCCGCCACGGCGAGCACGATCGGCAGCGCCAGCGCGATGCCGGTGCCGGTGAACTCGATCATCAGGAGCGTCGCGGTGACCGGGGCCCGCATGCTCGCCGCGAGGAACGCCGCGCCGCAGACGACCGCCATCGCCGCGGCGTCCGTTCCGGGGACCAGCCACGACCACGGTGCCGCCGCAG
>CAVPQF010000159.1:0-15738 GCA_963707225.1 uncultured Gammaproteobacteria bacterium
CGAAGCGGTCATAGACCACTGCCAACGCTCTGATGCGAGGCGGCGTCATGCTTAGCATGCTGCGTGCGCATGGACTGGACGCCGGCCCCACGCAGAGGCCCCTCTTGGCCGGCCTTTTTGCGAGCCTGCCAGCCGACATTCCGGCGATCGCTGTGTTGCATGCATTCGGCGCGCTCGACGCGTTGGCAAAAGCAGCCAACGTCTCGACCACCTTAGCGGCGCAGGCCTTTGTCGCCCTTATGCTGGTCGGCGGCCTGCTCTACGGCTGGCTGTTTCGCAGAGCCGCCAACAACCCGCGCGGCGGCTGGCTCTTCGGTCTCTCCTTCGGCTACCTGCTGTGGATGTTGGCGGCGACGCCGCTGCTGCAGTGGGTCCCTGAGCAACCGATCATGCGCGGTTATCCGGCGATGGGACTTTTCCTCGGGCTGTTGGCTTGGGGCCTGACGCTCGGCGTCGCGTTTCCGTTCATCCACCGGCGGTTTCTGCTGAACTCGGCGAGGAACCAGCGCGGCGCTCAAAGTCGACAGGTCCGCAAGCGGCCGCCGACCCACATTTGAAGCGCAGTCTTTCTGGAAGGTAAGTCGATCGACATTCGCGCAGAGCGCGCAGGTTATCGAAACTAGTTGAAATCCTCCGCGAGCGATGCACACATCACTTTGCGCGCCCCGGACGGTCGATACCTGTGTCGGGAATGGCAGGCGGCTGATCCAGATCAGTGCCCGCGGTGGCGGTAGGCTGCCAGCATGACAAGTCATTCTCATTCGGGTTGGCGCCGTCATGGCTGAATCACGATCCCCCGCGGCTAAACCGGCCGCGTTCGCGGAGCTGTCGGCGCTGCTGGCTTCGGCGCCGCATCGACCGCTGTTCCTGGCCGGCAGCATCGCGGTGCTGCTCAGCATGGCGTGGTGGGCGGTGGAACTGACCTGGATGCGTTTCGGCCTGGCTGGCTGGCCGCAGCCGTCGATCCCGCCGGGCTGGGCGCACGCGATGCTGATCCAGTACGGCCTGTTCCCGCTGTTCATGTTCGGCTTCCTGCTGACCACGTTTCCGCGCTGGCTGGGCCGGCCCGACCTGCCGTGGACGCGCTACGTGCCGGTGGCCGGCGGCGTGTTCGGCGGTTACGTGCTGGCGAACGTGGGCCTGCTCGACCTGCCGTGGCTGCTGAAGCTTGGCGTGGTCGTGATGCTGGCCGGCTACCTGACCGGCGTGTGGACGCTGGCCGGGGTGCTGCGTGCATCGGTGGCCGAGCGCAAGGGCCACGCCCGTTCGTGTCTGGCGGCGCTGAGCCTGGGCAGCCTGGGACTGGCGGTGTTCCTGGCCTATCTGTCCGGCGCGCCGGCGGACTGCGCGCTGCTGGCGATCAAGCTGGGTACGTACGGCCTGCTGTTGCCAGTCTATTTCACGGTGATGCACCGCATGCTGCCGTTCTTCAGCGGCAACGTGGTGGCGGGCTACAAGGTGATCCGCCCGGACTGGAGCCTGCCGGTGGTGTGGGTGCTGCTGCTGGCGCACCTGCTGCTGGAATGGCGCAGCGCGCTGGGCTGGCTGTGGCTGGCGGACGTGCCACTGGCGCTTGTGTTCGCCTGGCATGCGCTGACGTGGCAGCCGTGGAAGGCGATGCGGCCGGGCCTGCTGGCGGTGCTGCACCTGGCGTTCGCGTGGCTGCCGGTGGCGTTCGTGCTGTATGCGATCCAGGATGTGGTGTACGCGAGCAGCGGGCATCTCGTCCTTGGTCGTGCGCCGCTGCACGCTCTGGCGATCGGCTTTTTCGGCTCGATGCTGGTGGCGATGGTGACCCGGGTGACCCAGGGCCATTCCGGCCGGCCGCTGCAGATGGGCGCGGTGGCCTGGTCGTGCTTCGGGCTGCTGCAGGCGGTGGCGCTGCTGCGCATCCGCGCCGAGCTGGGCGGCGACGTCTACCTGTGGCTGGTGATCGCCGCGTACGGCTGGCTGCTGGCATTCCTGCCGTGGGTGCTGCGCTCGGCATGGATCTACCTGACTCCGCGGGCGGACGGCAAGCCCGGTTGAATGGGCATGGCACGGACCGTGGCAGGTTGACGCAGCAGAGGCCCGAAGCCACCCGGTTTGACCCAGGTCAGTGGGGCGATCGGGTGATCTCTTACGCTAGGATGCCTGTCGGGCTTTGGCGGTCGAGTCGAAAATTCGGCTGTGCGAGGACCGATTTTCGGCGATTCGCCGGCCCATAGTGGTTCTATGGGCCAAGAAGCGACGGAAATAGGGACCGCACAGGCGGATTTGCAGACCGACCGGCCAAAGTCCGACAGGCTCCTAGGATGCGCAAGAACCCACGGAGACCGCCCATGTCACGTTCACCGTTCCTCGTCATCGCTGTCGCTGCACTGCTGACGCTGGCAGCCTGCTCCGGCAAGCCGCAGGCCGCAGCCAAGACGGATGCCGCCCCGGCTGCCGGCGTCCCGGCCGAGCACATCCATGGCGACTTCGGCCCGCCGCAGGGTGAGCCGATCCACGCGGTGCTGACCAGCCCGCCGCACGTGCCGCCGCCGGTCAACCGCAACTACCCGGCAAAGGTGATCGTGGAGCTGGAGGTGATCGAGAAGGAGATGCCGATTTCCGAAGGGGTGAGCTACACGTTCTGGACCTTCGGCGGCACCGTGCCGGGCAGCTTCATCCGGGTGCGCCAGGGCGACACGGTGGAGTTCCACCTGAAGAACGCGCCGGACAGCAAGATGCCGCACAACATCGACCTGCACGGGGTGACCGGGCCGGGCGGCGGCGCGGCGTCGAGCTTCACCGCGCCGGGACACGCCTCGCAGTTCACCTTCAAGGCGCTGAACCAGGGCCTCTACGTGTACCACTGCGCCACCGCGCCGGTAGGCATGCACATCGCCAACGGCATGTACGGGCTGATCCTGGTCGAGCCGCCGGAGGGGTTGCCGAAGGTCGACCACGAGTACTACGTGATGCAGGGCGACTTCTACACCACCGGCAAGTACCGGCAGAAGGGCCTGCAGCCGTTCGACATGGAGAAGGCGATCGACGAGCACCCGACCTACGTGCTGTTCAACGGCCGGGAAGGTTCGCTCACTGGCGACAATGCGCTGACCGCCAAGACCAACCAGACGGTGCGGCTGTTCGTGGGCAACGGCGGTCCGAACCTGGCGTCGAGCTTCCACGTGATCGGCGAGATCTTCGACAAGGTGCAGCCCGAAGGCGGCACGGTGGCGCAGCACAACGTGCAGACCACGCTGATCCCGTCCGGCGGCGCGGCGATGGTGGAGTTCCACACCGACGTGCCGGGCAGCTACGTGCTGGTCGACCACTCGATCTTCCGGGCATTCAACAAGGGTGCGCTGGGCATCCTCAAGGTGGACGGGCCGGAAGACAAGACGATCTACTCGGGCAAGGAAGTGGACTCGGTCTACCTGGGCGACCGCTCGGAGCCGAACCTGCAGGCGGTGACGACGGCGGCGAAGGCGCATGCGGCCGGCACGCTGACCAGGGCCGAGCAGATCGCGGCGGGCCGGCAGCTGTTCACCGGCACCTGCTCGGTGTGCCACCAGGCGAACGGCGAGGGGCTGGCGAACGTGTTCCCGCCGCTGGCGAAGTCGGACTTCCTGGCGGCCGACCCGAAGCGGGCGATGACCATCGTGACGCACGGGCGGACCGGCAAGATCACGGTGAACGGCCACGAGTACGACTCGGTGATGCCGCCGATGAGCCAGCTCAACGACGACGAGGTGGCGAACATCCTGACCTACGTGCTGAACAGCTGGGGCAACCCGGGCGGCCAGGTCAGCAAGGAAGAAGTGGCCAAGGCCCGTGCCGCGGCCGCACCCGCACCGGCGGCGGAACACTGACATGCGTGCACGACTGGCACTGGCTGCGCTTTGCCTGATGCTGGAGCTACCGGCAGCGGCGGCGGATTACGTCGCCCTGCCGGGCGGGACCTTTACCAGCGTGTTGCCGGCCGACGGCAAGGCAGCCGCGGCGCGGGTCGCGCCGTTCCGCCTGCGCACCGAGCCGGTCACCAATACCGAGTTCCTGATGTTCGTGAAGACCCATCCGCAATGGCGGCGCGACCAGGTCGCGAAGATCCTCGCCGACGAACGCTACCTCAGCCACTGGGCCGACGCGGGAACGCTGGGCGATGCGGCGCTGCCCCGCCAGCCGGTCACCCGGATCAGCTGGTTCGCCGCGCAGGCGTACTGCGAGAGCGAACAGGCGCGGCTGCCGAGCTGGTACGAGTGGGAATACGCGGCGGCGGCCGACGCCACCCGCCGCGACGCGCGTGCCGATCCGGCGTGGCGCGAAAGCATCCTGGGCTGGTACTCGCGCCCGTCCAGCAAGGCGCTGCCGGACATCGGCGGCGCGCCGAACGCCTACGGCGTGCGCGACCTCAACAACCTGGTGTGGGAATGGGTCGACGACTTCAATGCGCTGATGGTCGCCAGCGACAGCCGCGAGCAGGGCGACCCGGACCTGCTGAAGTTCTGCGGCGCCGGCGCGATCAGCCTGCAGGAAAAGGAAAACTACGCGGTGCTGATGCGCATCGCGATGCTGTCCGCGCTGAAGGCCGCCGACACCACCAACAACATGGGCTTCCGCTGCGCGAAGCCCCAGTGAGGTTCTGCATGAAGCGCCTGTTGCCCCTGTTTGCGATATTCCTGCTGCTCGGCAGCGCGAACGCCGCCACGCCGCTGCCCGGCGACTCGGTCTACAACCTGCCGCTGCAGCTGACCGACCAGGACGGCCGCCAGCAGGCGCTGGCCGAGCGGCGCGGCCGCCCGCAGCTGGTGACCATGTTCTACACCTCGTGCCAGATGGTCTGCCCGATGATCATCGACAGCCTGCGGCTGACCCGCAACGCGCTGGACCCGGCCACGCGCGCGCGGATCGACCTGCTCGCGGTGAGTTTCGACCCGGCGAAGGACGACGTGGCTACGCTGAAGAGCTACGCGCAGAAGCGCAAGCTGGACCCGCGCATCTGGACCCTGGCGCGGGCCGAGCCGGCGCAGGTGCGCCAGCTGTCCGGCGTGCTCGGCCTGCAGTACCGGCAACTGCCCGACGGCGAGTTCAACCACAGCAGCGAACTGATCCTGCTCGACGCCGATGGCCGCATCGCCGCCCGCACCACGCGGATCGGCAAGCTCGACCCCGCGTTCGTGGAAGCGATCCGCAAGGTGGCCGCGCAGCCGCACGGCTGAGGCGCACCTGATCCATGTCAGCGCGGCGAGTGCCGGCCGCGCGCGGACTTCCGGGAAAGCTTCGGGAGAATCTGCATGGGTGCCTGGTATCCGTGGATCGTGCTGCTGCACCTGGCGTGCGCCATCGTCTTCGTCGGCGCGGTGACGTTCGAGGTGCTGGTGGGCATCGTCTTCCTGGCCAAGACCATGTTCTACTTGTAGCCATCCATCCATGACACGAGGTGCACGATGTCCCAGGTCACGTTCAAGGGCCAGCCGATCAGCGTCGACGGCCAGTTTCCCGCGGTGGGTTCGATCGCGCCGGCATTCAGCCTGGTCGGCGGCGACCTGTCCGACGTGGCGCTGTCCGGCTATGCCGGCAAGCGCAAGGTGCTGAACATCTTCCCCAGCGTCGATACCGGCGTGTGCGCCGCGTCGGTGCGCCGCTTCAACGAACTGGCTGGCCAGCTCGACGACACCGTGGTGCTGTGCATCTCGGCCGACCTGCCGTTCGCGCAGGCGCGCTTCTGCGGCGCCGAGGGACTGGACCGGGTGACCAACCTGTCGCTGATGCGCGGCCGCCAGTTCCTCAACGACTACGGCGTGGCGATCGCCAGCGGCCCGCTGGCCGGGCTGGCCGCACGCGCGGTGCTGGTGCTGGACAAGCACGACAAGGTGATCCACGCCGAGCTGGTCAGCGAGATCGGCCACGAGCCGAACTACGACGCGGCGTTGAAGGCGCTGGGCTGATGCCGATTTCGTAGGGCGGGCCTCGCCCGCCGCTTCACGTGCGAAAGCAAGAGCCGGCGGACGGTGTCCGCCCTACGGCCGATCGATGCCCACGATCGGCACGCCGAACGGCGCCTGCGGGTGCAGGCCGAGGCCCAGCTTGAGGCTGCGGCCGATGCGTTCGGCGTGCCGAGCTGGTCAGCGAGATCGGCCACGAGCCGAACTACGACGCGGCGTTGAAGGCGCTGGGCTGATGCCGATTTCGTAGGGCGGGCCTCGCCCGCCGCTTCACGTGCGAAAGCAAGAGCCGGCGGACGGTGTCCGCCCTACGGCCGATCGATGCCCACGATCGGCACGCCGAACGGCGCCTGCGGGTGCAGGCCGAGGCCCAGCTTGAGGCTGCGGCCGATGCGTTCGGCGTATTCCAGCATCAGCGCGGCACTGGCCTCGTCCAGTTCCTCGGCACAGGTCCCGCGCCACAGCGCGAGCCAGCGGTCGAAGTGTTCGGCGCGGATCGGATGCGGCCGGTGCGCGCCCATCGGGTTGCCGCGATAGCTGCCCGCACGCAACGCCACCGAGGCCCAGAACGAGGTCAGCAGGCGCTTGTGTTCGTCCCAGTCGTGCACGGCCGCGTTGAAGACCGGGCCGATCTGCGGCTCGCGCCGCACCTTCTCGTAGAAACGGTCGACCAGCCTGGCAATGGCCGGTTCGTCCAGGGGTGACGGTGGGTTCATGCGGGACATTGTGGATCCGTGGGCGGAACGATGTGCGAGTTTGCGGCAACAAAAACGCATCCGGCCACGGGCAGCCGGATGCGTCGCCGTACCGGGAGACTTACTTGCCCAGGCTCAGCGTGCCCTTCATCAGCGCGGCGTGGCCCGGGAAGGTGCAGAAGTAGGCGTACTGTTCGCCGGTCTTGAGCTTGGCCACGTCGATCGCGGCGGTGTCGGATTCGCCACCGCCGATCAGCCTGGTGTGCGCGATGATGCGCGCGTCGCCCGGCTTCTCGTAGCTGTTGGCGGCGCCGGCCTTCATGCCGTCGGCGATCACGCCGGACTCGTCGGCGCTGTGGGCGAGCACCCAGTTGTGGCCCATCGCCGTGACCGGCAGCTTGCCGACGTGCTTCAGGGTGACCTTGAAGGTCTTGCAGGTCTTCGGCACGGTGAAGGTCTTCTGGTTGAACTGCATGGCGTCGCTGCCTTCGATGGTGGTCGCGCATTCGGCGGCCATCAGCGGGGTGGAGAGCAGGCCGAGCAGGGCAATGGCAATCAGTTTGCGCATCATGATGTGTTGCTCCTTGGGGAAGTGGTGGAACTCGGGCAAATTCTGCGGTGGCGGCGCGCGGCGGGCACTGATCTGGATCATGGCCGCGGCACCGCCCGTCATCGACACTGTAGCCATCGCCGACGGGTGTCGGAAGGAGGCACGATGACGCACGTCGTCACCGAAAACTGCATCAACTGCAAGCACACCGATTGCGTCGAGGTGTGTCCGGTGGACTGCTTCCACGAAGGTCCGAACTTCCTGGTGATCGACCCGGACGAATGCATCGACTGCACGCTGTGCGTGGAGGAGTGTCCGGTCGGCGCGATCTTCCCCGAGCTCGACGTGCCGGCGGGGCAGGAAATCTTCCTTTCGATCAACGCCGAGCTGGCGCGCGAGTGGCCGGTGCTGACCAGCAAGATCCCGGCGATGGACGATGCCGCGAAGTGGGACGGCGTGCCGGACAAGCTGCCGCTGCTGAAACGGTAGGCACAAAAAAGCCCGCATCTGCGGGCTTTTTGCTTCATGCGGCCAGGCGGCTTACTTCGCCACCACCCGCACCATCTCCAGGCACTTGTTCGAGTAGCCCCATTCGTTGTCGTACCAGCTGACCAGCTTGACGAAGGTGTCGTCCAGCGCGATGCCGGCCTCGGCGTCGAAGATCGAGGTGCGCGCATCACCGCGGAAGTCGGTGGCGACGACCTTGTCCGTGGTGTAGCCGAGGATGCCCTTCAGCGCGCCTTCGCTCTGCGCCTTCATCTCCGCGCAGATCTCCGCGTAGGTCGCGGGCTTTTCCAGCTCGACGGTGAGGTCGACCACGGACACGTCCGAGGTCGGCACGCGGAAGCTCATGCCGGTGAGCTTCTTGTTGAGCTCGGGGATCACCACGCCGACGGCCTTGGCGGCGCCGGTGGAGGAGGGAATGATGTTCTCCAGGATGCCGCGGCCGCCGCGCCAGTCCTTGTTGCTCGGGCCGTCGACGGTCTTCTGCGTCGCGGTGGCGGCGTGCACGGTGGTCATCAGGCCGCGCTTGATGCCCCACTTGTCGTTGAGCACCTTGGCCACCGGCGCCAGGCAGTTGGTGGTGCAGCTGGCGTTGGAGACGATCGCCTCGCCCTTGTAGGTCTTGTCGTTGACGCCGTAGACGAACATCGGCGTGTCGTCCTTCGACGGCGCCGACAGGATCACCTTCTTCGCGCCGGCATCCAGGTGCTTCTGCGCGGTTTCCTTGGTCAGGAACAGGCCGGTGGATTCGATCACCACGTCGGCGTTCACCTCGTTCCATTTCAGGTTGGCCGGATCGCGCTCCTGGGTCAGGCGGATGCGCCTGCCATTGACCAGCAGGTGGCCGTCCTCGATCTTCACATCGCCCTTGAAGCGGCCGTGCACCGAGTCGTAGCCCAGCATGTAGGCAAGGTAATCCGGCTCAAGCAGGTCGTTGATCGCCACGATCTCGATATCGCTGCCGAAGTTCTGCACGGCTGCGCGCAGCACGTTGCGACCGATGCGGCCAAAGCCGTTGATGCCGACCTTGATGGTCATGAGGGAACGTCCTCCTGAGGGCGATTGGGAATGTCGCGACAATGGATGGCAGCCGCGGGCCGCGGTGCCGGTGTTTCAACCGTGAAATCTTACAATGAAAGCGTCCGGATGGCCCGCGCCCGATTGTCGCTGTGGCAGACTGCGGCCTTTGCGCCGGCGGTCGTCATGTCCCTCTCCAGTCGTTCACTTGCCTTCGTGGCCGTCCTGTTCGCGGTCGCGCCGCCGGCCCAGGCCTGGGGGCCGCTCGGCCACAGCGTGGTCGCCGAACTGGCGCAACGGCACCTGGGTCCGGCCGCCGAGGCCGAGCTGGAGCGCCTGCTGGCGCCGGAGCACACGCAGCGGCTGGCCGACGTCGCCAACTGGCCCGACCAGATCCAGGACGATCCGGCGCGCGCGGCATTGTGGAAGCAGACGCGCGGCCAGCACTACGTCAATTTCCGCGGTGGCAGCGCCTGCGACTACGTGCCGCCGCGCGACTGCCGCGACGGCCGCTGCGTGGTGGCCGGCCTGCAGTATTACGTCGGCGTGCTCGGCGATCGCAGCAAGCCGGACGGCGCACGCCGCGAGGCGCTGAAGTTCGTGGTGCATTTCGTCGGCGATATCCACCAGCCGCTGCATGCCGGCTACCGCGACGACAAGGGCGGCAATACGTACCAGGTGCAGTTCGACGGCAGGGGCAGCAACCTGCACAAGGTGTGGGATTCGGGGCTGCTGTCCAGCCGCGGGCTCGACTGGCAGGCCTATGCGCAGGCGCTGGACTCGGCGGTGCCGGCAAGCCTGCCGGCACCGGTCGCGCCGCTGGACAACCCGTACGCGCAATGGGCGGAGGAGTCCTGCCGGATCACCGCCGAGCCCGGCTTCTATCCGGCCGTGCACGAGATCGACCCGGCCTACGTCAGGGCCGAACTGCCGCTGGCCGAGTTGCGCCTGCGCCAGGCCGGCCGGCGGCTGGCGGCGGTGCTCGACCTCGCCCTGGCGCGATAGCCCGGAGCCGCCGCCTGCGCACCAGTGCACATTGGCGGCATGCATACGAATGCAGGATGATGGCGCGCCGCGCGGCATCTGTTAGCCTCGGCACATGAACGAGAATCCTCTGCGCCGCACCAAGATCGTCGCCACCCTGGGCCCCGCCACCGACGTGCCGGGCATGCTCGCACGGATCATCGCCGAAGGCGTCAACGTGGTCCGCCTGAACCTCTCGCACGGACAGCCGGACGATCACCGCGCGCGCGCCAATGCGGTGCGCGCGGCCTCGGCCGCCGCCGGGTGTGAGGTCGGCATCCTGGCCGACCTGCAGGGCCCGAAGATCCGCATCGAGACCTTCGCGAACGGGCCGGTGGAACTGGTCGATGGCGCGCCGTTCGTGCTGGACTGCCGCGCCGACGCACCGCCCGGCGACGCGACCCGTGTCGGCGTCAGCTACTATGACCTGCCGCGCGACGTGCACGCCGGCGACGTGCTGCTGCTGGACGACGGCCTGGTCGCGCTGAGCGTGCAGGAAGTGGCCGGCGCCGAAGTGCGTTGCAAGGTGCTCATCGGCGGCAAGCTGTCCAATCGCAAGGGGCTCAATCGGCAGGGCGGCGGGCTCTCGGTGACGGCGCTGTCGGACAAGGACAAGGCCGACATCAAGCTGGCCGCCGAGATCGGCGCCGATTTTCTGGCGGTGTCGTTCGTGCGTTCGGCCGAGGACATGCACCAGGCGCGCCGGCTGCTGCACGAAGCCGGCGGCAACGCCGCACTGGTGGCGAAGATCGAGCGCGCCGACGCGATCCCGGTGCTGGGCGAGATCATCGACGCCTCCGACGTGGTGATGGTGGCGCGCGGCGACCTCGGCGTGGAGATCGGCGACGCCGAGCTGCCCGGCCTGCAGAAAAAGATCATCCGCGAATCGGTGCAGCGCAACCGCGCGGTGATCACCGCCACGCAGATGCTGCAGTCGATGGTGCGCTCGCCGATCCCGACCCGGGCCGAAGTGCTCGACGTGGCGAACGCCGTGATCGACGGCACCGACGCGGTGATGCTGTCGGAGGAAACCGCCGCCGGCGCGCACCCCGACAAGGCGGTGGCGGCGATGCGCCGGATCTGCCTCGGCGCCGAGCGCCAGTTCGAGCCGAAGGAAGACCTGACCAATGGCGGCCACCAGCTGGATCGCACCGATCAGGCGATCGCGCTGGCGGCGATGCTGCTGGCCGGCCAGCTCGGCGTGCGCGCGATCGTGGCGCTGACCGAGTCCGGCGCCACCGCGCAATGGCTGTCGCGCTATCGCACCGCGGTGCCGATCTACGCGCTGTCGCCGCTCGCCGATGCGCGCCGGCGCATGCTGCTGCTGCGCGACGTGCAGCCGGTGGCGTTTTCGCATGAAGGCCTGAGCTCCGTGGCCACCACCCGCGCCGCGGTGCAGCAACTGTTCACGCAGGGCCGCCTGAGCGAAGGCGACCGCGTGGTGCTTACCCACGGCGACCACGTCGGCCAGGGCGGCGGCACCAACACGCTGAAGCTGCTCTCGGTCGGCGCTGACGGCGTGGTGGAGAGTTTGCGCGACCTGTGACGGCTGACGCGCCGCTGTCCGGCCGGTCGGCGCTGACTGGTGTTGGGCGGCAATGCCGCTACACTTCATCCCGTCATATCCGGCCCAGGAGTACGCCATGAAATCCATGTCCCGCCTGCTTCGCCAGGGCCTGCTGCTGGCATTGGCGCTGGGCTTCGTCACGCCGGCGCTGGCGCAGGTGCGCAAGATCGACCAGCAGGACCTGTACCGCTACTGGATCCTGCTCAACACCAAGGTGCAGATGGACGTACCCAACAGCGGGCTGAACCTGGATCAGCCCACCTGTGCCGCCGTGACCTATACGGTCGGTTCCGACGGCGTGCCGATGAACGTGCAGGTGGTCAAGGTGGCGCCGAAGAGCGACCTGGGCCCGGCCGCGCGCAGTGCGGTCTCCAATTTCCGCTACGGCCCGTCGTTGACCAACCGCATCGGCGAGCCGGTCGCCACCTATTACATCGTGCCGTTCAATGCGCCCAAGGATCCGGCCCAGCGCCAGCAGCTGCTGGACCAATGCAAGCTGCCCGGCTACGCCCCCTGAAATCGGCCGGCCGGCCGCGGGCTGGCACGTGCGGCCGCCAATCTGGCCTATAATCGACGGCTTGAACCGTGCCGCTTCGGCCCCGAGGCGGCTTCAATCATGTGCGGGTGGGCATGCCCACCGCACCACGGAGTCGTCATGAGTATTGAAGATCTCGAAAGCATCGCCCTGGCGATGGTCGCGCCCGGCAAGGGCATCATCGCCATCGACGAGTCGACCAACACCATCAAGAAGCGCTTCGAGGCCGTCGGCATCGAGAACACCGAGGAAAATCGTCGCGCCTACCGCGAGCTGCTGCTGACCACGCCGGGCCTGAACGAGCACATCTCCGGCGCGATCCTGTACGACGAGACGATCCGCCAGTCGACGAAAGACGGCGTGCCGTTCACCCAGGTCATGAAGAAGGCCGGCATCATCCCCGGCATCAAGGTCGACAAGGGGCCGCAGCCGCTGGCCGGCTTCCCCGGCGACGTGGTCACCGAAGGCCTCGACGGCCTGCGCGAGCGCCTGCAGGAATACGCCAAGCTGGGCGCGCAGTTCGCCAAGTGGCGCGCGGTGATCAACATCTCCGAGGAAAACCCCAGCTCCACCGCGATCGAGGCGAACTGCCACGTGCTGGCCCGCTACGCCGCGCTGTGCCAGGAAGCCGGCCTGGTGCCGATGGTCGAGCCCGAAGTGATCATGGACGGCGACCACAGCATCGAGGTCAGCTACGAAGTGCACGAGGCGGTGCTGCGCAGCCTGTTCAACGCGCTGTACGAGCAGAACGTGATGCTGGAAGGCACCATCCTGAAGGTCAGCATGGTCATCCCGGGCAAGGACTCGGACGAGCAGGCCGACGTCGAGGAAGTCGCCGAGGCCACCGTGCGCGTGCTGAAGTCCACCGTGCCGGCCTCGCTGCCGGGCATCGTGTTCCTCTCCGGCGGGCAGACCGACGAGCAATCCACCGCCCACCTCAACGCGATGAACCGCATGGGCCCGCACCCGTGGCCGCTGTCGTTCTCCTACGGCCGCGCCATGCAGCAGGCGGCGTTGAAGCTGTGGTCGAAGGACATGAAGGCGAACTACGCCGAGGCGCAGAAGACCGTGCACGCCCGCGCGCGCGACAACGGCCTGGCCGCGCTGGGGCAGTGGAACGGCTGAGGATTGAGTTCCAGCGATCATCCATGATCGCGAGAATCAAACGGGCAGCCATCCATGGCTGCACTCCTCAAAAAAACGGGCACCATGAGGTGCCCGTTTCGTTTGCATGACGTGAATCAGAAGCGGTATTCCGCGCTGACCGAGACCATGTCGGTGCTCAGGTTCACCCGGTCCTTCTTCGCGTCGTAGTAGTCGTAGTTCAGGCCGAGGCTGACGTTGTTGCTGAAGTCGTAGCCCACACCGGCGCCGGCGTACCAGCTGGTGTCATCCAGGCCCTTGCGGACCGGGTTGGCGTCGTTGCTGAGGCCGTGGCCCTTCCAGCCGTAGATGCCGGTGCGCGCGCTGACGTACCAGTTCGGGCTGACGTTGAAGTGGCCGTTCACGCCGGCGGTCCAGCCGTGCAGCTGCGACTTGCCGTCTTCAACCACCGGCTGGCTGTTGAAGATGTTCTTCGCGTGGATGTTGCCCAGGTCGTTGTAGCCCACCTCGGCGCCCAGCGCGACCGACGGGTTCAGCGCCCAGCGGTAACCGCCGTTGATGCCGTAGCCGGTGTCGTTGTCGTCGTACGCGCCATGGTTGATCGAAGTCCGGCCGACGTTGCCGTTGACGAACCAGCCGTCGTTGTGGGTCGGCGCGCTCTGCGCGAACACGGCGGGAACGGCCAGCAGGCCGGCAGAAGTGAAGGCGAGGGCGAGCAGGGTCTTTTTCATTTTCATGGGAAGCTTCTCCGGTTGTTGTCATGGCAGTCGGCCCCAGAGGGGGAGTGGCCGCTGCTGAAAGTGCGCCGCCCCATCAGGCGGTGACACTTGAACACTTGGATGGGACGCAGGCCGAAAGATTTCAATACCGACAAGTTCAGTATTAAGTCGACGTTAATCCGGAGCGAGACGGCATGGAAACCCCCGTCGCCTCGCCGACCCGGTCAGAAGCGGTATTCGGCCGTCAGCGACGCCGTATCGGTGGACAGGCTGATGCCGTCCTTCCTGGCGTGGTAGTAGTCGTACGCCAGGCCCACGCCGAAATGGCTGTTGATGTCGTAGCCCACGCCGGCGCCGGCGTAGTAGTCGACCTTGTCCAGGTCATGCCGGTTGATGTCCTGGTTGGCGTAGCCATGGCCCTGCCAGCCATACACGCCGGTGCGTCCGCTGACATACAGGCCCTGCCAGACGTTGATCTTGCCGTTCACGCCGGCGGTCCAGCCGCGCAGCGCGTTGCGCTGATCCGTCAGATTGACCGGATTGTCGTTGAACGCATTCTTCAGCTTGAAGTTGCCGAGGTCGTTGTAGCCGACATCCACGCCGAGCCCGAGATCCTCGCCGACCTTCCAGCGGTAGCCGCCGTTGATGGCGTAGGTCGTCGGGTGGTCGTTGTACGGGCCCTTGTTCACATGGGCCTGACCCACGCTGCCGTCGATGAACCAGTTGCCGCTGCCGATGGCCTGGCCCGGCTGGTAATTGCCGGTGGTCGGGGCGGTGCTGTCGCCGAGCGCCGGAGCGGGCGTGCTGTCCTGCGCCAGGGCGGGCAGGGTGCACAAGGCGGCGGAGGCGATGGCGAGGGCAATGAGCGTCTTTTTCATGGGGGAACTCCTCTTCTATGGAACCGGGCCGCGGATCGTGGGGACGACGAGCGGTCGGGCAGCGCCTGGGGATGGTTCTGCGGGGCGTATTACTAGCGGGGCGATGCTGAAGCTCGCTGAACCGGAGGGCTGGTGTTAAGCGGTTATTAATACCGGCGCCGCGAGCGACAGCGCGCTGGCATATCGGCGACAATGGACGCTTTTGCACCCTCCGGAGACTGCCCGATGACCACCCGCCGCGAACTCGCCAACGCCGTGCGAGCCCTTGCCATGGATGCCGTGGAAGCGGCCAAATCCGGTCATCCGGGCATGCCGATGGGCATGGCCGACATCGCCGAGGTGCTGTGGAACGACTTCCTGAACTTCAATCCGGCCAACCCGAAGTGGTTCAACCGCGACCGCTTCGTGCTGTCCAACGGCCACGGCTCGATGCTGCAGTACGCGCTGCTGCACCTGACCGGTTTCGACCTGCCGATGGAGCAGCTGAAGCGCTTCCGCCAGCTGCATTCGAAGACCGCCGGCCACCCGGAAGCCAGCGAAACGCCGGGAGTGGAGACCACCACCGGTCCGCTCGGCCAGGGCCTGGCGAATGCGGTCGGCTTCGCGCTGGCCGAGAAGGTACTGGCGGCGCATTTCAACCGCCCGGGCCACGACGTGGTCGATCACCACACCTACGTGTTCCTCGGCGACGGCTGCCTGATGGAAGGCATCTCGCACGAAGTCGCCTCGCTGGCCGGCACCTGGCAACTGGGCAAGCTGGTGGCGATCTACGACGACAACGGCATCTCGATCGACGGCGAAGTGCACGGCTGGTTCACCGACGACACCCCGGCGCGCTTCGAGGCATACGGCTGGAACGTGATCCGCGGCGTCGACGGGCACGATGCCGAGGCCGTGAAGAAGGCGATCGCCGCCGCGACCGCGCAGCACGACAAACCCACCCTGATCTGCGCGAAAACCATCATCGGCTTCGGCGCACCGCACAAGCAGGGCAAGGAAGAGAGCCACGGCGCGCCGCTGGGCAAGGACGAGATCGCCGCCGCGCGCGAGCAGCTGGGCTGGAAGTACGCACCGTTCGAGATCCCGGCCGAGATCTACGCCGGCTGGGACCACAGGACCAGGGGCGCCGCCGCCGAACGGGCCTGGAACGACGCGTTCGCGAAGTACGCCGCCGCGCATCCGCCGCTGGCTGCCGAATTCAACAGCAATACGAAACTGAACCAGGCACGCCGAA
>CAVPQF010000160.1:0-6469 GCA_963707225.1 uncultured Gammaproteobacteria bacterium
GCCGGACTGCGCCGGCCGGCCGTGCGCGGCGTTCGACGGACGATTGCCCGGCTGGCTGGCCGGATGGCCGCCGTGCGCTTCCGGTCGGGTTTGCCGGACGGGACGCGTCGTGTTGCCCGGTTGCGGCGACATGGGTGGAGGCCGCATCGCGGCGGGACGCCTCTGCGGGTGATCGTCATATGGACGCGGCTGCGGCGATGCCGGAAGCGGCGGCCGGTCGCTGCCCGCGGGCCGATGGTCGTTCGACGCGCGTACCGGCGGCCGGTACGGGTGGCGCATCGGCGGCGGCGGTGGCCGGCGCACGACCGGGCGGCGGTACCAGCGATCGCGCTCGCGATAGAACGGCCTGCCGCGGTAGTGGCTGTCCCAGTAGGTACTGATCACGAAGGTGATGATCGGGATGCCGATCTGCGCGCCATAGGCCGGCAGCAGCACCGGCCGATCCTGGTAAAGGTATTCGACATAGTTGCCGGCGACCCAGCCGCGGTTGCCGTAGGCGATCACATCACACCATTCCCAGCCGTCGGTGCATCCCAGCACGTCGACCTCGGTGCCGGCCGGGATCAGGTCGATCAGCGGATAGCCCGCATCGGGGCCGGCGCGCAGGTTGACGTTGCCGGTGACGTAGCCGTCCGCCGCGCGCGCCAGCGCCGGGAAAGCCAGCGATGCCGCGGCCAGCGACAACGCGGCCAGGGTGGATCGGGCAAGGCATTTCATGCGAACGATCTCCGGCGGGTGGATGTCGCCGGTATGCACCTGCCCGCGTGACGCCGCCGTGGCCGCGCGGCGGCGGCGTCATCTGCCGTACATCGTCGCGGCACTCAGGCCGTCGTGCGCGGCACGAAGCGCAGCGCCACCGAGTTCATGCAGTAGCGCAACCCGGTCGGCCGCGGGCCGTCGTCGAAGACGTGGCCGAGGTGGCTGTCGCAGCCGGCGCAGCTGATCGCGGTGCGCTGCATGCCGAACAGGCGGTCGCTGCGCTCGATCACGTTGATCTTCGCGATCGGCTGCCAGAAGCTGGGCCAGCCGGTACCGGAATCGAACTCGGTGGCCGCGTCGTACAGCGCGGTGGCGCAGGCCACGCAACGGAACAGGCCGGGCACGGCGGGGCGCTCGTGCTCGCCGCTGAACGCGCGCTCGGTGCCCTCGCGGCGCATGATGTCGTACGCCGCCGGCGACAGCCGCTGCCGCCATTGCGCGTCGCTCAGCACCAGCTTCGCTATCTTGCGCGCGCCGAGGTCGTGGCCGGCGTCGTCGAAGATTTCCAGCAACACCTCGCCGGGCGTGCCGACCGGCGTGTTCGCCGCCGCGTACAGGCGCGGCAGCAGCAGGCCGCCGCCGACGGCCAGCAGTGCGCCGCCGCCGAGGGCAGCGCGCAGGAAGCGGCGACGGTCCATCGCGAGGGTTTCATCGATGCGGGACATGACAGCCTCCGTGGAGGGATGCAACGGCCAATCAACCGAACGTGAACGCGTACGCCTGCACGCCCGGATCCAGGAACTCGATCTCGAACAGCCGCTCCCCGCTGCCGTGGGCCTGGCGCACCAGCTGGTACAGCCGCTGCGTGGTGATCGTGCCGCGGCCGTCGGCGTCGGTGTCCATGCCGTGGTCGGCGCCGGGCGGCTTGCCGTCGATGCTGACGCGGTAGCGGATCGGTTTGCCGTCGCTGGCGGGACCGAGTACCAGGTGCAGGTCGCGGCCGCGGAAGCGGTAGACGATGCGGCCGCCGGCCTGCTCCAGTTGCGCGCTTTCGTCGCGCACGGTCCAGCGGCCGTCGAGCGACCACTGGTCGGCGGCGAGCGAGGCGGGCGCGTGATAGTCGCGGGCGTCGTCGCGCGCTACCCGGCCGCCGACGAAATTCATTGCGCGGGCGTAGCCGACGTAGGTTTCCGGCGAACGGGTGGGGTCGTCCGACGCGGCTGCCCCGATGCCGTGGTGATCGTCGCTGACGTAGCCGCCGGGCAGGTTCTTCTGGCCGCCGTCGGCCAGCAACTGGCGGATCACCTCCTCGCTTTCCCGGTATTCACCTTCGCCGAAATGGTGGTGGCGGATCTGTCCCTGCGCGTCGATGAAGTAATGCGCCGGCCAGTACTCGTTGTTGAAGCCTTTCCAGATCGCGTAGTCGTTGTCCAGCGCGACCGGATAGTCCACGCCCAGGTCCTTGATCGCCCTGGCCACGTTGGCCGGATCCTTCTCGAACGCGAACTCCGGCGCATGCACGCCGATCACCACCAGGCCGTGGTCCTTGTACTTGTCGGCCCAGCCGCGCACGTACGGCAGCGTGCGGATGCAGTTGATGCAGGAGTACGTCCAGAAGTCGACCAGCACCACCTTGCCGCGCAGCGACTCGGTGCTCAGCGGCGGGCTGTTCAGCCACTGCGTGGCACCGGCCAGCGACGGGAACGTGCCTTCCACCGGCAGCGGCTCGCCGGCCTTCAACAGCGGCTGCGGCGCCGGTGCCGGGCGCACCGCATTGATCAGCTTCTGCTCGATGCCGCCGGTGCTGGCCAGCGAGACGCGGGTGAGCAGGCCGGTATCCAGGCCCAGCGCGATCGCGGCCACGCCGCACAGCACGAGCACACCGAGTGCGCGGCGCACCCATTCGCCGGCGCCGAGCGAGCGCTTCATCAGGGCGAACACCTTGCCGCCGATAAGCAGCGCCAGGCCCAGCGAAGTGGCCGCGCCGGCGGCGTAGGTGAGCAGCAGCAAGGTGGTCTGCACGCTGGCGCCGTTCAGCGCCGCGCCGGTCAGCAGCAGGCCCAGGATCGGTCCCGCGCAGGGCGCCCACAGCAGACCGGTGGCCACGCCGAGGCCGGCCGCGCCCCAGATCGAATCGCCATCGCCGGCCGAACGCTGCGACAGGCGGTTGCCCAACGCCACGAACGGGCGGGTGATCCATTCGGCCAGCCGGGTCGACAGCAGGGTCAGGCCGAGGAAGGCCAGCACCAGCATCGCCACGTAGCGACCGTACTGGTTCGCGTGCACCGCCCAGCCGCCGCCGAGCGCGGCCAGCGTGGCGACCACGGCGAAGGTGATCGCCATGCCCAGCAGCATCGGGAAACCGTTGCGCATGAACGGCCGGTCGGAGCGGGCGAACACGAACGGCAGCACCGGCAGGATGCACGGGCTGAGGATGGTCAGTACGCCGCCGAGATAGGCGAGGATCAACACGAGCATGGGGGTCATCCGTGGAAGGTTGTCTGGTTATTCGCCGTCGCCCCGGCGCGGGTTACACGCCGGCACGAAGTAACGTTGGCGCTGGCGGCAGCGAATACCTGTCAGGCGTTCCGCCGCGGAGCGAAGCATGTCGCAAGTCTTGACCGCCGCCGGCTTCATGGGTCTAGATAGTGGACTTTCCCTGCGGGCGAGTCTCGACCGGACGGACCGTGCCAGCCGACGTCACCATGGCGAACGACAGCGAATTTCCCGGCCGGCGCCGGGCGGCGTGGATGGCGGCTGCGCAGGCCGGCGACCGGCGTGCCTACGAGAAGCTGCTGGCCGATTCGGTGGCGCTGATCCGCGCCACCGCGCGACGCCAGGGCGTGGCGCCGGATCACCTGGACGACGTGGTGCAGGAGACCCTGATCACCGTGCACCGGGTGCGCCACACCTACGATCCGACCCGCTCGTACGATGCGTGGCTGACCGCGATCGCCAGCCGCCGCGCGATCGACGCCCTGCGCAGCCGCGGCCGTCGCGACAGCCGCGAGCTGCACGACGACTACGCGCTCGACCAGCAGCCGGATGCCGACGATGCCAGCGCCGCCACCGAGAGCGAACAGCGCGCGCAGCGCCTGCACGAGGCGATCGCCGAATTGCCGCCGGGCCAGCGCGAAGCGGTGGAACAGCTGAGCCTGCGCGAGCGCTCGCTCGGCGAGGCTGCCGAGCTGACCGGGCGCAACACCGGCGCGCTGAAAGTGAACCTGCATCGCGCGTTGAAGGCACTGCGCGAACGTTTCCATGGAGAACCCTGACGTGATGTCCGACCCGCCATCCCATGAGGCACTGATCGACCGCCTTGGCACCGACCTGGTGCCGGTGCGGCGTCTGCTGCCGCCATGGCTGCGTACCGCCGGCTGGCTGCTGGTGGTGGCGGCGCTCGCGTCCGGGTTGCTGATGCATTACGGCGCGGGCCCGATGCTGCGGCGCTGGGCCGCCACGCCGGACCTGGCCTGGGCCGGCATCGGCGCGGTGATCACTGCGATCTGCGCGGCGTGGGCCGCGTTCGCGCTGGGCGTGCCGGGGCGTCGCGCGGCGTGGGCGTGGCTGCCGCTGCCCGGCGGCCTGTTGTGGATCGGTGCGAGTGGCCTTGGCTGCCTGCGCGACTGGATCGCGCCGGGCACCGAGGTCGCCGGCATGCATCAGTCCGCCGATTGCCTGATCTTCATCATCAGTTTTTCGGTGCCGCTGTCTGCCTTGCTGATCCTGCGGCTGCGCCGCGCCTGCCCGCTGCGGCCGGTGCTCACCGCGGTGCTGATCGGCCTGGCCAGCGCGGCCGCCTCGGCCAGCCTGCTGGAGATCTGCCACTCGTTCGACGCGGCCGCCACCGACCTGCTGACGCATGCGCTGGCGGTGATCGTGGTGGTGGCGGCGAATGCCGCGATGGGCGGTCGGTTGTTGTCGAAAGCGCAGGCCACACCGTTGTTGTAGGGCGGGCACGGCCCGCCGGCTTCTGCTCCTGCCTTGCGCCGTCATGGAGGGCGGCGGGCCGTGCCCGGCCTACGGAGTGGTGCAGGAGCTCAATCGCGAAAATTGTCGAACTGCAGCGGCAGCTCGACGTCCGACTTGCGCAGCACTGCCATCGCCGCCTGCAGATCGTCGCGCTTCTTGCCGCTGACGCGCAGCTTGTCGCCGTTGATCTGCGCCTCGACCTTGAGCTTGGCCGCCTTCAGCTCGGCCACCAGCTTCTTTGCGACCGGCTGTTCGATGCCCTGCTTGACGGTGATCTTCTGCCGCGAGCCGCCCAGGTTGGTTTCCGGGTCGCCGACGTCGAGCGCGCGGATGTCGATCTTCCGCGCGGTCAGCCGGCCGCGCAGGATGTCCAGCATCTGCTGCAGCTGGAATTCGCTGGGCGCGCTCTGGCTGATCACGCCGTCGTCCAGCACGTACTTCGCGTCCACGCCCTTGAAGTCGAAGCGCGTGGTCAGCTCGCGGTTGGCCTGGTCGATCGCATTGGTCAGTTCGTGCTTGTCGACTTCGGAGATCACGTCAAAGGAAGGCATGGCGGCGGCTCGCTGGGAACAGGAACAAAGTGTAAGCCATGCGGCTGGGCGATAATGCGCGACCTGTGGCGGCGCGAGGATGCCGGTTCGTGAAAGTGGACGTGTTGATCATCGGCGCCGGCGCCGCAGGCCTGATGTGCGCGATCGCCGCCGGCCAGCGCGGCCGCCGCGTGCTGGTGGTCGACCACGCCAGCAAGGTCGGCAGGAAGATCCTGATGTCGGGCGGCGGGCGCTGCAATTTCACCAACACGGGTGCGACGCCGGCGAACTACCTCTCGGCGAACCCGCATTTCGCCAAGTCCGCGCTGGCGCGCTACACGCCGTGGGATTTCATCGCGCTGGTGGAGAAGCACCGCATCGCCTATCACGAGAAGGAGCTGGGCCAGCTGTTCTGCGACGATTCGTCCAAGCAGATCGTGCGCATGCTGCTGGACGAATGCGCCGCCGCCGGGGTCACGGTGGAAGCGAACTGCGGCGTGCAGCGCGTGCGCAAGACGCCGGAAGGTTTCAGCGTGCTGACCGCGCGCGGCGAAGTGCATGCCGAATCGCTGGTGGTCGCCTCGGGCGGCCTGTCGATCCCCAGCATGGGCGCCAGCAGTTTCGGCTACGAACTGGCGCGGCAGTTCGGGCATGCGGTGCTGCCCACGCGCGCCGGCCTGGTGCCGCTGACCTTGAGCGGCAAGCACCAGGAGCACTACCAGGATCTCGCCGGCGTGGCGCTGCCCGCGGTGGAGACGCGTGTCGGCAGGCAGGGTTTCCGTGCCGGCCTGCTGTTCACCCATCGCGGCATCAGCGGTCCGGCGATCCTGCAGATTTCCTCGTACTGGCAACCCGGCGACGACCTGCGCATCGACCTGCTGCCGGATCTGGACGCCGGCATGCACCTGGTCGAACAGCGCGCGGCGCGTCCGCTGGCGGAACTGAAGACCGTGCTGGGCGACGTGCTGCCGAAACGCCTCGCGCAGCGTCTGTGCGAGCAATGGTTCGAGAGCCGAGCAATTCATCGTTCTTGCACCTACTGGTTCAGTTTCAGGTCGCCCTAACCTTCGCCACCATCACGACGCTACGATCAACGACGTGAGCTGCGAAGGCGGCGGTCAGGCGAGTCTGATCTTCACCAACGCGAGCGGCGGCAACATCGAAGGCAGCACGGTCAACGTACGGGTGTCCCTGAGCGCACCGGCTCCTGCCGGCGGCGTAAGCGGCACGATCAGCTTTGGAGGCTCCGAGAAGACCGCGCACCCTGC